>CBCXVS010000379.1:0-6039 GCA_965178525.1 uncultured bacterium | reverse complement strand
GACGCGCATCCCCAACCATCTCGCTGCCCCCGTCCTCGATGGCGCTTTCAACGATCCGATCTGGAACCAAACCAAGGCCGTCACGATCCGTACGGTCACAGGCGTGAATAATCCGGACGATCATGTCGATATCGCCGTCAAGGCCGTACACGATGGCAAGCAGATTTATTTCCAATTCCAGTGGGACGATCCCGACGTCAGCTACAAGCGCTTTCCGCTCCTCAAAACCGCAAATGGCTGGAAAGTCCTGCAAACCGCGTTCGAGAAAGCGGATGAGAATGTCTATTACGAAGACAAGCTCTCCGTCTACATCACGGATGTCAAGAATGGCAGTTGTGCCGCAACCTGTCACCTCGGCGTGGGTCCGTACGCCGAACGTGGCGACAAGCACGGGTTACACTACACCACTGGCGACGTCGGCGACGTCTGGCATTGGAAATCTGTCCGGACCAATCCCATGGGCGTGCCATTTGGAGAACCCGGCTTCATGGATGATCAGCACTTCAAGGCGCCTGACCCCATGCCGGCCGAGCCCACCACACGCTACAGCGGTGGCTATCACGCGGATCCCAAAAGCGGTGGCGGCTATGCCTACAACTTTGTGAAATCGGATTCCGATCAGCAACTGGCCGATACGTACGTCCGGCCCAAGATATTACCACACACCAACGATATCGTACTGAACCCGGCTCCGGCGACCTCCGAGGACGGGGTCACCTGGTGGATTCACAAGTCCGAAGGGAAACCGTATAGCGCCGAGGCGGATACGTATCCCATCGGGACCCTGATACCGAACATCGTCATATCTCCCTTCCAAGGCGACCGGGCCCACGTTCGCGCCAAAGCGGCCTGGCGCGATGGACAATGGACTCTGGAAGCGCGCCGCGCTCTGGATACCGGCAGTGAATATGACGTCGCCTTCTCAACTGCACGTCCGGTGTATATCTCCGTGGCGGCCTACAATCGGACGCAGACGCGGCACTCCAAGCACATCAGACCCGTTCGGTTGGTGCTGCAACCGTGAGTTGGCGGGTTTGGCCCGCCACGGAAGATGAACACTTTACCCATCCCATATCTCTTAGACCTAGCGCGCGCCGGTGCAGCCTGATCTCATCGGGGCAACCACAGCCTTATCATGAAGGAGACCCGTTATGCACACTCATGGGATTGCCGTGCATGACGGGTGTTTCGCTTTGCCCGTCATGATGCTCCCTCAAGTCGGATCCGGGCTACACCGGCGGGATTAGGCGTCCGTCGCGGCGGGTTTGCGCCCCCGTCTGCCTTTTGCCGCCATGCTATTCGTATCCTTGGCATTCTGCGCTTTCACATACGTCGGGGCCTTTTCCCAGGGCCGGCTTTCCTGCACGATCTTCTTGCGCATGGCCGTGGTCTCTTTGGCGGATAGCGGATGGGTTCTGGGAATCCCATATTTGGCCCGGTACGAGCGCGGATCGAGATCATGCTGTTGCAGATGCCGCACCGATAGTTGCTTAAACGACGTCCCACACTCTAAACAGTCGACGGTGTATTTCTTGATGCTCTTCTTCCAATCAACGGGTGCGGTGTCTTCGGCGTTGGTCAGCGGAGCCGCGAGTGCGCCATTGCCCCCAGCGGCCTCTTCTTGGGCCTTGAGGCCCAGCAAACTGGCGTGGGTCTTTTGCAATTCCTTCTGCATGTCCTCCGGAGCTAACGTGCCGGCCTGAATCATGGCCTGGACGAGATCCTTAGCCATTTCTAATATTGATTGTGGCATGGATATAATCCTTTCTGCATGGAAAATTAAGAGGTGGGACTCAATTCGAGCCATGTCTGGTTCATAAATGGTTTTGCCCCAAAAAGTCAAGCATAAATTGTCATTTGACGCATGTCATGGCCACACGTAGGTTATGCCTACGCTCTTGCTGACAGATTGTCATGTCTGGCTCGCTGTGCTTTTGCTCGCCTTATAGCAGCACGCCTCATCCCTCGTGTGTTGCTCACCCGTGTGCCACGTGTCCCTGTATCCGGGCTGTGGTGTGGTGCAGCCATTCCCGGAGGGCGATACACCCCCGTCCTCTACGACGAACGCCCCCTCGTACAGACCAGCGGAAGTAGATTGCCCTTTTTTAGCACCATAAGGTTAACAAAATCAGAATCTTACAGGGAGACGCTAGGGGCGGAACGCGGGACTAGGAATGTCGTGTACGCCAGTATCCACCTAGTCCAGGGACCAGGTTAGCAGATAGCCTACCAGTTCGTTGCGGCTCATGCCGTGCTTCGCGGCTGTGTCAGCGATGCGGTCCATGAGGCTGCGGGCCACGACATACTCCTCACGCCTCGTCCTAGCGGATGGCTCCATGGCAGCAGGCGCGTCGCCCGGCGGCCTGCGTACGGCTCAGGCCGGCTTGATCGGTCCAGCTCCCTAACTTGGCATCGAGCGCTTGCTTTTTCTTAGCCATAAAACAGTTCCTGTGTGAGGTCTCGGTAAGCTTGCGTGCCGGCGGAATGGGGAGCATACACCGCGACGGGTACACCATCCAAGATCGCTTCAGCAATCGACACATTGATGGGAATGACGGTTTGCGGAATGAGGTCGCCGAACTTCGCACGCGCCGTGTTTTCAATCGACCGCGTCAACGTCACGCGCCGATCATACATGGTCAAGACCACGGCCTGCAGGTACAGCGCCGTATTGCCTTTTTGCACCAGCGCGATCAGGTGTAAGGTATTATCGACAGCATGAAGCGCATACGGTTGACATTGGAGAGGAACAATGGCCTGCGTCGCGGCGGTCAGGGCATTGAACGCAAAGAATCCCAGACTGGGTGGGCTATCGATCAGAATGTAGTCGTAATCATCCTGGACGCCCTGCAACGCGTCTTTGAGCTTGTCATTGCGATCGTAGTGCCCGGCGAACTGCTGTTCCGCCAACGCGAGATCCAGGTTGGCCGGCAGCACGTCGAATGCGGCGTTCTGCACAATGGTATGAGGGGTCTCAGCAGGGTCATGCATGGCATGATAGACCGTGGGCCTATCGTCGCCTGGGTCGAGTCCATAGCCGATCGTCAGATTGGATTGGGGATCTAGGTCGACGGCGAGCACGCGTTCGTCTGACAGTTCATAGGCGAGATTCTGCACCAGTGAAGTCTTGCCGGTACCGCCTTTATGACTGACGATGGCGATAATGTCGGACATGGGGTGTTCCTGTAAGAGCACTTGGCTCGCAGCCGAGGGATGTGGATCAACGGACCCGGGTCTCTGCCGCCATGTCATCCTCACCGGCTAAGGTACGCGCTTGCGCCATCCAATCATGCGCGGGAATAACCTCTTCATCTGATGCGACAAGATCCTGTAGACGCTCAGGGGACTGACTGGCCAAGTCGGCATAGGTCAGGATGCCGGCCTGATTCAGACGATAGGCAAATCTCGGGGTAATCCCCGAGATATCCTCGAGCCGATCGAGGATGATCACATCGGTCCAGGCATGGGACGCCGTCTCTCGTTCTATCTGCAATTGACGGATGGTGACGGCGGCACTGGCAAGTTGTTTCCGTA
Source organism: uncultured bacterium (assembly GCA_965178525.1). GTDB lineage: Bacteria > Tectomicrobia > Entotheonellia > Entotheonellales > Entotheonellaceae > CBCXVS01. The sequence goes on along the minus strand of CBCXVS010000379.1, from coordinate 2,505 downwards.
AATCGTCAGCGGTTTCTTGCTGCTCTTGCAGCTGTGACAGCGACGTCCAGGTCTGCTGTAACTGTCCGCACAGGCGTGCCGCCTCTTGACGTGCTCGCCTTTGGTCTATCAGCCGTGTGACAGCGGCGCCAATAGCCGCGCCCATGACAAAAGCAGTGACGACACCCATAATGCCTTGCTCCTCACCGCAAGCATCAAGCATAATCGCACTAAAGAGCCCAAAGTGCAACAAAAATGCACGGCCGCACGCCAAAACTCCGTGGCGTCACGTTGTGCGTCCAACGCCGAACAAGCTGGCCGGTGGTCCGGCGCCTCCGCCATGGCTTATTGGAGTTGATCTCATCACGAAGGAACACGGATGATGGGGTGGATGAGATGCAGGGCTGCTTCATGAAGCAACGTAGGGCATGATCCTCGCGTTATGTCGAAAGCATAAAGGCCACCATATCAGATGTGCCAGTGTCAGTTCAAAACAGGAGCTACCGATGTCATCGAGCCTAGCCACTGATCCATCTTTGGAAACCTTGTCCGATTTGTTGAAGCACCTTGGGGGAATCGCCCCCAAACGGGTGCGATTCCGCCCTCTCCCGGGAACGGCCACAGAACAAGATATCCTCGATCTTCAGGCACGTGACGGGCGCCTCTACGAATTGGTTGACTACGTCCTGGTGGAGAAAGCCATGGGGTTTCGGGAGTCATGCCTGGCTGCAGCGTTCATCACCCTTTTGTGGGGGTTTGTTCGGCCCCGGAACCTGGGTTTAGTAGCGGGTGAGGGCGGGATGATGCGACTCGCACCGGGACTGGTACGCATTCCCGATGTGGCCTTTGTTTCCTGGGAGCGTCTCCCCGGCCGGCGCATGCCAACCGAACCGGTTCCAGGATTGGTTCCGGATTTGGCGGTCGACGTGCTGAGCGCCAGTAACACGTCCGCAGAGATGGAATGCAAGCGCCGTGAATATTTCACGGCTGGGGTACGGCTGGTTTGGTTGGTTGATCCGGATACCCGCACGGTAGAGGTCTATACAAAGCCCGAGCAAGGTATTGTGTTATCCGAAGTCCAAACGCTCGAAGGGGAACCCGTACTCCCGACATTCACGTTGCCACTGCGCCAACTCTTTGCCGAACTCGACCGGCAGGGGGACTAACTTCGCGATGATCACCAAACAAGTTCTCAAAGAAGAAATCGATCATGTACGAGATGAGTATATCGAGGCGTTGTATCAAATTATTCGAGCGTTCAGATTGCCTGTCGAGGCAGCACATCATACGCCGAAAGCTGGTGAACCTTCAGAATCAACAACGGATGCCTCAGATTGGCATACGTTCATTCAAGAAACTTATGGTTGTTTAGAAGAGGATCCCATTGAACGAGGTGACCAAGGCGCATATGAAAGACGCAAGGATATCGCGTGATTTACTTACTGGATACCAATACATGTATTAGATATCTGAATGGGAGATCAGACCGTATTCGGCGACGTCTGGAAGCCACCAGACCCCAAGATATCGTTGTATGTTCTGCGGTCAAAGCTGAGTTGTTTTATGGAGCTATGAAGAGTCACAATCCTGTGATCACCCTCGCCAAACAGCGTCGATTTTTGCAACGGTTTGTGTCCTTGCCGTTTGATGACTATGCAGCGGAAGAGTATGGTCGTATTCGTGCACACCTGGAACGGCTGGGACAGTTGATTGGTCCGAATGATGTGCTGATCGCAGCTATTGCGACCGCGCATCATGTGACGCTCGTGACCCACAATACGCGGGAATTTCAGCGTGTGGAAGGCTTATCCTTGGACGATTGGGAAGTATCGTAACGTTCCTTGAGGCGTTGCCATCTCCATACGTACCGAGGACCTCGTTGGTGGTCTCTCCCCGGCTTTCCAGCGAGCGATCTATGGACCTGACCGTCTCATAGCCTCTGTCAATTTCGTGCTGGCACTGATGAACCATCGGGTATAGACTACATAGCACTAGTGAAAACATGGTCTGTCCCCGATTTTCCCAAAATCAAATGACTCTGACCCCGTTGATTCTTCTGAGGAGAAGCTATGAGAAGTTTAAGTTTATATCTCGTTTTGTCGCTTTATTTAACGGGCCAGGTGATGGCAGCCGGTAGCAACCAAGGATTTATTTGTAAATCTGAAATTTTGTATACGACTAGCTCTAGCGGCTCTAGCGGTGCGGTAACAATGTTTGCTGATGCTAATACTTGTCAAGTTGCTGTTAATAAATCTAACTGATTAAAGTCATTAGAAAACAAATGAGGCACATCTTCAATCTTCACAATTGCAGATCAGGTGAGCAGGTCTCAAGTTGATTAAGTATCAGGGAGCAAATGGACTTGGAAATCAAAAGCTAGCCTGTCGGCTTTCAAGTCATGCTTAAAGGCCAATGTTTCGCAATCGGACGGTAGACATTCCATGACATATTGATCGCCAGAAGTGCACCGTAACTCGTCCAGTTGGCAAATTCGGCTTGCGCTTCGGGGCGCATCTGCTCCGGATC
>CBCXVS010000378.1:0-6078 GCA_965178525.1 uncultured bacterium | reverse complement strand
TGACCTGGCTGGGCTCCCTCCATCGTTTGGGGGAGGATAGCCTACCTCATTAACTATTGGGGAACAACCCTAATGTCCATGAGCCGCTGCGCCACCAGGTCCCACATGCCACCGGCATATGCTGTCGTCAGCGCCAGAATGGCGCCCAGGCCGGTGCCGAAAAACGTCGAGGCAAAGCCCACCAGCATGGAGAGCCGGGCGCCGTAGATCACGCGGCTGAAAATGTCGCGCCCGAGGTTGTCCGTGCCCATGGGGAAACGCCAGGAGGGCGGCCGTAGCCGGGCGGAACCCCCTTCAATAAACTCTTGCGGGCTGTACGGCGTGATCCAGGGCGCCAAGATCGCCACGAGCAGCATGACGCCAACCATGACCCCGCCCAAGGCGCCAAGTGGCTTACGTTGGACAAAACGGAGCAACCCTCGACCCCTTTACTGGTAGCGGATTCTGGGATTGAGCCAGCCATAGGTGAGATCGACCAGCAGATTCGTGGCCGTCACGAAGACGGCGGTGGCGAAGAGCGTGGCTTGAATCACATTGTAATCCCGAAAGACGACCGAATCGGCCAAAAAATTGCCCAGTCCGGGCAAGTTGAAGGCCCGTTCGACGACCACCAAACCGCCAAGAGAGAAGCCCAACTGCAGACCGAAAACCGTGAGCACCGGGAGAAACGCATTTTTCAGCCCATGGCGCAGCACCACGACGCGAGCGCGCAAGCCCTTTGCCCAGGCCGTGCGAACATAGTCCTCGCGCAACACTTCCAGCATGGCGGATCGCGTCATGCGCGCAATCACCCCAATCTGCGCAAAAGCCACGGCAAAGGCGGGGAAGACAATCTGCTTCAAACTCTGTAACGGCGCCTGCCAAAACGGCACGTATTCCAGTGGCGGCAGCCATTCGAACTAGATGACCAGTCCGAGGATGATGAGCAACGCCACCCAGAACGAGGGAAGCGACAGTCCCGAGATGGCAATGACTTTGCCGGTGTAATCCAGGAGCCGGTCCTGCCGCACCGCCGACATCACCCCCAGCGGAATCGCCGTGAAGAGGGTCATGAGGGCGGCGAGCATCGCCACACTGAACGTGACGGGAAAAAATCGCAGCCACTCCTCGGTCACGGGCCGATTGACTTTCAGCGATTTGCCAAACTCCAGGCGCAGCGAGTTCCACATCCACTTCCCGTACTGCTCATACACGGGAATGTCCCGGATCTCGACCTCTACCTCCGGCGCAAAGAGCATGCGCCCAGCGGCATTGACTGGCGCACCCGCTCTCACACTTTCCATGACCCTTTGCGGATCCAAGCGGCCCAGGGCCGCCACCACCTCTGCCGACGCCGCTCCGTATTTGGCCTCTAATAGCTCATGATGGGGGCGGATCACCACCCTGGCCAACCCCAGCTTCACCCGCATGGCGCGCACGAGTTCCTCGGGCACTTTGCCCTCTCGCCCCGGCTCGGCTAGGGCAATACGCGCCGGATCGCCAGGCACAATGCGCATCAAGAAAAAGACCAGCGTCGCCACACCATAGACCGTCAGGAGTCCCAACAGTAGCCGCTTGATCACATAGTTCCGCATGGCCTATCCGGTTACCCCTCAGTCCTCAGTCCTCAGTCCTCAGTCCTTCCCCCTCAGTACTTACTCTTGTCATCCAGCCAGCTCTCTTCCAGGGTCACGTTGTTGTAGTAGGCCGGGTCCACGTCATACCAATTCTTCACCCACGGCCACCACGCCATGCCCTCGGCGATCCAGCGTACCTGCACGGCGGGGGGGTCGGTGAGGAGAAGGCGCTCCATCTCGTGGATAATCTTGACGCGCTTTTCCTCGTCGAGTTCGGAGAGCTGCTGCTTGAAGAGGTCGTCGAATGTCGGATTACAGTAGCCCGCGTCGTTAGGGCTGGCCTCGATCGGCACGGATACGGGCGGATCGGTACGCCATCCGGCGAGTAATAGCGGCATCGTCGGGATGAAAGCCACCTTCGGCCGGATCAGCCGCTTTGGCGTTTGGGCCTCCTCTTGGAGTACGGATCAGGCGGGTCCCTTGAGCAAAAACGTCGAGGACAACGCGCTGCTGCTGGAGTTTCTGGGCGGCTATGACCCCCAAGATCCGGTCAGCCTCAATGTGCCTCGGTATGACTACCGCGCCAGCTTGCAAGAGGGGATCCAAGGGGTGCGCATCGGCGTGCCAGTCGATGATTGGGTCTGGAAGGACTGGCTCAGCAAGGAAGAGGAGCGGGTGGTCCGCGACGCCGTCCACGTGTTAGAGACGCTGGGCGCTTCAGTGATCGAGGTGCATTTGCCACGTGCCGCTGAGGCGCGCGCGGTCCTGGCGGCCCTGGTGTCTGAGACGCCCGTCTATATAGATGACCATTTCACGCCGGAACAGATGGCCGCCTGGCCTGAGCACCACGATGCCATGCAACGGGGCCGCGAGCAATCCTTCGCCGAGTATTTGCATGCCCAACAGCAGCGCGCCTGGATGAGCCAGGAGGCGGTCTCGGTTTTGCAGGCGGTGGACGTCATCGCCATGCCCACCGGCAGCACCTTCGGGGACGCGTGGAACGCCGAGACCGTGGTCATCCGGGGCCGCTAGCTACCGGCCCGCTCGCGGGCGGTTTACCGCAATGGCCTGGCTTCCCTGACCGGACATCCGGCCCTGTCCGTTCCATGCGGTTTTGGCATGGAGGAGACGTTCCCGATTGGGCTGATGCTACACGGACGCCCTCTGGAAGAAGCGCTTCTGTATCGCGTCGCTTATGCCTACGAGCAAGCAACCGAGTGGCATCGGCGGCATCCGCCGGTGTAGACCCGATCGTTTGCCCGTGCGCTCGGTCGGACGTGCCGTCATCGGACGTCACACAATCGTCTTGACATCGTGAGGACTCTAGCGCATGATGCCTCCACACACGCGAATCGCAGTCGATTGAAGGACTGGCTGGGACGCTATTGACGGGCCGAACCGCGATACGAGCAGCTGAAGGCATAATCGGACCTTCTCCTGACACCGGGGAGGTCTGTGAGCGCCTTTTTTTGTTGTTGAATCCCCAGGGAAAGAGGCGGAACGAGGGAAACGGTCTCGCCATGTCAGCGTGGATAGGCCACGTCTTTTTCCTTGGCAACCCTCGTCGGTAGGAGGAGAGGAACCATGATGCGAGATGGCACGAAAGGTTTCAAGTTGAGTGTGTGCTTCCTCGGTGTGGTCATGCTCATGGCCCTGTGGGCCATGCCGTCGGCCCTAGCAGAAGACAAGCCGCGCTACGGGGGTGTCTTGAAGGTCGCGTTGGCCGGTGACCCCCCGAGCTTGGACATGCACCAGGAGGGAACCTTTAAGGTCAAGATTCCCATGTCGCCGTGTTACAACACCCTGATTGTCTTCGACCCGCATGGCTTTCCCAAGATCATCGGCGATCTGGCCAAGTCGTGGACCACCTCGGACGACGGGCTGATTTATACCTTTACGCTGCACCAAGGCGTGAAATTCCATGACGGCAGCGAGTTGACGTCGGCCGATGTCAAGGCGAGCTGGGATCACTTTGTGTTTCCCCCCGAAGGCGTGGTGAGCATTCGCCGGAGCTTGTTTCAAGCGATTAAAAGCATCGAAGCCCCCGATCGCGACACGGTGGTCTTTCACCTGAAATACCCCTCGGCGTCGATGATGTCGATGCTGGCCTACCCCCACAACTTTATCTATTCCAAAAAGAAGCTCGATGCGGATCCGCACTGGTACAAACAGAACGTCATGGGCACGGGCCCCTTCAAATTGAAAACGTACGTGCGGGGCTCGCATCTGGAACTCGAGCGCAACCCCGACTATTTTAAGAAGGGGCTGCCCTACATGGATGGGATCAAGTACTTCATGATCAAAGACCTTTCGGCCCGAGCCAAGTCGGTCCGCTCCGGGCGCACCGATGTGGAATTGCGCGGCCTGCCCCCGGCCGAAGCGGAAGCGATCAAAAAGCAGCTGGGCGATCAGGTGGTGGTGCGTTATCCCAAGGCCTTGAGCCGCTGGAGCGTCGCGTTCAACCCGGATGCCAAGCCCTATGATGATGCCCGGGTGCGGCGGGCCATGTCCTTGGCGATTGACCGCTATGACATCGGCAAGGTTCTGGGTCCTCTGACGGGTCTGGAAACGACGGGGGGGCTCATGCACCCGGACACCAAATGGTCTTTGTCGGCGGAAGCGCTGCAAGAGATGCCGGGCTTTGGGCGGGATCATCAGGCCAATATCCAAGAGGCCAAACGGTTGCTGACGGAAGCGGGTTATCCCGACGGCTTTAAGACGGTGCTTCTCAACCGGGCGGTGAAGCTGCCGTACATCGATTTTGGCGTTTACCTGGTGTCGGCCTGGAAGAAGATCGGCATTGAAGCCGAGCATAAGTTGGAGGAGAGCGCCACGTGGTATAAGAGTCTGCGCACCCGGAATTACACACTCGCCGTGAGGCCCGCGGGGTCGCAAGGCGACGGGGATCCCGATCAAGTGATGGTAGCGTTTACCACGGGTGCGTCCGCAAACTTCAGCAAACTGAGTATCCCGGCGGTCGACCGGTTGTTCCAGCAGCAAAAAGTCGAATTGGATGAGGCGAAGCGCATCAAACTGGTGCAAGAGATGCAGAAGGTCCTCCTGCGGGACATGTGGTTCATGCCGGTGCTGTGGTGGACCCGCATCGAGTTGCGCTCGGCCCGCATCCGCAACTACGAACCGCACCATTCCCACCACATGAATCGCCGCTTCGAGGACATGTGGTTGGCCAAGCCCTAAGCGCCATGGCGACGGCCCACACGCCGTTCAGTGCGAGCGAGAGAGGACGTCACCATGGCCGAGCGCAGCTACGCATGGCCCGAGGGCCATTGGGACTGGTATCAGCACCTGGCTTTCAAACATGGCATACACGCGGGCGATATGGTCTTCGTTGGCGGTCAGGTCGATAAGTCTTCCTCCGGCGAGCCCTTGCACGCCTACGATGTCGCCACGCAGACCGGCGTGGTGATCCGGCATATCGATACGGTCTTGCGGGAATTCGGGGGCGGCTTGGCCGACGTCGTCAAACTCGTGGCGTTCTATGCCAACGATGGCAGCGTTGACGAAGCCGCATTCCTCAAGGACATCGGACGTCACGTACTGACCCACGCCGGTAGCTCTGAGGGCGCCGGACCGGCCATTACCCTCGTGCCATTGCCCTGCCTGGCATTGCCCGGGATGATGGTCGAAATCCAGGCCATCGCGATGTTGAGCAGAGAAGGGGAGCGGCTGCAACGCATCACCGCTACACCCCCGGAACTGGCGCCGCTGCCGCCGCCGTTCAGCCACGGGGTGCGCTGCCGCGACCACATCTGGACGTCCGCCCAACGGAGTCAGGCCGGCGATGGCCGTATGCAGCATCCCGATGACATGATAGCGCAGACGGACCTGGCGATAGCGCATCTGACGCAGGTCCTTGCTGCGCTCGGGGCTGACCTCGATGATACTGTGAAGTTGCGGACCTGGTATCGGGGCGATGGCACGCGCGCCACCTGGGAGCCGGCGGCCCGCCAGCGGGCGGCGTACTTTGCGGCACCCGGCCCGACGATAAGCGCTCTGCCAACCCCAAGCCTGCCACGCGGCGAGATGACCCGGATGGATGCCTGGGCCATACGTGGCGCTGATGGCCATCGGCTAGGCCGGACGTATGCTGATCTCCGCGACCCATGGCAGTGGCCTGCAGATGTACCGCAGGTTGCTGGCCTGCAATGCGGCGACCTGGTGTTCGTCAGCCAGCAGGTGGCGCTCGATGCCGCCGGTCACCCGGTCGCGCCCAGCGATCTCACGGTACAGACGCGCCAGGTCATGACGGCTACACGCACCATCCTGGCGGCTTTTGGGCTCACTTTGGACGATATGGTGCAACAGAACAGCTTCTACCAGGGTGAGGCGGACTCTGAGACTATCGTCAGCAATCAGCGCTATCGCTCATCGTTCTATACGGAGCCAGCAGGGGCCTCGACCGGGGTTCCACTCCCATGTCTTCCTCTAGACCGAAGTTCCTCCCGTGATTCGGCGACAACTTGTTGAAATAAAAACTCAAAAGCCTGAAACGAATCGACCT
>CBCXVS010000377.1:0-6083 GCA_965178525.1 uncultured bacterium | reverse complement strand
CTCTACCCGTTTTAAGACAGATTTGAGCCTGAACGGGAGTGGTGCGCCTGTTCGGAGTCAGTTATTTCGTGGGATGTTTAATGACCAAGATGAGCTTGGTGGCATCGGCTGTGGCGCGAGACGGGCCGCCATATTTGCGCTGCAAGGTGCTGAGGAGGCGCTGCTGGGAATAGCCGTACTTCACTTCGATAAAGTAGGCAGGAGCACCGGGCGCCTGGACTTTGATATCGGCAAACGTATCGGGTGTTCCGAGCGATACTTCCTGGTTAATTTTGATGCTTTCCGGAGGATACCCATCGTCGTATAGATGACGGAATCGAGATAAGTTACAGCAGATTTCTTCCCAAAAGAGCCGCAGTTCTTGTAAAGCGCCATCCGTTTGTGAAATGATCATGGACATCGGTATGATTCCTCGCCCGGTAAGTACCGAAACACCATTAACTTTATATGTTTCCCCTGGAGAAATGTATAAAGGCAAGTCTGTCCAGGTACTTCAGGTCATGTCCGTACGGTATCCCATCCCTTGGCCACACCGTGATGGGGACGTTGCGTCCGCAGTGATCTTTGCCCCGGACGCGGCCCTCTCTCGCCGTACCCTTTTACGCGCGTTGTAACGGCGGCAACACCTCGCCTGGGTCCAGATCGAGTTCCAACATGCCCAGACCGGCAAGACCGAAGTCTCGCGGCGGAAATTGCATCGGGGCGACGGCGCCATCGCGAAAGAGCCGTTCCAGGGGAGAGGTCTTGAACAGCGCGTGCGCCCCGCCCAACGTCAGCGCGGTGCGCGTCATGCGCGTCACCGCCTCGCCGACCATATACTTCGCCCGATACAACGCGGCCAGTGTCGCCGGCGTGGGCCCCTGCGTGTCGCTCAGCCAAGCGGCATGATACGTCATGAGCCGGGCCGCTTCCAGATCCACACTCATCTCGGCCACCTGGCGGCGCACATCCGGGTGATAGGCCAGCGACTGCGTGTAGCCGCGCGGCTGTCGTGCCTTCACCACGTTGATCGCCTCCTGATAGGCGGCCACGCCCACGCCTAGGTAGATAGCCGTGTAGGAACCCCACAGCCAATTCGCCCCGTTTTGCCGAAACGGCCGGATGTCATCGGTGCGCAGGAGCACCGCGTCTTCCGGCACCCAACAATCGTCCAGAATCAGCGAATCACTGCGGGTCGCCCGCATGCCGAGCGTATCCCACACCGCATCGACGCGCCGCCCCGGCGCCTGTCGGGGCACGAGCAGGAGAATACCTGCCGTCGCACTCGTGGCCTCCTCAGGATAGGCAAACACGGCACAGTAATCCGCCGCTTGCAACATGGAGGCAAACATTTTGCGGCCCGTGATACGATAGCCGCCGTCGACCCGCCGCGCCCGCGTCTCCGGTGTGTGCGCCCCCATCAGCGCCGTACTGCTTGTCTCTGAGAAATTGCCGGCAATGAGTTTCCGCTCCTTGACGACCAAATCGGCCGTGCGCTGCTTCACCGCTTGCGGCACTTCCGCACTTTCCATCAGCGACCCGACGATCGACAGATGCATGTTAAAGGAGAGAGCGGTGGAGGGACAGCCTTGGGCCAGCGCCTCAGCTGCCAGAGAATAGCCCAGCAGCCCGACCCCTCCTCCCCCCATCGTTTTGGGCACATTCAGGGCATAGAAGCCCTCCTGGCGCAAGGCCGCATAATTTTCGTTCGGATGACTCCCCTCCCGGTCATGCGCCGCCGCGCGGCTGGCAAAATCCGCTGCCAGGCGACGACAGCGCTGTTGCAGGTGGGTGTCGGTCTCGGCGATCTGAAAGTCCATGCGTCTCTCTCCTCACAGGGTCGTATCCGCTCCTCTGCGCTTGCGCCGCCGACCGCGACGGGTGTGCTATGATGTAGCGTATTATAAGTTCCCGGACAAAATTAGCTACATCGTTTTTCCAGAGGAAAAGATGAATTTAATTCGGTTCGGGCACTTCGTATACGTGGTGGGAGTCACCTAACGGCTTCGACTTCTTTTCTCACTTCGCATGGTGCTGGATGTAGATAGATCAAGGAGCGGCGCAATGAAATTCGGTGTGGTTCTTCCCATATGGCGCTTGGCCGTCACGGACGCGGAAACCCTGGTGTTAAAGGCCGAAGAGCTGGGTTTTGATGGCGTCTTCGTGCCGGATCATATTATGGCCAAACCGGCAACGACGCAGCACTACGGGCCTTCCTGGCCCGATCCGTTCTCGCTCCTGGCCTTCTTTGCCGGCCGCACGCAGCGCATCGAGATCGGCACCAGCGTCATCGTCCTGCCCTATCGCCATCCGCTCGTCACCGCCAAGGCGGCGGCAACGGTGGACCAGGTATCGGGCGGACGCTTTATTTTCGGCATCGGCGTCGGCTGGGACGAAGAAGAATTCAGCGATTTAGGTCTGCCCTTTGGACAGCGCGGCGCCATGACCGACGAGTACCTCCGCATCATCCAGACCGCCTGGGCGAGCGACGTGCCAAGCTTCAATGGCCAGTATTTCACGTTTAGTGGCGCCACCTTTGCGCCGTGGCCGATGCAGCAGCCCCATCCGCCGGTCTGGGTGGGCGGCATGCCCGGTGTGATTTCGTCCCCGGCGGTGCGGCGCGTGGCGGAACGGTGTGACGCCTGGCATCCGCTTGGCCTCAGCCTCGAGGATCTGGCCAAAGGGATCGACACGGTCCGCGGCCTGGCGGCTCAGGCCGGCCGTGGCGATGCGGTCCACTTTGCGCCGCGCAACCTGTTGGCGCTGGCAACGCATGCCAAGGGCAGTGGACGCGCCGCCTTCGAGGGCTCGCCCGAGGAGATTGCGGCTGACATTCGCCGCGCGCAGACACTTGGCTGCACGTACCTGACCTTCGATCTGCCCGAGGCGGATGTACCTGGCATGATCAGCACGATGGAGCGGTTCGTCACGGCGGTGAAGCCGGCTGTGGGCTAACCCTGTAAGGACAGGTAGATCATTCGGATGACGACATTTAGATTCTCCGATTTGTCTCACGTCACATTGCGGTCCCTCATCATCCTGCAAGAGCAAGGCATCGTAGCGGCACAATGGGATCGTATGATGTCAGAGACGACCGAGCAAGAACGCGCCCATCTGCAGGTGATCCAATCCCATCTCCTGAATTACTCGCTGAGTTTGATGAGCGAGGCGACGATTTGGGCTCGCGCGATTTATCCCCTGCTGATGCTAGCCGAACGAGACCATATTCAGGCCTGGGCGCAAGTACCATTGCGGGCTGAATTCCCACGCTTTGTGCTGGAAGGGAATGTCGATGGCGTCTTAGGCAACAGTGTGTCCGGTCTCCTCGATACGCCCTATCTCATTGTGGTAGAGGCCAAAGGCGGGCTCGAGGCGACCCATCCGCAGTTTCAGTTGTATGGAGAAATGTTAGCCGCCGCGTGGTTGAATTGGCAGCAAACGCACGAGCCCGAGCAAGAGATATTTGGCTGCTATACGATCAGCGGTAGTTGGACTTTCGTACACGGCATGGTGCGCGAATTTGAAGCCGATTCCCCGACCATGTAGGTGATGTCTTCCCGAGAGTATGTCGAAAAAATCGAGGCGGAAACGATTTTTCGGCTCCTCAAGTTTATTGTGTCAAAACACGTCCAGGCGCCGCTGGCGTAGGAAAAAAAGGGGGCGCTACCCTTTTTCATATTTATCTCAATCATCCCGAGCGCAAGAAGTCGACCAAATTGCCCCGACGATTAAGAAGGGGTCAATACAAGGTGGGGCAAGGCCCCGCCGTTACGCCAAGGCCGCCGCCAAACGCTCCACGCCGGTCTGCAACGTGTGATGCGACGCCGCATAGCACAGCCGCAAAAAGCCTTCGCCTCCCGGGCCAAAGGCGACGCCCGGGGCGAGGCCGACATTGGCCTCGTCGACCATGCGCTTGGCCAAAGCCATGCTGTCGGGCTCGCCATCGACCTGGAAAAACAGATAGAACGCGCCCTGCGGCGGCGCCAATCGCACCCGCGGGAGTTGCCCCAGCCGCTCGCAGACGAGGTCCCGCCCTTGCTGGCATTGCTCGACCCTATGCTTGAGGTAGGCATCGCCTTCATTCAGGGCCGCGACGCAGCCATGTTGCAGGAATTCCGCCACCCCCGAGGTGTTGTACTGCACCAGATTTTCAAACACTTGGCCCAGCGCCTTGGCGTCGGGCGTCACCACCCAGCCAACGCGCCAGCCGGTCATGGACCAGTTTTTCGAAAACGTGTTGGTCACGATCAAACGCTCGTCCGGCGCCATCACCTCCAGAAACGACGTGACCCGTGGCCGATCGTACACAAACTGGCTATACACCTCATCGGCGATGATCCACAGCCCGCGCTCGCGGGCAAAATCCCGCACCCGAATCATATCCGCTGGGTCCATGATCCAACCCGTCGGATGGCCCGGTGTGTTGATGAAGAGCGCTCGCGTTTTGGGACCACACGCATCGAACAACCGCTCGAGATCCAGGCGCCAAATCCCGGCATCGCACGTCAGCGTGACGGGCCGGGCGACGGCCTCTTGCATATGGATGGCGGCAAAAATATTGGGCCACATCGGCGCCACCACTACGACCTCGTCACCCGACCCCACCAACGCCTGCGCCGTCAGCATGATGGCCTGCATGCCCGAGCCCGTCACGATGACGCGCTCCGGATTCAGGTTCACCTCGAAATGACGCTGCAAGTATGCGGCGATAGCCTGGCGCAGCGGGGGGGTACCCCGTTGATAAGTGTAAAATGTCCGGCCGTCGCGCAGCGCGGCGATGGCCGCTTCGGAAATAAAATCAGGCGTTGGCGCATCCCCTTCCCCAGCCCAAAACTCAATCAGGCCGGGCTTCTCGACGCCGTAATTCACCACGGCTATGATACCGCTTTCCGGCAGGCTGGCGGCGGTCGGCCGGATGGCCGCCAGCCAGGGCTCGTCGAGCCATTCCTCACGTGTCTGGGTCGTCCCGGATGCATCCACAGTCTGCTCCACTTCCCTTCTGTTCGCGCTCCTTCGCGTCCTTGGTGGATCCACTTTTCATCATGGCAGAACGTTATTGTATCAGATTGCCTGCGCTCATTTTGGGTGGCTGGATTAATATTCCTATTCGTCTGACAATCGGCTATGATCAGAGCAGATGCATCCTATGACGCCGTGATAGAGAGGGAGGACCTATGCCTACCGTAACCATAGCGATCCCTGATGATCTTTCGACACAACTCGAACCATACCGGGACACGCTGGACAGTATCCTCCGTATCGGCTTGCGGGAAATCAAAAAAGCTCAGAGCCTGACGCTATTTCAGCAAGGCCATGTCTCTATGTGGCATGCCGCTCGTCTCGCTGGGGTCTCCCTGCGCGAGATGCGTCACTATGCAGTCGCCCAAGGGATCTACGCGGATGTCGATGACGAGACCATCGCTGAGGAACTCGCGTGAAAGTGGTCAGCAATGCCGGTCCGTTGATCGCTCTAGGCAGGCTTGGGCAACTCGGTCTGTTACGGAAACTCTACGATGAGATCCTTATCCCCCGGGAGGTCTTTAACGAAGTTGTGTCGAACGGCTTCAGGCTCGGAGCAGTTGATGCTCAAGCCGTAGATTTCTTTATTCGGCAAGGGTCTATACGAATTGTCGATGTTGCTTTGCCCTCTCCACTTCCCAGTTGGGCCCAAGCCATCGATCTCGGCGAACTCGAAGTTATCGTCCTCGCCCGGCAGAAAGCGGCTGACTGGGTTTTGATCGACGACATGCAGGCTCGCAGAGCAGCTCGTCAGGTCGGACTTTCCCTCAAAGGGACAATCGGTTTACTACTTGCCGGTTTCCGGCAGGGGTATCTTTCCTTCCAAGAATTCGAATGGCTCATACATCAGATCAAAACCCAACCCGATTTCTGGGTCGGCTCACGTCTTTGTGAGCAGGCTTTGGTACAGGCACGGCAACAAGCACAACAGTGATTTCAGCTTCTCTTCGTGTTCCTTCGCGTCCTTCGTGGCTCCCTTTTTCATCCATTCCGGGAGATGTTAACAACCTCTAGGCCGAAGTTCCTCCCGTGATTCGGCGACAACTTGTTGAAATAAAAACTCAAAAGCCTGAAACGAATTGACC
>CBCXVS010000376.1:1774-6090 GCA_965178525.1 uncultured bacterium | reverse complement strand
AAAACGTATGACCATAAGCCATGTCGTTTCAGGAGGTTGGATTGTTCCCATGTAAATGGACTTTTGAATTGGGCTAAAGCGCGTGCGGACGCGTCATCGTCCCGTGCCATGGGGGCCGCCCAGGTCTCACAAGCCAGGGACAACGGAACCATTCGGGAGGAGAAATCGACATGCAAGATCAAAATAGAGAACACATGTCGAAGGCTTCCAAGGTCAAGCCCTGGGTCGTGTATCTCGTCATTGTGCTGGCTGGCTTCGGGGTTTTTGCGATCTTCCTGCTGACTGATACGTTTGATCTGCAAAAGCAACCCCTGACGGATTACATTGCCGGACTCAACGGATTCTACATCCTATTGCTCCTTTCTCTGATTGCCGCCTGGTACGTCGCCCCACATCTGGCGAAACTGCCGCGTCAGAGCGCGCTGCAGATCTTGTTGCTGGTGCAAACGTTTCGGCACTACGGCATGATGTTTCTGGCCGAGGGGGCGACTCTGCGTCAACTGCCCCCAGAGTTTGCGTATCCCGCCGGGTTGGGCGATCTCACCGCCTCGGTGCTGGCGCTGCTCTCCCTTGTGGCGCTGCGCTCTCGATGGTCCGTGACGGTCCCATTGCTTTGGATCTTGACCGTCGAGGGGATCATCGATCTGGTGAATGCCGTATCGCTGGGACTGACGACGCAGGCCCCGCTGGGGATGGGCGCGAGCTATTGGATCCCGACGCTCTTTGTTCCGGCCATGTTTGTGAGCCATTACCTCATCCTGCAGATCTTACTGCGGAGTGACCTCTGGGAGGCTAAGGCGAATGCTACGTCTTGACGACCGGACAAAGGCGTCGCCGTCGTGTCGATAGAACGCCGCAACCGTGCTGCGCCGTCCCGGCTGCGGGGCACTTGCAGCCGAGAGGTTCTTCCACCACATTAATCGTCAACGGCATCGACCCAGGAGGTGGCAAGTGGCATTCTGGACAATATTCTGGTCCACGGTCCTCATCGGCGTCCTCATCCTGTTCATGTTCGCGCTATGGTTGGGCATGTTCCTCACGACCCGCAAGATGGCCATACCGCAGGGACGGAAGATCGCATTCAACACAGTCACCGCGATCATAGGTGTGGGCTGGTTTGTTTTGATCTATCAACTGGGCAAGGATAAATTTTTTGTGCCCGCCCCCGACAGTCTTCCCCTCGCTTATATGATCGCGTTCGTCGCCCCGTTACTGCTGATTTTCCTGGCCTATTGTTTTATTCCCACCTTCCGCCAAGTCATTCTGACGGTGCCGCTGACCTGGATGTTTATCGTGCAGTCGGAGCGGATCGTAGCCGTCAATTTGCTGTATTTTTGGCATATTGGGGAACTTCCCGGGATTTATGCAATCCCCACGACCATCGGGGACGTCATCAGTGGCGTCGTCGCCATCCCCGTCACCTACTTCTTTGCCAAACACAAACTCTGGGCGCGCAAATTGGCCATAGGATGGACGATTTTTGGCCTGCTCGATCTCCTTGACGCCACGGTGCTCGGCATCTTGGCAGGACCCGGCCCCTTTCGCGTTATCCATAGCTCGGTCTCCACCGCCGCCCTCAGCTACCTCCCGCTGATTATGCTGAGTGTCCTGGTGCCGCTTCTTTACCTGCTGCACATATTTTCGCTGATCCGGCTGGTGAGATTGAGATGATCAGGTAAAAGGCTGAGGACTGAGTGCGAACGTACCAAAAGTATGTCCGGCTTGTCGTTCTGCTTTTTCTTCATGCCGCATGCCGCATGCCGCATTCAAGTTCGGCGTGGCGGCGCTAAGCCAGGCTAAGAGTTGCGTATCCAGCCAGCGGTAGCCGCCTGCCCGGCCAGGGAGGCCCAGAAACCCCATGTGGCCGCCTTGTGCGGTATGGAGGACCTGCACATTCGGAGGTAAGGCGACGTGGTCAAACACCGTGGTGTCGATCAGCGGGTCGTCCGCCGCAAAAATGATACGGCAGGGCAGGGTGATGTGCGGCACGAGTGGTGCGGCGCTGCACCGCGCGTAATAATCGTCCGCGTCGCGGAAGCCACACCACGGCGCGGTGTAAACATGATCGAATTCATATAGCGTGAACCGTTCGGGCAGCGATACCGGCGGCAGATCGGGGAACAGGCCATGACGGGTGGTGACGGCCACTTTGAGGAGACGCGCGAAACGCCGCGCGTATATCCAATTGGACGGTTGGGCGAGCAACTGCACACACGCGGCAAGATCGGCCGGGGGACTGATGGCAATGAGATGTCGGAGATAGGCCGAAGCCGCATCCCGAAGTTCTCCAGCAAGTTTTAAGAGGACATTGCCGCCGAGCGAGAATCCAACGGCTGTCAGCGGTGAACGCGGTGTCGTTTGACGCAGCATCTCGAGGACAGCCAGTGCGTCTTCGCTGCGTCCGCTATGATACGGCTGGCGCGCCAGCCCATGCCCTGAGCCGCAGCCACGCATGTTCATGCGCACGGCACGCACCCCGCGGCGCCAGAGCTTGCGGGACATGCGAACCATATAGGGCGACATGTGACAGCCACACAGACCGTGCAGCAGGAGCACTGTCGGGTCAGTCGGCTGCCACGTCTCCGGCGTGGCGATCTCCAGGGCCAGTCGGTCGCCATCCGGGAGCGGTACGACCTCTGTCACCGAGGGCGGCTCAACCGCCAAACTGATCTGTGCCGCAAGAATCGTTTGGGTGTGCGGTCCGGAGAGCAAGGGCAAAGGCCGAAACGGCAGCATCTGACGCATCACGCACATCTCTTCTCGTGTCAGCTGGAGGTTGAGGATTCCGGCGGTATCTGTATCCCGGTAAGTTTCTCATAGATTTTGATGAGGGAAATGGCCCGCTCTCGGCCCAACCCCGCTGCCGACCCCATGAGAAACATTTGGTGCGCGCTGGCCGTCATGGGAAGCGGGAAATGGGTATCGTTGCCGACATCGAGCACAATGCCCAAATCCTTCACAAAAATATCCAGGGCGCCCCCTGGCGCATCATCGCCGCTAAGCAATTCCGGCACGCGGCCCGTGAACACACGCGAGGCGCCGGAGCTATTGGCAATGACCTCGTACACGCATTCGAGGTCGGCCCCCACCCGTGCCGCCAGCGCCATGGCCTCGACCGTGGCGGCGTGGTGCACGCCGACCAGCAACTGGTTGATGACCTTGACAATAGACCCATGCCCCGGTTCCTCGCCCAGGCGATAGACCTTGGCGGCCAGCACCGGAATCACCGCATCACACGCCTCAAACGCCGCTGCCGATCCCGAGGCCATCATCGTCAAGCTACCGTCTGTAGCGCCGCTGACACCACCGCTCACCGGCGCGTCGAGCAGCGGAAATCCGCGCTCGTGCAACCGCCGTCCGAGGTCTTGCATATACGTCGGCGGTACGGTACTGCACACCATCACCGTGCTCCCTGCTGGCAGGGTATGCAGCGCCCCGGTCGAACTGAACAAGACATCCTCTACTTGTGCTGCCGACGCCACAATGGTAATCAAAACGCTGGCGTCGGTCGCCGCCTCGGCAGGATTCGCGGCCAGTCTCCCGTCTGCCTGGCGCAGCCGCTCCATCGCGTTGTCGTCGATATCGTAGCCCGTCACCGTAAACCCCGCCTGTACCAGACGCCTGGACATGGGCCCACCCATCGCGCCCAGGCCGATAAAAGCGAGTGATTGACCGCCGTGTTCCATTGCCGTCATAGACGTGTCCTCTCGCGTAAGGTTTCCCTCGCTCTCCAAAGCAGGTATCATACCACAGTCTCGACGTGTATCATGATGTTAAACGCAGTGAAAACGTAGCTAGATCGTATGCCACCACCAGACCAGCTCCATACGTTCCGTGTCAATTTGGCGGGTCCCCTCGACATTCCCCTTTCGCTCGACATTTTCCGGCACTGGGGAGATGATCTCATCGACCGCTGGGACGGCCATGTTCTGGTGCGCACCACACGGGTTGACGGGCGGACGATTCCCTTTGCCTGTACCTTCACCGGCTTTCCCGACGCGCCTACGGCCGAGGTGACCATTGCCGACGCGTTGCACGCCCCGGCTGTCGAATCCCTGGTCCGGCGCATGTTCGTCAGCGCTCCGGAAGCCCTCGCCGCGCTGGCCTTCATGCCGCACCGAGCCGCCTACGAGATTGCCAAGGTAATCAAGTCGGCGGCCGCCAACGCGGAGAACAACTACGGCCTCGACCGCGACCAGCTGGTGGCCAAGACAGTGCTTGTCGATCAGGGTCCCTCGCTGCGCAGATGGCGGCCCAAGGGCCGCGGACGCGTGAATCCCTTCCGCCGGCGCTCCAGCCACATCACCGTGGTAGTC
>CBCXVS010000376.1:0-1764 GCA_965178525.1 uncultured bacterium | reverse complement strand
CCGGTGATCGCCGACCTGGAGTCGCGTTTTTGTGGTGTGCGGCCGGTGCTGCAGTCCGAGTTGCTGACAGCGCTCATCCGCTCCATCAGCGCCCAACAAGTCAACCTGCGCTGGGCCGCCACCACGCGGTGCCGGCTGGCCGAGGCCTTCGGCCAGCCCCATACTCTGGGTCCGTATCAGGTCATCAGCCTCGAAGCGGAACGCCTGGCCACAGCTACCGTTGCCGATTTGCGCGCCTTACAATTTCCCAACCGCAAAGCCGAATACATCATCGCCTTGGCCACGGCTGTCGCAGATGGCTCTCTGGACCTGGAAGCGTTACGCGAGGCGCCCGACGACGACGTCATTGCGCGTTTAACCGCCCTGCGCGGCATCGGGCTCTGGACAGCCGAATGGTTCCTCGCCCGCGCCTTGGGCCGCCCCCGCGTCTCAGCGGGCGACCTCGGCGTACGCAAAGCGATTGCCACCGTGTACCTACAAGGCCGTATGCCGTCGGAAGCCGAGGTCAGAGACTGCACGGCGCATTGGGGTGCCGCCGCCGGCGTGGCGCAACAGCTGATTCTACAAACCCTGCGCGAAGCCGGCGGCTAAGATGCTTCCCGTTCGCTTCGCGTCCCTTCGCGTCCTTCGCGGCTCCCTTTTTCATCAGAGGAAACCAAACCATGCAAGCCGCCATCTTCCACGGACCCCGTGATATCCGCGTCACCGACGTCGACGAACCCACACCGCAAGCCGGACAAGTCCTGATCAAAGTGCAACAAGCTGGCATCTGCGGCAGCGATCTGAACCGCTTTCACTACGGCTCCCATCCCTGGCCGCCGGGCTTTATCATGGGTCATGAGTTCTGTGGTGAGATTGCCGCTCTGGGGCCCGATGTCACCGCCTGGCAGGTCGGACAGCAAGTCGTGGTCGAGCCGACGATTTATTGCGGCGCCTGTTTTTACTGCCAACACGGGTATTACAATCGCTGCATCGATTTTAACCGCAATGGCATCACCGGCTCCGGCACCAATGGCGGCTTTGCCGACTACGTCTGTGTGCCGGCCTATCAGCCCCACGTGCGTCCACCCGACCTCCCCCCGGACCTGGGTGCGTTGGTCGAGCCCACGGCCGTCAGTGTGCATGGCTGGCGCCTGGCAGGCGTGGACAAGCCGGACAGCGTTGTGGTCGTCGGTATTGGCAACATCGGCCTGCTAGCGATTCTCATGGCCAAAGCCTTCGGAGCAGCCCAGATCATGGCGATTGGCAAATATGCGCCGCGTCAGGAGCTGGCCCGAATATACGGCGCCTCGCTCGTCTTGGAACCCGACGATCCAAAATTAGAGGAACGCATCCTGGAGCGCACCGACGGTCTCGGCGCCGAATTGGTGCTCGAAGCTGCCGGCGCGCCGAGCAGCCTACGCACATCGGTGGATGTGGCCCGCAAGGGCGGGAAGATCGTGGTGCTGGGGGTGTTTCATGAAAAGGTGGCGCTGGATTACCGCATGATCCTGCTGACTGAGAAGCAGATTATGGGGTCGTTGATTTATCAGCGGCAAGATTTTGCCGATGCGATCGCGGTCCTGGTGGGCGGCGGGATCGATACGCGTCGTCATATCACGGCTGATGTGCCGCTGCGCGATATCGTCACGCATGGATTTATCCCGCTCAGTGAGCGCAAGGCGGAGCATATCAAGATTCAGGTCACGCCCTAGTCCGAAGTTCCTCCCGTGATTCGGCGACAACTTGTTGAAATAAAAACTCAAAAGCCTGAAACGAATTGAC
>CBCXVS010000375.1:0-6105 GCA_965178525.1 uncultured bacterium | reverse complement strand
AAATGGACTTTTGAATTGGGCTAACCTGTTGATCTACTTAACCCTCCGCCTATTCTGCCAGGGGAACTTCGGTTTAGCAAGGGCCTTGGGGCGCCTGTCGGTGCGGTTCTGGCGGGCTCGGCGGACTTTGTCGAGGTGGCCTGGCAATGGAAACAACGGCTTGGCGGCGCCATGCGGCAGGCCGGAATAATCGCGGCCGGGTGCCTCTATGCGCTGCGGCATCATGTCGAGCGTTTAGCCGAAGATCATGACCACGCGCAGCGGCTAGCGCATGGGTTGGCGGAATGCCAGGGGATCGATCTGGATCCGAACCGGATCGAGACGAATATTGTCATCTTCGATGTTGCCCCATCCGGGTGCCGCGCCGCCGAGGTTGCGGACCGCCTGCTTGCCCATGGCGTGCGGGTCAGCGGCGCCGACAAAACGCGCCTGCGCGCGGTGACGCATCTCGATGTGACGCAACGGGATATTGAGGACGCGATTATGGCGGCGCGAAGCGTGATGGCGGTGCTTGTACCCTGAAGCGCGGCAGCGGCTGGCGTCCGTCTATGGCTGGTTCGTTGCAAGCTCCGATACCGCCTCATCATCTCACTTTTGGTCCTGCAGGGCTGTGAGCGCTCTCACAATGTGTTCAACGTCCTTGGTCAACCCGATGCGGGCATAGAGTTCTCGCGCGCGGCAGGCGGTAGGATGCGACCGCCCGATCGATGTTGCCCTGGCGTTCGTAGAGAGCGCCTAGATTCGTACAGTCTTGAGCCATTCCTTCCTGGTTCCCGAGCCGCTCATCGATCTCAAGAGCCGTGCGATAGATCTCCTCGGCCGCCGTCCACTCGCCTCGAGCTTCATAGACCACACCCAAATTGTTGTAGGCCCTCGCCAGCCCTTTTGGGTGCTGCAGACGTTGATTGATCACAAGAGCTCGGCGATACATTTGCTCGGCCCGCTCCAAGTCTCCCTGCCCGTTGTAAACCGTACCTAGATTCGTATAGTCGACTGCTATGCCCTCTAAGTCATCCAGCCGCTCGTCGATGTCGAGAGCCCGACGATACATCTGCTCGGCCTGATCCAAGTCCTCCCGACTGTTGTAGATATTGCCCAGATTCGTATGAGCCCGGGCGATGCCTTCCTGGCGTCCCAGCCGCTCGTCGATACCGAGAGCCTGACGATACATCTGCTCAGCCTGATCCAAGTCCCCCCAAGTCTCATAGACACTGCCCAGAGTCGTGTAGTCTCGGGCCATCCCCTCCTGGTGTCCCAGCCGCTCGTTGATGTCGAGAGCCTGGCGATAGAGTCGCTCGGCCCGCTCCAAGTTCCCCCGACTCTTATCGACATCGCCCAGATTGCCGTAGGCCCTCGCGATTCCCTGTTGATCATCCAGGCGCTCGGCGACCTCAAGGGCCTGGCGATAGAGTCGCTCGGCTCGTTCCAGATCTCCCCAGGCCTCGTAGACATGGCCCAGATTCACATAGGTACTTGGCAACCCCTCCTAGTATCGCAGGCGCTCGGCGACTTCAAGGGCCTGGCGATACATCCGCTCGGCCTCCTCCAAGTTTCCCCGGGTCGTGTAGACATCCCCCAGATTGGCGTAGCTCACAGCCGTCCACTGGTTCTCGCCTAGCGCCGATAGCTCCAGCACCTTACGGTACATCTCTTCTGCTTGGGCCAGCCGTCCGCTGCGCTTCAGGAAGTGACCGTAACGGATGAATGCTTCGGGGTCATTCTGACTCGCAATAACGCGCGCAAACACGAGTTCTGCGGCGGTCAGACGTCCTTCGTTGGCAAGGCGCTCTGCTTTATCTAATTCTTGCATCAAGACAACCGTCCTCTGGCAAAGAACCGATGCATGTGTCAGCTCTCTAGATGATCACACATTCATGTCGCCTATGCCTGCCTCATGGCGTTTCACCCATTCGGCGAGATGGATCCGCAGGCGTTGCCGAAACGCCTCAACCTTATTAAAGGGGGTAAAGTGATGCTGCCTCTCATGTTCTATCATGCGCCTGAACTCCATCACTTTTTGGAGCTGTGTCCCTGGATCGGCCAGCTGCCCCTGCGGGACAGCCTTGAAAAAGATAACAATCTCGGACATCGGCTTGTCCTCAGCCTCAAGACATTGCAACGCAAGGTGAAACTCCTCCTCGCAGGCCGAGCTGTAGGGGCCGGTGCCAGCAACGTCGGGAGGACTGCCCCAGCGATCATAGAGGAGTAAAATGAAATAGTCACATGCAATGATATCCTCGTTAATCAAAGCTTGAGGCCGACCGACACCGCCGAGCGTATCTTCCCAGCCGACGGGCATGAACGAGACACCTCGGTCCAATTCGTCTAGCACTGCATTATAGTCACGGATCGTTTCTCGAAAAGCCTGCCGCTCGGCCTCAAGACCGCTCGGCGACGCGATGAACACCTTGTACCGTGTGATCGTCTCAGCCATGGTTTCTCAGATCATCTGTCCTAGCCTCGCATAGCCAGGCATGGCGTCATAGCATAGCCGGATTTGCTTTCTCGCGTGTGAACGCAAAGACCGTTCTTCCGCGTGTTTCCAGTCGCAACAACCAGGAATTTTAACTGCTTGATGCCTACCATATCCTGGCCAAAGCATCAAGCGGTATCAGATACTGCCCAGGGTCATGCTATTGTCCAGTTCGGGTACGGGAACCTGCAAGCGATCTAAGCACTGCCAGCCGCACGGTTGACATCCGCCGCTATGCCGCTACAATCAGGCCACAGTATATTCCCATTTATTCCGTAATCCGTATCTGAGTTGCTCCCCGCAGGGGGCCGCAATCCGCAATCGTCAGGAGGGGAACCATGGGTCGGCTCGACGGCAAAGTCGCACTCGTCAGTGGCGGCGCGCGCGGCCAGGGCGCCACGCATGCCCGCATGATGGCCCAGGAAGGGGCGAAAGTTGTGTTCGGGGACATTTTGGATGATCAAGGCCGGCAGGTCGAAGCCGACATCCGGGCCGCTGGGGGTGACGTCACCTACGTGCATCTCAATGTGACCCGCGAGGTGGACTGGCAGGCTGCCGTGGCCGCCGCCGAGAACACCTATGGCAAACTCGATGTGTTGGTCAATAACGCCGGGATTTTGATCCGCTCCAGCATCGAAGAGACGACGGAGGACGATTTCGACCGGATCATGGCGGTCAACGTCAAGGGCGTCTTTATGGGGGTGAAACACGCCATCCCCGCCATGCGGCGCGCCGGCGGCGGCTCGATCATCAATATCTCCTCCACCGCCGGTCTGGTCGGCAGTCCGGGGGAGACCGCGGCGTATTCGGCGACCAAGGGCAGTGTGCGGCTGTTTACCAAGTCGACCGCGGTGCAACATGCCAAAGACCACATCCGCTGTAACTCGATCCATCCCGGCCCGATCGATACCGACATGATTAAAGATACCCTGGAGACGCCGGAGTTGTGGGAACAGCGGTTGCAGCGTCTGCCCTTGAAGCGGGTTGGGAAGACCGAGGATATCGCCTACGGGGTGATTTATCTGGCCTCGGATGAATCGGCATTTGTCACCGGGGCGGAATTGGTCATCGATGGCGGCACCACGGCGGAATAGGGCAGGGGAGATACACGATATGGCGCAGCATGGGGCCGCGCAGGCCGATTTCAGCTTCGTGCACTTTAGCGATACGCACATTATGGCGGAGGGACTCTTTACGGAATCCGTCGAGGGTTGGCAGGTCGATACCGCCGCCTCGCTGCGGCGCGTCATCCGGACGATCACGACACTGGAGCCACTGCCGGCATTTGCCATGATCGGCGGCGATCTGACCAGCCCGGATCTCCTCGAACGTGACCGTACGCTGACGCCCGAGGATTACGAGCCCTCTTACCGGCTGCTGCAAGACATCCTGGCGCCGCTGTCATGTCCCATCTACATGCTCATGGGGAATCACGATGACCGCATCGCTTTCCACCGGGTGATGCAGACGGGGGTGGCGACGCCGGACGCGTCCCATGACTACAGCTTTGACCACCAGGGCTATCACTTCATCGCCCTCGATTCGCTGCAACCCGGGGAAGTTGGGGGGCATCTGGAGGCAGCGCAATTGGACTGGTTGCGCCAGGATTTGCAGGCGCATCAGGGACAGCCGACGCTGGTCTTCGTGCATCATCAGCCCTGGAAATTGGGACTGGAGTGGCTCGATGACGTCAACCTGCACAACGGCGAGGAGCTGATGCACCTGCTGCACGACTACGCCGATGTGCGCTGGCTCATCTGTGGTCATGTGCACATGGATCAGGATGTGCAACGTCAGGGCTTAACGATGTTGACGAGTCCCTCGACCTGTTTCCGCTTCTCCAAACTCTCCCAAACGCGCAAGATGTTGCCCGGCCCGCCGGGATTCCGTTGGGTGCGGGTCCGGGGGGACGAACTCTCGACGCGTGTCATCAACCTGTATGACGATGATCGCGATGGCGTGTAAGGACCAGTTTATGAATCTGCACGACGCGTTAACCTACCGCTACCACTCGGTGCAACAAGACATCGTGTGCGCGCCGGATGCGATGTCCGGCCTCTGTGACGCCCTCGACGGTCTCGGCGTCCGCACCGCCATGATCATCTGCGGTCCCACCATTCTGCAGCATGCCGATGTCGTTCAGCGCGTGCAGCAGACCTTGGGGGCGCGCGGCGCCGGTCTGTTTTCCGGCGTGTTGCCGCATGCGCCGGTTGAGATGCTGGAGGACGCCGTGCGCACCGCGCGTGAGCTGCAGCCCGAGGCCCTCATCAGTGTGGGCGGCGGCAGCAGCCACGACACGGCCAAAGGCGTGGCCACGCTGTTGGCGCAAGGCGGGCGGATACACGATTACGAAACGCGCTTCACGCCGCCGGACACGGTTGTCTTTCCCGAGTTTACCCGCGACAGACTGCCGATTCTGACGGTGCCGACGACCATGGGCGCCGCCGAGCTCAGCCGTGGGGCGGGGTTCACGGATCAGACCCTGGGCCGCAAGATCGTCATCGGCGATCCCGGCACCATCCCATGCAGCATTCTGATCGACGGCCAGGCCCTTGCCACCACGCCCGTGCCGATTCTGCGCTCAACCGCCATGGGGCAGTTCCGCATCGCGGTGGAAGCGGTCTATTCCCGGCGGCACAATCCGATTGGCGACGCCTTAGCCTTGGGCGCCATTCGCATGTTGGTGCAGGATTTACCGACGTGTGCCGCCGACGACATCGACGGGCTGTTGCGCGTCAAAACCGCGGCTTGCATGGCGTCACTGGGCTCCGTGGGCGGCCTGGGCTTGAACACGGCGGTGGCGCATCACGTCGGAGGGCTGTACAACGTGCCGCATGGCGAGGCCAACGCGATTTTGCTGCCGCATACGATGCGCTTCAACCTGGAGGCGTGCGCAGAACGTCAGGCGCTGATTGCCGAGGCCATGGGCGTGGATACTTCTGGCATGAGTTCGGAACAAGCCGGGCTCGCCGCCGCCGATGCCGTGGCTGGGCTGTGCCGGGATCTCGGTCTGCCAGCTCGGCTACGCGATGTCGATGTACCGGAAGACGGCCTAGAGCGTCTTGCGGCGGCGACCTTGCATGACCGTGGATTGGCGACCAACCCGAAGCCGATCGCCGATGCGGCTCCCATCCTCAGGGTCTTGCGCCATGCTTGGTAAATCCCCCTTTCCAGCTAAGGATGGTAACAGCGATGACGACCAAGGAACAGATGCTTAAGGCTATCAGCGAACTGCCTGACGACACAACGGTTGAGGACGCTATGGCACGCTTGTACCTCTTGTACAAAGTCGAGCGCGGCATGACACAGGCGGATGGAGGGCAGAAGGTGTCTCAGGAAGAAGCCCGCAAACGGATGGCGCAGAGGCTCTCGTAACATGGACCGAGCAAGCCTTGAATGATCTGGAGGCCGTGTATCTATTCATTGCCCGAGATGCCCCGCAATACGCTCAGCTCTTTGCGGCACGGGTGTTCCAGGCAACTGACCGCCTTGAAACCTTTCCGCAGATGGGGCGTATGGTTCCTGAAATGGGCCGTCATGACATTCGTGAACTCATCAGAGTTGTTCCTCAATAGCATAAGATCAGGTTCCCTAGCCCAGCCCAGATGCCCACCGAATCATCCTCAAAGTGA
>CBCXVS010000374.1:0-6133 GCA_965178525.1 uncultured bacterium | reverse complement strand
CGCGCCATCGCCCGCCTCGAGGCGCGCCTCGGCGGCCGGCTGTTCGAGCGCCTGACCACCGGGGGCCGCCTCACCCCGCTCGGGAGAAAAGGCACGGCGCGCCGTGCCCCGACATCTGAGGAGGCCCAAAAAGTGGGCATGGCTTGGAGGCTGATTTGGACAGTCTCATACTATCCCGGCAAGCAAAGACCCATTAAGCTTCACCCGGGGAGATATGGTAGGATACATGCTGCACAGGGCTGTGTGACTAGAGAAGGAAACTATTATGAACCTGCCCGCTGGCGACCCGCATCGGACGAAATATCTGCTCGACGAAGCCGATTTGCCGACGCAGTGGTACAACATTCAGGCTGATCTACACACGCCGCTGCCGCCGGTGATGCATCCGGGAACCGGACAGCCTATTGGCCTGGAAGATTTGGCGCCGCTTTTTCCCATGGAGTTGATCAAGCAGGAGGTGAGCCAAGAGCGATGGATCGACATCCCTGACGAGGTGCTCAAGGTGCTCCGGCTCTGGCGGCCGACACCGCTCTATCGCGCCTGGCGCCTGGAGCAAGCGCTCGAGACCCCGGCACGCATCTACTACAAGTATGAAGGCGCCAGTCCGGCCGGGAGCCACAAGCCCAATACGTCTGTGGCGCAAGCCTATTACAACAAACTGGAAGGCGTCACGCGCCTGAGCACTGAAACCGGCGCGGGTCAGTGGAGCTCGGCCCTCTCTATGGCGTGCTCCTTTTTTGGTCTGGCATGCAAAGTCTACATGGTCAGAGTGTCGTATGAGCAAAAACCTTACCGGCGGGTGATGATGGAACCCTGGGGCGCCCAGGTGGTGCCCAGCCCCAGTCCTGACACGGAGGCCGGCCGCCAGGTGCTGGCGGAGGACGAGGAATCGCCAGGTAGTTTGGGCATTGCCATCAGTGAAGCGGTGGAGGATGCGGCGAGGCGCGATGATACGAAGTATTCGCTCGGCAGCGTGCTGAACCATGTGCTCATGCATCAAACCGTCATCGGCCTAGAGACCAAAGAGCAATTGGCTCTAGCCGAAGACGAGGCGGACATTGTCATTGGCTGTGCCGGCGGAGGGTCGAATTTGGCCGGCTTGTCCTTCCCCTTTGCCGCCGATAAGCTCCAGGGTCGCAAGCCCGACCTCCGCATTATTGCAGTTGAACCCACCGCCTGTCCCACGTTGACGAAAGGCCAGTATCGCTATGATTTCGGCGATACCGTCGGCCTGACCCCGCTGGTGAAAATGCACACGCTTGGCCATTCCTTTGTCCCGGCGCCCTTGCATGCCGGTGGCTTGCGCTACCACGGCATGGCACCGCTGGTCTGTGCCCTCTACGACGATGGCGTCATCGAGGCGGTTGCCGTGCCGTAACTGACCACATTTCAAGCCGCGCTACAGTTCGCCCGGGTCGAGGGGGTCATCCCCGCGCCGGAGTCCGCCCACGCTGTACGCCTGGCCATTGACGAAGCGCTGCGGTGCAAAGAAGAGGGAACCTCACGCGCCATTGTCTTCAATCTCTCGGGGCACGGCCACTTCGATCTCAGTGCTTACGAGAATTTTATGGCGGGCAGGCTGCAGGATTACGAGTATCCAGCAGAACTAGTCGAAGCCGCACTGGCACAATTACCGCAGGCCGACGCGTAGCCCGCAGGGAAGGAGGACACAAGGCGATGATCAAACCATACACGGCGGTTGGACTCATCCCGACCGTACGGGGCATCCGCAAGCGGGCCGACATCATGATTAACCTCGAGCATCTGTCGCACGTTGTGAAAGCGGCGGCATGGCTCTCAAGTCTCGATTTGCCAGTGCGGCTCATCGTCTTGCCCGAGGGCGCCCTGCAGGCGTTTAATGACGAGGTGCTCGACCTCGATCACGTCCAGTTCGCCCGCGAATGCGCCATCGACATTCCCGGTGAGGAGACCCAGGAACTGGGCAAAATCGCGCGTGAATACGACGCCTTTATTATGGCACAAGCGAAAGCCCGACACCCCGATCTAAAGGACCGCTTCTTCAACGTCGGCTTCATTTTGAACCCCCAGGGCGCAGTTATTCTGCAGCACTACAAGGTCTCACCGCTCTTTCCGGTCGAGCATTCCGTCTGTCCGCACGACGTCTACGATTGGTGGATTGAAAAATACGGCCGCAACCTCGATGCCTTCTGGCCCGTCGTCGACACGGAGGTCGGCCGCCTTGGCATTATGATGGCGAATGAGGGTTCCTATCCCGAAAACGCCCGCGCCCTGGCCATGAACGGCGCCGAAGTCGTCTACCGCGCCTCCTATCCCCATCCGGCCACAGGCAACGAGATCTTCGAAATCCAGAGCCGCGCTCGGGCGCTGGACAACAATATGTACCTCATTGCCCCGAATATGGGCACGTATTATCTCTTTCCCGAGGAAACGACCCCGATTGACACCTTTGGCGGACATTCTTTCATTATCAATTACAAGGGCCAAATTGTCGGTCGGCAAGACTACGGTGCCGGCTCTACCTACCTCGGCGGTGTCATTGACATCGAAGCCCTACGTGACCATCGCGCCCGCGCACAGTGGGACAACTGGATGAAGGATCTGCGTACCGAGCTCTACCAGCTCCTCTATGAGCAGCCGATTTATCCGAAAAACCTCTATCTGGACCGCGAGCCGATGAAACACGCCGAATACCGCGAGCAGGTCATCAAGCGGCAAATTCAGCTCATGCACGACCGCGATATCTGGGTGCCGCCGGAGCGCTAATCCGCTCATCATAAAGCTCTATGGCGGTATTGATGTGCATTCAACCTTGCCTTGACAAGAGCCGGCTAAAGGGCAACCCCGTTTTTCTACCTGGCCTCTTGGCTCTCATCAGTTGAGAAACCGGCCTCTTGCACTTTCTGGCGCACCCATCCCCGGGTTTTCGCATCAAATCCCGGCGGCGGCGGGTTCTGGGTGTAGTCGATCGAGAGGTCGTATCCGGCTTCGTCGTAGATCGTGCTTAGCACGGCGGCGAGATCCAGCGGCACATCGTCGTCGGGCGGTCGTAGAGGTACCGCGACCACGGGGAGAGGCTCCTGCACATGCACGGGCCATGCTTCGAGCCGGTTGACGCCGGCGCGAATCAAGGTGATGAGATAGTGTGCATCGAATATCTCACGATCCGTTGCCACGGCGCCCGTTTTGACGGGGCGTTGTCCGCGCCGGATCAAGTCGATTTCAAGGAGATGGACGCCCGCCTCGCGTAACCGGCGCTGTTTGTCTCGATACTTGCTTAATCCCGGTTCACGTTTGTTGTATGGAGATACAATCTCAATGCTGGTAACCAGCTGATTGTGTATGGCATCGTAAACTTCAACCGTTGCGATGCGCACCTCATAGTCAAGGAGTGAAACCATGATCGGTTGCGTGATGGGTGAGCCCGGTTCGGCGGCTGCGGCATTTCCCCCCAAAGACGCTGGCGGTACTGCTTCTCCAGCATGAGAGGCAGAGCGACGACGCCAAATTTCAACATCAGGATACATGATGCCGATTTCACTTTCCGGGTTTTCGTCATGGTAGGTTGTCACTTCTATGCGCACGGCATAGCGAGGACGAACCTTCGGCGCGAGGCGTCGACGAATTTCCGAAGGGAGTGCATGATGCACGTCAGGCCACAGATAGCCTTCTAGATAGGGATCCATACCGGGAAACGGAGACGGCATGCTTGGCGTCCTTTCGATTTGATGCAAAAATCCGGGCATAGTATACGGTTCACACGCCCTGACGGCAAGATGTGTAACCAAGGGA
Source organism: uncultured bacterium (assembly GCA_965178525.1). Classification (GTDB taxonomy): domain Bacteria; phylum Tectomicrobia; class Entotheonellia; order Entotheonellales; family Entotheonellaceae; genus CBCXVS01. The sequence continues at coordinate 2,362 of CBCXVS010000374.1, read as the reverse complement.
AAACGTGCTGTCGGGGGTGACTTGTGCCATGTAAAACGAGATGGCAAAATGCCAACGCATGGCGGCACGTCATGTATTGCGCGTCGTCGAGAACGATGTGTCTATAGGAGGGCTTACCTTGACTACAGAAGAGATCATAGAGTACCTCGCGGCGTCGCACATCGCAGTGATCGCGACGCTGAACCGCAATGGCGCTCCGCAACTGACGCCCAACTGGTATCGGTACGATGGCCAGGTGTTGACCTTGATTACCCGCACGGATCGGCTGAAATACCTCAACCTGCAACGCGATAACCGCATCTCCGTGTGCATTTACGATCCGCCCGCCGCCTCCAATTACGTCGTCATCTCGGGGACGGCGACCTGCGATGAGCAGGACATCTGGGACGAGGCCCGCTGCATCATTGCACGCTACACCGCCCCGGAGCAGGTGGACGATTATGTCGCGCGCTGGAAAACCGAGCCGCGTGTGCTGATCACGGTGACGCCCGAGCGCATTGCGACGCGGGCAAGCCGGGGGCGCTAAGCTGCAGACATGGCTTCAGCCGTCAGCGGCGATGTGATAGAATGGCTGGGTAGGGTATCCGTTTACTGACCGTCACGAGAACCACAAGGAGGAGAGAGCGATGCGGGTTGTCACACTCAATGATATTCCGGAAGTCGATGCGGGCAGCGCCACCCCCATTCCCGGCTGGACCGGGGGAGAAGTGAGCCGGTCACGGCAGACCATCATCCCGGATGGCGATTCCGATAACTATCGCTGCAGTGTCGTGAATTTTAGCCAGGGCTCCACCACGGGGTGGCATGCGCATGACTGCGATCAGATTTTGGTCGTCACCCATGGTGCCGGCATGGTGGCCACAGAGAACGAAGAGCTTGAGATCAACGTCGGCGATGTCGTGCACATCAAAGCCGGCGAAAAGCACTGGCATGGCGCCAAGGCAGATACGACCATGGGTCATATCACGGTCACCCTCGTTAACAGTCAGGCCCAATGGTTCTAGTGGTCCATCACGTTTAAGTTGACGGATGGCGTCCTTCATGCCAGGTCCCCCCCTTGCCAAAGGGGGGGCGTGAACAGGTCGCTGGCGTTTAGGCGGTGACCACGTCTTTGAAGCGGCGGACCTGTTCAAGATGGTCATCCAGGGTTTGCAGACCGCCTCGCCTCGTATCCACATTCACATGGGTCGCGTCCACCTCCTGCCACCAATTGAATTCCCGCAGCCAATCCTCAGGTGACGTGTTGGTGGCGCGTATGCGGCCCTCAACGCCGATATCGGCGGGATCGCGCCCGGCCTCTTGGGCATAGGCGCGCAGGCGTTCCAGAGTCGCCAATCCGGCATCGCTGGGTGCGAGTGGGGGCATCCACCCATCGGCGATATGCGCCGTGCGGCGGATGACGGCTTCCGCCCGGTTGCCCGGTTCCGCGCCACCTCCGCCCCCAATCCAGACGGGAATGGGCTGTTGCATGGGCATCGGGTTCAGTCCGGCGTGACGCACTTGGTGCCAGCGGCCCTGAAAATCCACCACCGGTTGCGTCCACAGGGCGCGCATCAAGGCGATCTGTTCCTCGCTACGCCGGCCGCGGTCGCGAAAATTCTCGTTTAGCGCGTCAAATTCCACCGGGTTCCAGCCGACGCCAATGCCCAGGCGCAGACGGCCGCCGCTGACGAGATCCACCTGCGCCGCCTGCTTCGCCACCAACGCCGTCTGCCGCTGCGAGACGATCAGAATGCTGGTCACCAGCTCCAGCGTGGTCGTGTAGGCGGCCAGATAGCCCATCAGGACAAACGGCTCGTGGAAGGCATTTTCGTGATTGTACGGCGCGCCGGCCAGCCTCGGATGGTACGCGTGGTCGGCTCCCAACACATGGTCCGCCATCACGATGTGGTCGAAGCCACTCGCTTCAACCGCCTGCACAAAGTCCCGAACGGCGATGGGATCGGCTGGAATTTCACTCTGGGGTAGGGTGATACCGACTTGCATGGCGCTCTCCTCCCCAGCTTAACAACAGCCTGCGAAGGAAACACCGGCGAGTGCCGTCCGGTCTGGCTCCCAGCCCCAGGGACGCGGGCCCCAGTCGGGCGTGAATACCTGGCCCCGCTTCACGGTTAATTCCGGTACGAAGGCTTTGTCGACCTGCAAACTGCTGCCGACGACATCGTACACGACCCAGTCGCCCTCGTTGATTTGCAGCACGGAAATGTCGGCTTGCCGGCCGACCGCCAGGCTGCCCAGCCGCTCTGCCTCCCCAATCGCTTTGGCCGGGTTCTCGGTGCACATCGTCACCACCTGCTCCAGGGTAAATCCCAGACCCAGGAAGCGGGTCATCATCTCGGTCATACTGTGCACGGTGATGAGC
>CBCXVS010000373.1:0-6144 GCA_965178525.1 uncultured bacterium | reverse complement strand
TGAGGATGATTCGGTGGGCATCTGGGCTGGGCTAGGGAACCTGATCTTATGCTATTGAGGAACAACTCTAATGTATTCTCCGGACAATCTTCGACGAGAACGTTGCGGATCGTCACCTCGGCCTGCCTCGCCGTGACGCGATCCGAGCCCGTCACCGCGAGGCCGAAATTGCCGCCACGGCGTCCCGCATCGGTATCGGTTCCGCCATAGGACCTCAAGCCCAGAATCAATTTTCCATCACTGATAAAACGCGCGGCTTCGGTATTGGGGTTGGTGCCGCGTGATGGCGTTTCATTTCCATGCCATCTGTCCGGATCAATCAACGCCTCACTGAAATCATCGTAGGGCACGAGCTGCCCATAGCTCACGTGCATCGAAACGGCTAGCATACCCAGAGCCATAATCAGCGTCAGGATAGTACGGTGTAGTTTGTCCATAAGACTGCCTCCTTGTAGTTCCCATAGGTCATATCCGTGGCGTGCCATACCTCTCATATGACACGGCATAGGGGTGCATCTACCGGCAAGAAATGCCGGATAGCAAGGCCGCTGGCCATGCCGTTGCCGGCTATCGTACTGTGTCAACGCGCCGGGCACAAATCAAAAAATCTTCATAGATCGACTCACGCCGTCTGAAACACTTGGTTGCCAATTTTCTTCTGCATCCGCATTGAGCTTTCTCAGGCACTTTTGTATGATGGGACGTCAGCAGCGGACCGGACACCAACCCTGCAGACGACGCTGACCCATTCCCCTCGCCGAGTACGTACTTCGTGCAAGCGGCTATGCTCAACCGGCAAAAAGGAGAGGCCGATGCTTAGTGTCCAGGAAAATGAGAGATTGACCAGAGTAGGACCCGGCACGCCAATGGGGACGCTGATGCGGCGATATTGGCAACCCGTTGCCGCCACGGCGGAACTTGATACGCATCCGGTCAAGCGCGTCAAGATTCTCGGAGAATCCCTGGTGTTATTCCGCGATGATCAGGAGCGCTTGGGCCTCATTGGCGACACGTGTCCGCATCGCCGCATCTCGCTGGAATATGGCATTCCTGAGGCCGAGGGCCTGCGGTGTCCCTACCACGGCTGGATGTTTGACCATACCGGACAGTGCACGGAGATGCCGGCCGAACCCGCGGACAGCACCTTTCCGTGCCGGGTGAAAATTGCCGGTTATCCGGTGGCGGAATTAGGGGGACTGATTTTCGCCTATCTGGGGCCGGAGCCCGTGCCCTTGATACCGCGTTGGGACTTGTTCGTCATGGATGGCATCTGGCGGGATATCGGGGTGACGGAAATTCCCTGCAACTGGCTGCAGTGCATGGAGAACTCCTTGGACCCGGTGCATACCGAATGGCTACACGGCCACTATTACAACTTCATGATGCGGCACCAGAACAAGCGGGATGCACGCGGCGAAGGGTTTGTGACGCGGCTGACGCCACATCATGCGAAGATCGGTTTCGATGTGTTGGACTACGGCATTATCAAACGGCGCGTCCGGGAAGGCGGCTCCGAGGCGGATCCGGATTGGCGTATCGGGCATCCCATTGTGTTCCCGAACATGCTGCGCGTCAATTGGACGTACCAGATCCGCGTGCCGATGGACGACACCCACACGCTGCACTTCATGTACCAGGCCTACCCCCCGCCTCCTGGCGCGGAGCGGACGCCACAGGAGCGCGTCCCCGTGTATGACATTCCGATCAAAGATGAACACGGACGATTCATCACGGACTTTGTACTCGGGCAAGACATGATGGCCTGGGTCACGCAAGGGCCGATCGCTCAGCGGCACCTGGAAAAGCTCGGGGAATCGGACCAGGGCATCATCTTGTACCGCCGCTTGCTGCGCGAGCAGATCGCCAAAGCCGAGCAAGGTGGCGAGCTGATGAACGTCTTCCACGATCCCGAACAGAACCGGATGCTGCACATACCCGTGGAATGGGATTTGATCGAGACCGCCCGCAGCCGCCGGCTCAGCACGGGGCAGGCGCCGTATAGCGCGCTCCTCGACCAGATTGAGGAAGCGTGGGCCAATGAAGAGCTGTTAGCTCTTAGCTCTTAGCTAGAAAGAAGATACAAGATTTCTTCTTCCAGCGTTTTAGCTGATAGCTGATAGCTGATAGCTGATAGCTGATAGCTAAGAAGTGGAGCACGAGAGATGATCTTACGCGTTGCCATAGCAGGTCTTGGCACTGCAGGTTGCATGATGCTTCCGGCACTGCAGAAGCATCCTCACATCCGCATCACCGCGGCTGCCGATGTCGCCCCAGCCCCGCTAGAACAGTTCCAACGCGATTTCCAGGCCGAGGGGCATCGGCGTATCGACGACCTGTGTCAGAGCCCACATGTCGATGCCATCTACATCGCCACGCCAACCCACTTGCACACCGAACATGCCCTGACCGCCCTACGGCAACGCAAACACGTCGTGCTCGAAAAACCCATGGCCCTGACGCTTGAGGATGCCGAGCGGATCATCCAAACGGCTGAACGTGCTGGCGTGCAGCTGATCGTCGGGCATTCACACAGCTTTGAGCCCCCGATCCGCAAGATTCGGGACATCGTCCGGAGTGGGGAACTGGGCCAGCTGCGCATGCTGCACAACTGGTATTTCACCGACTGGTTGTACCGTCCGCGCAACGCCGGGGAGCTGGACACCGGGCTGGGCGGTGGAGTGACCTTTCGGCAAGGCTCACACCAGTTTGACATCCTACGGCTGCTCGGCGGCGGCTTGGTGCGGAGTGTCCGGGCCACGACCGGGGTGTGGGACGCGCGTCGCCCCACCGAGGGCAGTCACACCGTCTATCTCGAGTTCGAAGACGGGACCCCGGCGACGGCGGTCTATAGCGGCTACGATCGATTTCACACCACCGAACTGACCTTTGGCGTAGGCGAGCAAGGCCATCCGGCCAATACATCCACCTATGGCCGCGCCCGGGAAAGCCTGCGGACGCTGCAAAGCGCCGAAGCCGAAGCGGCGCTGAAACGATCCTCGGCCCAATACGGCGGCACACGGTCCCGGCAACCCGCGGCGCCCGCACCGCATCCGCCCTTCTATGGGCTGACCATCGCCAGCTGTGACCAGGGCGACATCCGGCAGTCGGCAGATGGCCTGTTCATTTACGGTGAAGAAACAAAACGGGAAATCCCGCTGCCCACAACAGATACGGGCCGCGATGCCGTCGTGCAAGAACTCTATGACGCCGCGATCCATCAACGTCCGCCCATTCATGGCGGACGCTGGGGCAAAGCCAATCTAGAAGTATCTCTGGCCGTGCTCGAATCAGCGCGGCAACGCCAGGAAATATTTCTCTCCCACCAGATCGCAACCCGCGATTAAACAGCTCTCAGCTCTCAGCTCTCAGCTCTTCATCTTTTTTCATTCCGCATTCCGCATTCCGCATTCCGCATTCGTCAAGTGTCTATCGTGGTGCGAAAATACACATCATCGAGCCGCATCGGTTTCGTAATCAGGCCCTGCTCCAAAGAGCCCTGGATGGCGCGTTCAATATTTTTGCCCATGGCGCGGAGTCCGATCGGGTATGGATCCTCTCCCAGGATCGCGGCCTGTTGCTGGAGATCGGTTCCCGGGAAGTACAAATAAGTCGATAGGTGCTGCCGGGTGCGTTCATAGGCCATCTCTTTGGAGCGCTGGAAAGCGCTGAACAGCTCCCTGGCTACCCACGGATGCTCCCGCAGAATGCGGTTTTGCACGATGACGTGATGGTTGGTATGGAAATATCCGGTCTTCCGGTAGTACTCGTAAATAATGTCTCGCGGGTCGGCGAGTAACTGCCGGATGCGAGGGTTGCCCTCAAACGGCGTGCCCCCATACCGGTCAATCACCGTCGGGTTGCCAGCCGTCACCGGGCTTCCCGGGCGAAAGGGGAAACAGGCATCGAGTTCGCCCCGGTCGAGCATGACATCCATCGTCTGATCCACCGTGAGCCAGTGGTGCGTGATGCCCACCGGCCCCGTCTTATCCAGCCCTAGGGCGCCGCCATGGCTTAATGCTTTGGTGCGGCCGTTGTACCAGACGTTGTCCCGGGCTTCGATATCATAGAGATCCTTCAGTGTGATGCGAAACCACAACGCGGCCGTCATATCGTAATCGGGCACGCCAATGTGCTTGCCCTTGAGGTCTTCCAGGCTATTGATACCCGAGGCGGTATTGACGAGCAAATTGGCCCAGAAATGCCCTCGGCTCAAGAACACCGGCAGGGCGGACCAGTCCCACTTGCTGCCATCGGTCCGCTCCAGGGCCAGGAGCGTCTCTGAAATGGACATCTCTGAGACGTCGAACTCGTCGTAAGTCAGGTTGCGCTGAAACAGAGCGCCGGGATCGACCGTGAGACAATTGAGGTCGATTCCGTGGGGTTTCACGGTTCCATCCTTCAGGGGCTGGACGCGTGGATTATCGGAGAAGGCCATCGTCAATTGTAGTGCCATGTCTGATCCCCTGGTGCGTATCATGCCATATCTGGCAGCCAGTGCCCGCAGGCATGGAAGGTGTTGCCCGGCGGTTGTATCGGACATTTTGGAGAAGAGCATATGGCTCGTTCTATCATTGAGAGACATCACTGTCAAATGGGACGTCCCCAAGGCCTCAAAACAGTCTCTGTCGCGCCTGAGGGCTGAATTTGCTCGTTTCTACTGATATACGTATACTATTTGGTAAAATACGTATGCGGAGATCATAATGAAAACAAAACTCACGATAACCGTTGATGCCGATTTGGTGCCGCAAGCGAAACAGTATGCCCGCAAGCGTGGCATCTCTTTGTCGCAGCTGATCGAGACCGCGCTCCGAGAGATGAGTGCTGAAGACCATCTGACGTTTTCGCAGCGCTGGCGTGGCAAATTCCGCCCTGCCGGGCGTGACGACGAACGGTACAAGCATTTGGCAAGGAAATATTTGTGATCGTGCTCGTAGACACGGATGTGCTTATCGACGTGGCCTTGGACCGCATGCCACATGTCGAATCTTCTAGCGAGTTGTTAGACAAACTGGAGCAGCGCCCTGGAACGGCTTTCGTGGCCTGGCATACGCTGTCGAATTTCTACTATCTCGTAGCGCCCAGCCGTGGCCAAGACGACACCAAAGCCTTCCTGGTTGAACTGACAAGGTTTGCGAGCGTTGCCCCAACCACGACAGACAGTTTACGGCATGCTGTTCAGCTCACGATGAATGATTTTGAGGATGCTATGCAGGTAGCAGCAGCCATGGCTTGCGATGCAGAAGTGATTGCAACTCGTAACATTCGGGATTACGCCAACGCACCGATTCAAGCACGCACACCGTCGTCTCTGTTGCCCGAGCTTGCGAGTTGACTGCAAAGTATTTGCAACTTCTGGATACGCTGCATTTGCAGTCAATTGCCTTCCCGGCAATTGGAAAAATCTAGTCAGGGTGAAAAGTGCTTTGCATCTTCTATCCGCTCCCTGCTATATTTGCTGTCCAAGTCTAGCTGTATAGCCTTCATTACGCTGGAGGTAAGCCGATGAGCCTGTCGAGTCGCGACCAGATCTTCATCAGCTACGCTCACGAAGATGGCGCGTGGAAGGACGAGTTCGAAGCGATGCTCGCACCCGCTCGTGACCGGGGCTTAATCCAGGTTTGGAGTGACGAAAAGATCCCTAAAGGAGACAACTGGGAAGACGAGATCCACAAAGCTCTGGAGCGAGCCCGAGTCGGGCTACTGCTGGTGACAGATCAGTTCCTCAGGTCCGAGTTTATCACCCGAGTCGAGCTACGCAGCTTCTTGGCCTCGGCGAAGCGAGGAGGCGTCACGATTCGCTGGGTGCCGGTCTCAGCAAGCCTCTATCAGTACACCGACCTGTCCGAGATTCAGGCATGCTGCAATCCGGAGCAGCCGCTGAACAAGATGAGCGAGGGGGATAGGAAAGAAACGATTCGCAAGATCTGTGCCGAGATCGTCGAAGCGTTCGCGACCTCGTCTCCCGTGAGCCAGAATCGCCGAAACGCTCTGTTTGCTGAGGTCCAGAAGCAGCTCGGCACGAAATACGAGATTGAAGAGGAGATCGCGTCCGGGAAGTTCTCGATCATCTATAGGGCTCATAGCACCCAGCCAAAGCGCCAGGTCGCCGTCAAAGCCTTTATTGCCTCAGAACTCGACGAA
>CBCXVS010000372.1:0-6157 GCA_965178525.1 uncultured bacterium | reverse complement strand
GTGGCGATAGGTCCGCACACGGACCTGCATTTCCTTCAACTGGTTCAAACCACTTAAGTTAGGCGTCTTCAGGTCGCGCGCTCAGCACCCATATGTTGCATGAGGTCACGCTGATTTGTCACCGCGTGGCCATCATCCACCACGGACGCTTGCTCGCCATCGATACACCGGCCGGGCTGCAGCAGGCGGTGCAGCAGACCCACATCGTGACCTTGCAGGTGACCGCTCCGCCCGAGGCGCTGCAGACCGAGTTGCTTGCGGTGGACGGCGTTGACGCCGTGCAGGTGGCGCCCTCGGTGGACCATGGCAGCGTGCTTTCCGTGGCGTGCCACGTGGGCGCCAAGGAAGGGGTCGAAGCCGCCATCGCACGGGCCGTGGCGCCGCGTTGGGACTTGCATCGCTTACAGCGGCGGCCGCCGACGCTGGAAAACATCTTTCTACACTATGTGGACCAAACGCCCGTCGCAAAGGACTTGGCGTGAGCAACGCGCTGGCCGTCTACCAAAAGGAGCTGTGGCAATACTTTCCCTCGCCGATCGCCTACTTTGTCGTCGCCGTGTTCTTATTGGGAACGGGCTATTTTTTTACCTACAACATTTTCTTCACGGGCATCGCCACCATGACGGACACGTTTCAAAGCATGGGCATTTTGCTGTTGGTGGTGCTTCCCATCGTCTCGATGCGGCTGTTTGCCGCCGAATACAGCGCCGGCACCATCGAGTTGCTACAAACGTTGCCGCTGCAGCCCTGGCAGGTTGTGGTGGGCAAGTATCTCGGCGCCGTGACGATGTTGTTGCTGATGACCGTGGGGACGTGGATCGATCTGGTGCCGTTGTATCTCTTCGGCCACCCCGAGACGACGACTATTCTTTCAGGCTATATCGGTTTCGTGCTATTGGGAATGGCCTGCCTGGCGATTGGCCAGTTCTTTTCGGCCTTGACCGAAAATCAGATCGTTGCCGCTTTGTTTACCGTGTCCGTCCTACTCGGCTTTTGGTTTGTCGGCAATCTGCAGCGTTTTCAATCCTCCTATGTCTTACGCCGCCTGTTCGGATATCTCTCCTTCTCCCACCATTTTGGCGAATTTGTTTTGGGTCTCGTGCGCACCGAGGCCGTGGTCTTTTTCCTCATGATCAGCGCCATGGCGCTGACCCTCAATACCAGTTACTTGGCGTGGCGGCGTTAACGTGAGCAGCGATTTCCGCTCCGGTCTGATTCTGCTGGCGAGCCTTGCCCTGTTCGCGGCGGCGCTCGCGATGCAGGTTATCCTGTTGCAGACGACGTGGTGGACACGCCTCCTCGCGATCACCGGAAGTCTGCTCGCGGCGTGGGGCGTTTGGGCCCTTCGAACCCGGCTCGGCGCCTTGGTGCGGCATCGCCGGGGTGAAATCGCCCTGTTCACCTTGGGCCTCGTCGGGGTGTTCCTGGCGCTGGGCTATTTCTCGGTGCGCTACTCGTTCCGGTTCGATCTGACCGAAGCCGGGTTACATTCGCTGTCCGAGCAGACGGTGACTATGTTGCAGCGGCTGCAAAAGCCGGTGCACATCGTCTTTTTCCACGATCCGTTGATGCGCGAGACCGTCGAACGCTACGAACGCATGGCGGCGCATTCTGATCGCGTGACAGTCGAATTCCATGACCCGACCCTCAATCCGGCACAGGCGCGGCTGCTGGGCGTGCAATTCGCCGGGACGGCCATCATGGAAAGCGAGGACCGCCGGCTGCAGGTCCATGGCAGCAGCGAGACCGATATCGCCAACGGCATCCCGCGGGTGTCACAAGGGGCGAAGCAGCGCGTGTGCTTTCTCGACGGTCATGGCGAAGCCGATCCGTGGAGTATGGAATCCCACGATCACCTTGAAGGCACGGCCGGCCATGCCCACGGCCTCGGCGCCCAATACGTGCTGCACGAACGCCACGGGCTGGCCAAGGCCCGGCATGGCCTGGAAGCTCTGAACTATACCGTGGAGAAGGTGTCCCTGGTGCAGCGCCACGACGCCCTTTCGCCGTGCGCCCTGCTGATTGTGGCCGGACCCAAGACAGCCCTGTTGCCGGCCGAGGTCAAAGCCATTCGCACGTATCTCGCGGTTGGCGGCAACGGCTTTTTGATGCTCGATCCGTTTGTGACGGCCGGGCTTGAACCGCTCCTGCGCGACTATGGTGTCGTGTTGGACCGCACGATCGTGATTGACCACGCCAGCCACTATTGGGCCGATGTCTCCGCGCCAGCAGTGACACGCTACAACCGCCATCAGATCACGCGCGACCTACCGCTGACCTTTTACCCGGGTGTGCGCTCGCTGTCGCCAACGCCGCAGCGGGTGCCCGGGACGGCGGTGACGCCGATCGTCAATACCTCCAAAAGCAGTTATGGGGAGACCACGCACGACCGCGCTACGTTCGATCAAGACCAAGACGTGCCCGGTCCACACACCGTGATGGTCGTCGTGAATCGGCGGCCGGTGGCGCCTAACGGCGCGGATGTCACCCAACTGGGACCCACGGATGGCCGTGCCACATCCCATGCAGACCGCGACCCAACCCCGCACGCCACCGTACCGGCGCGCTCGCGCATCGCGGTGGTGGGAGATTCCGACTTCGCCACCAATTCCTTTTTCCATTTTCTGGGCAATGGCAACTTGTTTCTCAATACGGTGAACTATCTGATGGCGCAAGAAAATCTCATCGGTATCGAACCGCGTACCTACGATCTGCCCCGGCTCAGCATGACCAATCGGCAAGTGAAGGGCACGTTTGTCCTCTCCGTGCTCTTCATGCCCGCCGTGTTGGCTCTGTTGGGCATCGCGGTGTGGTGGCGGCAGCGATGAGCGCCAGCCGGGGCCGGCTCGTCGTCGTCTGGCTGGCGTTTGGCGTGTTACTCGCTGGTATCATCGTGCATGAAGTGACCGATCTCTTCGATCCGAAACCGCAGCCGCACTCGGGCCGTATACCGATGTTTCCGTTCAGCGAGCCGGAACTCAGCCGCGTTGAGGTGATGTACGCCGGGCGATTTGCCACGCTGATACGCAACGCCGAGGGTGACTGGTTCCAGCACGACGCGCGTCACGGTCATCACCGCGATCACAGGCACGGGGAAACGGACGAAGGCCGTGAAAAGTCAGAGCTGGCCCCCGCTGATCCGCCTCATGCGCACCCGCATCCAGCCGACCGGGCACAATCCGCGTTGATTGCGGAGCGCATGGCGCTGATGGCCCGCATGCTCGCCGACCGCCGTGTGCGGCCGACACAGCGCCTAGAGCACTACGGCTTAGCGAACCCCAAAACGATGATGGCGTTCTATGGCCGTCAGGGAAAAGGGGTTGAAGCGTCGCAGCCGTTGGCCGTACTCTCGGTTGGAGATCTTTTGCCGACGCAATATGCCTACTATGCCATGCGGGCCGGCGACAAGGACCTCTCCCTGATTCCGCGCTATTATATTGCACTGCTGCTAGCGTTGGTATTTGGAGAGGAGCAGGTACCCACGCCACTTCCTGTACGAGAAGAAGCAAGTGGCAACTGAACAACGGAACGCCAGACGCCATGCAAAAAAGGACACCTATATGTCTCTCCTCAGGCTTATCACACGGACGTTGGGTTCTTGGCTTTGCAGCGGTATCACCCTGGTTATCTTCGGAAGCCTCCATCCAGCGGCGGCAGCGCCTACTACCACCGCCACCTACACGGTAACCTTTGATAGCTTCTGGAGCGCGAACTCCCATCCTCAGGACTTCCCGCCTAATGCGCATTTCTCCTCACTGATTGGTGGCGCGCACCATGCGGATGTCGTATTCTGGCAACCGGACGCCCCGGCGTCACGCGGTATCAAGGATGTGGCTGAACTCGGGAGTCCTGGCCAGTTGCGGGCAGAGATAGAAGACGCGATCGAGATGGGAACCACGCGGGCGGTCATTGCCGGACCGGGGACGTCTTCGCCTGGATCGGCTCGCACGTCGTTTACCATACAGCCGTCACATCCCTTCGTCACCCTGGTGACGATGATCGCACCCAGCCCGGATTGGTTCGTCGGCGTGCACGGCCTGAGTCTGGTCCAGAAGGGCCGGTGGGCTGAAGAAGTCGTGGTATCGTTGTGGCCTTATGATGCGGGTACTGACAGAGGCGTTAGGTTATGCATTGGCCTGAATCCGAGAGGGTACGAGATGCACAAAAGAGGTACTTATAAACCTTCAAGGTTTGAAAAACCTTAGCGGTTTGAAATTAAGCCGCCGACGCGTGAGCCACGTCCTGATCAAATTCCTTGGGAAGGATGATCCACATCATCAAATAAGCCAACATGGCAGCAGGCCAGATGAAGGCGATAGTCACCCAGATGAGACGAACGAGGTTGGCGTCGACATTGAAATATTGACCTAAGCCACTACAAATTCCCCCTAATAAACGATTTTTTGTTAACGATATAAGCGTTTGATATGATTCATGAGATGATTCTCCTCTACGGTATGATATCAACAACGGATTAACGATGGACGGTCATTCGCATCGGGTCATCTGCTCGCGGTGTCCGGGTTGATGAAACAGCGCCAGTTTACGCTCTCCCAGCCGACCGGGCGCCTGTCCGGAGCCGCTGCTCGGTTCCGCGTCCGCTGCACCCGTTTGCAGCATGTCGCACCATGGTCCGCCGCACCCCTCTAACATCCTCGATGCCGTTCTAACTTCTACTCTACCATCACGCGTACCATAACCGGTTCGCTGTGACGAGTCCAGCGAAAAATTTGTGTCATATTGATAGCTCGAAAAGAGAAGTGTGACGTGGCGCCAGAACTCACGATGACCACTTCCCACCGCTTTTGCTACACCTCGGAAAGCGCCACTTTGGACGTAGCGTCACCTAGAAAACACAGCAGCATGATATGAGAACCGCCTCCTGCCCGGTGCATCTCCCGAATCGGTCCGTGGCGATCCCAGGTCCAGGGACGTGCTCACGCCCATTTTGAACGTCGGCGTGCTCTCCAGTGGTCACGAGTTCTAGACTCAGTGTCAGATCTTTGTATTGCACGAAAAAATAGATGTTTTCGTCGCCGTACAAGGAGCGTATGGTGACCGTTGTTGACTTCATGCCTTCGTATCCGTTACTGGGCTTGTAAGGCGTATTCGCTACGTCGACTTCGATTGCCGCAGCTTTGCTCCAGGCACTTTCTGCATCAGCATCTAAGGCGATGGGGACAACGCGCTTCTCACGGGTTCAGGCCTAATTTCCACGCATTGATTTTGCCCACGTTCCGCGCCTCAATCGCTCCCAAGGCTTCAAACTCTCTCTGGGAGTGCTCTTCTAAGCCTTGATAGTAGCTATTGCTCACGACGATCTCACCCGATGTCGCCTCTCTCACGAGCCACGCGGCCATGTTGATGGCATCGCTTGCCGCGCCTAAATGCACCCGCCCATAGGGACGTAATGCCACGAGCTGCACGTCGCCGACAGTCAGGCCAATATGGACGCCGCGCGCGTGTTGGACGCGATCGATCTGGCGCTGCCATTTATTCGAAACCGAATTCCCGATGTCGACGAGCGCGCGGGCACACTCGAGCGCGTCTTCGAACGGGTTAGAGGTGGCGTGCGGCAACCCGAACAGGCCGACCACTTCGTCGCCCACACATTGAAACAACATGCCGCCTGTGTTCAGAATCTCGTAGCGCGCTTTGGTATAAAAAGCGGTCAACACGTGCTGCACGACTTCATCGTCGCGGGTATCGCGCACGTAGCTCGAATAGGCGCAGAGGTCCGCCATCAAGACCACGACATTTTTATAGAGCCCGGGCGTAAGAATGTCACGCGGGGCAACGTTTGCCGCCTCACACAATTGGCGCAATGTCCAAAAGCCGAAGTGCCAGAGCAGCACGGCTTGTAACGCATCATCACGCTAGGCATCGCCAAAGGCATACGTGCCCTTGGTGCGGTCAATGGCGGCACGTAGGTCTAGCAAATGAGCTTCTGAGACGGTATCGAGATGGAAATCGAACGTGTGTTGAATCAGCTCCGACAGATGGGATTCATCCCACACTTCCAACGTCAGGGCAGGATCGAGATGCGACCGAATGGCGGTTTCGATGTCGTCCCAATCCTCATAAAGTTTCATGCAGAAGTTCTCCACCCCGTCTCATGAAATGAGGCACGCCTGCACGTCAACTCTGATATAAAGAA
>CBCXVS010000371.1:0-6170 GCA_965178525.1 uncultured bacterium | reverse complement strand
CAGTTGGGTTGCCGCCAGCGGATAGGTACTTGACGTATCCACGCCAACGACCTGGGGGCCAGCGCCCAGGTCATAGACAATTTCAGTGACAGCGCCGCCGATGGCCACGATGCGCGCGTTTGCGGCCGAGACGGGCCCAGCCTGCGTGGCGGCCCAGGCGGCATGAGCGGCGATGCCCCAGACCCGAATGCAGCCGAGCCAGCGCCAGCGTCTAAGTTCCTGGACAACATGAGCGACATCGTTTTTCCAGAGGAAAAATATGAATTTAGTTTTGTTCGGGCACTTACCGTTCATGCTGTGACTCTGGCCGAAAGAGGTCGTAGACGGCCACATCAAACGCGGCCGTCAGCTTTTGCAGCGTGACCAACGTGGGATTCACCTGCCCGGACTCGAGCCGCTGATAGTATTTGTAACTCGCATGGCGCGCGCCCCTATGCAAGGTAACCGGCATCGTGGTCTGGCGTACAGCGCCTTGGGTTTATTCGCAATGGCATGGGGCCTATCGGCCCTGGGAGCCGGGGCGACGCCCTCGCCCCAGGCGGCGCTCTCCGGCGGTGCCGCCACCGTATGGGCCACATCGCGCCAGGCTTTTGGCCAACCTATCCCAGGCTTGTCGTCGCCTCAACAAACGCAGTTTTTCGTTGGCAACTCGTTTTTCAACCGCAACTGGGTCATCGCGCCCGCCTCCACCCAAGCGAGAGATGGACTCGGGCCGCTCTACAATGCCCGCTCCTGTTCCGCCTGCCATCGACACGACGGCCGCGGCCGCCTGCCACGCCACCCCGACGAACCGATGGTCTCGATGCTGCTGCGGCTGAGCATACCGGGCCATAATCGGCGCGCTGGCGTGGCGCCGGAACCCAGGTATGGCGACCAACTGAACGGGCTGGCGATCCCAGGCGTTGAGCCGGAAGGCCAGGTGACCATCGCCTACGAGGCGATCTCGGGCCAGTTTGCCAACGGCGAACCGTATCAACTCCGACACCCGACCTACATGATCACCGATCTGCGCTACGGCCCCCTGCACCCCGAGGTCCGCCTATCGCCCCGCACTGCGCCGTTTATAATCGGCCTCGGCCTGCTCGAAGCCATTCCCAAACGGGCGCTGCTCGCCTTGGCCGATCCCAATGACCGGGACGGCGACGGCATTTCCGGGCGGCCGAATCGGGTCTGGGACTGGGCGCAACAGCGGCAGGTGCTGGGGCGCTTTGGGTGGAAAGCCAATCAGCCCACGGTGGCGCAGCAAACCACGGGCGCGTTTCTCGGCGATATCGGCATCACCTCGGCTCTCTTCCCACGCCAAAATTGCACCGCGGCGCAAGCCAGCTGCAACGCCGCGCCAACCGGCGGGCAACCGGAGATCGCGCCCGAGCGCCTTGAGCAGGTCATTTTTTACAGCCGCACCCTCGCCGTGCCGGCGCGGCGCGATGTTGATGACGCCGCCGTGCAACGGGGCGAGCGGATCTTCGCGCAGGCGCAGTGCGGGCGATGCCATGTCTCGACCTGGCGCGCCGGCCCGGTCGCCGGATTGCCGACGCTATCGCATCAAACCATCCACCCATACACCGATTTACTTTTGCATGACATGGGCACATTGCTGTCCGATGACCGTCCGGATTTTGACGCGACAGGTCGGGAGTGGCGCACGCCGCCGCTCTGGGGGATCGGTCTTGTGCCCAAGGTCAACGGCCACACGAATTTCTTGCATGATGGGCGAGCGCGGAATTTAACCGAGGCGATTTTGTGGCACGGTGGCGAAGCCGAGGCAGCGCGGGAGCGCTTTCGACATCTGTCTCGCACCGACCGAGAGGCATTGGTGCGGTTTCTCGAGTCACTGTAACTGCCTGGACAGAATGGCCTTAATACATTTCTCCAGGGGAAAGAGATAAAGTTGATTTTGCCTCAGTACTGAAAAGGGGGCAACCGATGCGCCAGCCATCGACCATGACGTGTTTCGGGTTACTCGCGCTGGCCGCCTGCGGTGTCTTGAGGTTCGAGTTGGCCAGCAGTCAACCCCATACGCCGCCAATGCCTTTCGATCGCGCCGAGATGCTAGCGTATTTGGCGTATAACGTCATGCTTCCGACCTACCTGGATTTCGCGGCCGCGGCCGCGTCGTTGCAGCGCGCCACGGCCCGACTCTGTGAGGCGCCAACCACGGCTCGACTGGAGGCGGCTCAGGCCAGTTGGAAACAAGCGGCTGCGTTGTGGAAACGCAGCGAAGCCTTTCAGCTCGATCTGACCCGGAGCTATGCCAAATCAATCGGGTTTTGGCCCACACGGCCGCGCCGGCTCCGGCTCGCCCTCATGAGTGGACAGCCGATCACGCCTGACTTTGTCAAGGCCATGGGCGTCGCGGCGCACGGGCTCTCGGCCATGGAGCATTTGCTGTTCGATGGCGAGTTCGGGTCGACCGCGGTCCTGCGGGCCATACAGGAGGGGCCGATGGCCAACCGGTGGTGTCCCTACCTCGTCGCCATGACGGCATCTCGCCGACAAAGCCAGGCGGTGGCGCAGTTATGGCGCCCGGGGGCGGCCTCAGCAACAACGTGGCGGGCTGGCCAGGGCGGAGCCACGTACCCACGTCTCATGGCGCCATCAGCGCCATCGTCAATCAGCTCGTGTCAGCCGTCGAAATGGTACAGCACAACAAAATCGGCAAGCCGCTGCGTGGCAATGGCCGCACGCCCTGGCCTAATGCTGTGGAGGCCGGCCGCAGCAGCGCCTCCACGGCGCTGCTGATCGCGACCTTGGAGGAAGCGCTCGCCGTCTCTAGTAGGCAGGCCGCATCAACGTCAGGTCCCGGATTTGACGATTTCCTCGCCGCTCTGGGCTCTGATCTCGGCCGCCGCATTGCGCAGTAATTTCACGCGGCGCTGACCGCGGCGCGCGCCATTCCCACCCCGCTGCGCGTCGCGATCGTCGAGCAGTCACAGACGGTGCAAGCCGCGTATCAGGCGGTGTATCAATTGCTCATCCTGTTAAAAGTCGACATGACCAACGTGCTGAGCATCACGGTGGATTTTGGCGATAATGATGGCGATTAGAGCCCGCTGCAAGACGCTGTTTGAGCCCACTGACCTCGCCTCCCTGGTAGCCTTTCGCGTGCTGTTCGGGCTGCTCATGAGCGCTAGCATAGTGCGCTTTATCGCCAAGGGCTGGGTGGAAACGCTCTATCTCCAACCCACGTTTTTTTCACCTATCCCGGCTTTTCGTGGGTGCAGCCTTTCATGAACCTACTGAACCATCAGCATTTGACGGCCTTGATGGCAACGGCACGAGGCATTTCCGGTGGCGAGTTGAAAATGAGTCAATTATATAAATCCAAAAAAACAATAGGTTATATTGACACACCGAATTCCTAGAGGTATATTATACACACGTCGAACAGATAAAATGTCGATCTCAATCTCATGATCCTATATAAGGAGGTTGTATGGATACTGGACATGTCATCGAGGCACTGAACAAAGCCGTGGCCTTAGAACATGCCGCCTGCATTCAGTACAAACAGCACGCGCTTCTCGTGCGAGGCCTCTGGCGCAAGGTCTACGCCGAATTCTTCCTCGAAGAAAGCCGTACGTCGCAAGAGCATGCCTACAAATTCGGCCCAAAAGTCGTGGCCTTGGGCGGTGTGCCCACGATCGAAGTGGGGACGGCGGTGCGGCAGTCATTGGATCTCGAAGAGATGCTGCGGCAGGATCTGGCGTTGGAGCGGCAGGCGAAGCAGGCCTACCTCGACGCCCTGGCGCTAAGCGACGACGATGTCGCCTTGCGCACTATGCTAGAAGACCAGATCGAAGACGAGTAGGAAGACATCGAAGAACTCGAAATGGTTTTAAATACGGTGCAAACTGCAACGTTCACGCCGGAGATACAGCTCAAAGTGGTGTAGACGAATTCCCGGCGGTTCTGATCCAACGTCACACAGGGGCAGCATCGCCCCTGTTTCCCCCGATCGATGAGGCGACGTTGGGCGGTGCTCAACGTTCGATATATTGCAGGAGCAACAGAACCAAGACAACGCCAAGACACGAGAAGGTTAGCGCCCGTATGACGATGAGACCGGGGCTGCAGTAACCGCTGAACCGGAATAGGGGAAAGCAACCTGGCGCGCCGCGCTCAAGCCGCATGTAAACGAGGCGAATCCCGATACTCACGGTCAAAAAAACCACCATTAAAATCACAGCACCCATCACGCCGCATCCTCAGGTCGCGTTCCCCCGTTCACCCTTTATTTGCCTTCTTGATCAGCTTCTTGGCCTCTTTTTTCGATAACTTCGCCATGGTTAGGCACGTCTTGCACGCTTTTCCTTTGCGTTTATAGCGCTCACAGCATGTGCTCTTCATGTCCCGACTTTTCCCTGTGCGATTTGGCCGTTCCAAGCTCGCAGCGAGCGCCTTGAGTTAGCGCTGCATAGCCTGTGGCTCAGCCGATACTGCAGACGCGGACGGGCATGGCCATGGAATCACTTTGCGGCCGAATTCGGCCGCGGCAGCGCCGCCCATCCGGCGGCTCGCCTGACTCAGAGATTGCATGAGCACCCGCGTGGCGGCACGATCGATCGTCAACACCTTGATCATAGTGAATGCAATCCACTGGACAGACATTCGCACAAGCGGTGTCCATCACATCTACGCACGGCTCAGCAATCACAAAAGGCATGAATCTTGACCTCCATCGACGCCTTCCGATACCGCAGAGAGCGGCTCTTTTCTCGGAAAATACGATCATGATAATCATTATCATAATAGAATAGCAATATCCCGATGACCTCGGAACCCACTTGTAAGTTGTGCGCCGATGGCCCATCGCCGACCGGGTTGGACACATCGCGTCAGCGCTTCAGACGTGCCAAGACAAAGGCGGCCCGGAGCTGGGTGGTCGATCAACGCCAAACGTCACCGCCAATCACCGCATGCCACCTGACGCACACCCACGGTATCCACACGGTCCATCACACGCTGCCCCCAAGCTCTGACCGCCGAACGCAGCACCGGCTGTCAGGGTCGGATACGAAAAACTTTCTACAGGAGACGATCCATGCAAGGCCATTCCATCGGGCGAAGCGGACCCATCGGTTTCATACTCGCGCTAACCCTTTTGGGTTTCCTCAAGACACCGGCTGGCTCACACGATGTCATCATCAAACCGGAGCGCTTCTATGCCTCGGCGGGCCAGCCGCTTCCCATAAGGCCCTCTATCTCCAGGATACGAGGTCATCTCTACGGAGGTGTTCATGACGGCTGATCAAATCGAACCTGTGGACCACATCGAGGCGTCTCCATGCATGACCACATTGTGGGACACCGCTTGGAACTCGTGCCTCTCAACGATCCGGCGACGCTGCATGTGGGACGGGAAGCGGTGGTGCGGGTGCTTTTCGATGGCAAGCCGTTAGCCGCCCAGGTCTTGGCCACGTATGACGGCTTTTCAAAGCATCCGGATACCGATGCCTATGCCACCCAGGCCAAAAATAACGGTATTGCTCACGTGAAACTCACCCATGCCGGAAGCTGGATGGTGCGGGTGCAGCACAAGGTGAAAGCCCCAACGGCAGACGACGACGAGCACATCTTGCGAGCCGTGTTGGTGTTTGCCGTGCCGTAATCCATGATCGCCGCCCTAGAGAGTAGAAGCCTATCGCAAACAGAATGAGGAGAAATCGGCCATGGAACAAGAGAAATCTCTTATTTTAAGCACCATGCCCTCTATCGGCAACGTCGTCAAAAGCCCTGACGGCACGATTCATGTCTCGTGCGGTTTTACCACCCTGCGGTTTCATGAGCAGCGGTTTATCGACTTTACCCTTATGCTCAAAACGGCATTTTCCGCCCTGAGCGAGGAAGGTTTGACGCATATACTCGACACGGGCGAACCGCCCAACCCACCGGCTGAGCCGCCGAGTTGACGGTCATGCGTTGATCCCCTCGGCGCCTTGGTACCCCCAAAGCTATCTACAACACGGTTCCAGAGCGGCGTCATACCCGGTATATTTGACGTACTCCTTCCTCATCGTTGGAGTGGCGATCGCCCGTGGTGCATGACCCACGACCTCACTCATGCACCATACCCTTCTCTACGGCCGATGCAGGATCAACACAACGGCCTCCCTAACCCGAAGTTCCTCCCGTGATTCGGCGACAACTTGTTGAAATAAAAACTCAAA
>CBCXVS010000370.1:0-6227 GCA_965178525.1 uncultured bacterium | reverse complement strand
AAGGTCAATTCGTTTCAGGCTTTTGAGTTTTTATTTCAACAAGTTGTCGCCGAATCACGGGAGGAACTTCGGCTTAGCGGGCCTGTGGGACAGTGGCCGTCGTCTTGGATCGTTCCTTGGAGCAATCATACGCGTGCACGGTCTGGCGCCACGAGCCAGCAGATGCGTGATGACGTACCGCCCCTTGCGACACAACGGCCTGCCCATCCGAGGCGCGCCATGTCCTCCCCGTTTTCCCACCTCTCTGAGACGCCTCGATGATCGGACTCGGCAAGCCCCCACTCGGGTCGGCTGGCACGCTATCACGCCCAACGACGACAAAATTGCTCCCCCGGCCACGGCGTACTCGTTGCGCACAGGGGTCGTCGAACAATGTCGTATCCTGGGCAAAGCTTTGCGGCAAGGGTGTGATCGAGCCGAGATTCACTGCGGTACCCACCGCGACCTCCCCATCAATACCGAGGTCCGATGACGCATCCACCGTACTGTCCGTATCCGCCACCAATCCACCGATACGGATATTCCCCCCTTCCCCTGCCCCTGCCCGGGTGGTAATGTCACTTCTGATCAACACGACGATGCCTTCGGGTGTGAGGATGAGATTGCCACCTGTCCCGCCCCCGACATCGGCCGTAATCGCGCTATCTTCTAGACGCAATACCTGGCTTTCTATCCTGATATCTCCACCATTGGCTTGCATCGCCGTCGTCGTCACCTTGCTGTTTGCTCGCAGGATCATCTCCTCCGCCGTAATACGTATCGTACCGGCATTGCCTCGATCCGTACTTTCACTGCTAATTTGTGACCCACCCTCCAGGATGACCCAATTAGCCATGATCTTGAGGTCACCGGCGCGTTCTCCCCCCACGGTGCTGGCGTCAATCAGCGCCTGCCCCGTGAGGTGCAAGCGATCGACATCAATAATAACGTTACCGGCGCGAGCCTCGGTCAATCTTGAGATCTCCCGGTCCGTACCAATAATGCCGCCATCCATTTGCAAACGAGATGCCTTGATATGGACCTCACCCAGTTCACTGCTACGATCTCCAAGATGTATGAAGACACGAACCGAGACACCGCCATACATCATCGTGCACGGTGCCCTTCGATGCAAGCACGTGCCTAATCTTTACCATATGGTCTGAGAAGAAACATGAAGACGGCGTGAAGATGTCATGGGGATTTCATGGGGAGAAGCAAAGCTTGCCGTTCAGGTGATCCATGCTATTCTGCCTTCCTGGACGAACTTGCAGGGCGCAACACGAAGGTTGGATCTTCGAGGAAGGTGCATCGATGTGCTGAGGGGCGTAGGACATACGCCCCTCCAATTCAACTACGGTTCGCGCTTGTCAGGACCCCTAAATGCCTCGGTCCATGCCCATGTCCACAGACGTGGAGCGCTCTTTGAGAGACGTTTCCACCTGGCCGCGGAATTCCGTCCACATCTGATCCCGGTTGGCGCTGCCGTCGCCTTCCAATTCCAGCAGCCTGTTCCGAAAGCCGATTAACAACCAGTCCTCAGAGCGGCCCTGGGGCATATCGAAGAACTTCGCGTCAAAAACGGGCAGTTGGCCCGATCCGAAATGGCCCTTATCCGAAAGCGTGTAGCCCTCCAGGTTTTCCGTGCCCTTGCCCAGAATCTCCCCGGCTTCGACGTAGTGCTCCATCACGGGCTTCATGCCATAGCGCTGGATCGGACAGACCTTCATGCAGACGCCACAGCCTAGATATCTCGCCATCACCGGGCGGCAGCGCTTGAAGGCCAGTTTGTTCTTTTCCACGCCTCGGTACCACACTTTCTCTTGCATCAGGGCGCGGCCCGGACAGCGGTTCACGCAGACCTGGCATTCCTGGCAGAATTTGTGGATACCGTAGTCGATCGGCTGGTCATAGGTCACGTTGGCGTCGGTAAAGATGATCTGCAGCCGCGCCCTGGAGCCGAAGTGCGGCGAGAGCAACTGGCCATTGGCGCCGAGCTGGCCCAGGCCGGCCTCAACAAACATGGGAATCATCGGGCCATAGTGCCAGGTGGGACCCGACACCTGAACCTTGTACCCCAGGGAGCGAATGAAATCCGTCAGCTCCACGATCAGCTGCCCCTGCTGAAAATAGGTGCCAAAGTGGGTATCCTCGGCATCCATGCTGGGGATGGACTGGGTTTTGTTATAGTCCTGCTCGAGCGCCAGGCAGATGGCATGGGGCAACCCGCCCTTCATCGCTCGCTTCCGGCTTTGGTACACATAATGGGGGTTGCTGCGGGTAAAGCCCACCTCGCCATATCCCAGTTCGCGCGCCTTCTGCCGGATCGCCTCGCTCACATCGGCACCGCTCGGCGTGCCCGTTGGCTCCAGGTCCCCACTGTGCTCCACCCACTCGACAATGGGTTCCATGCGCGCCTGGTGCTCTTCAAAAAAGGCGTGCGCCTCTGGGGAATGGCTATTGCGCTGCTCCCTTGACCAGTCGGCTGAAGCGCTCTCTTCGAGGGCCATGTTCTCCAAAGGCTGTTCCCGGCTAAAGAAGGACACATCTCGCTCGCGCATGGGGATCCCGGGTGTCGACTGCAAGTCTTCCGCCACCGGGATAGTGACGGAAGGATCGCCAAGAGTCCTGCCCGGGCGCGTAATGTAATGACTAACTTGTTTCGCCATCTTTCTCCCCCTTCATGAAACGGGTCTTGCGGCCATGTCGGATACTCGTCCCTGCTATCATACATGAATGGCAAGATAGATACAAAGCGATATCATGTCAATTCCAAGACATTGCATGCAGCGATGCGGCATCCATGTCGCGCTTTAGGGCGGTTGGCCGGTCGAGTGGGGCCGGCCGGCATCGGCATCGCCGTCCAAGATGAAAACGTAAAAAGCTATTGACGAGGCTACTATCTCAGTGGAAAATATGGCTTTTCTTGCTCTATGATGCCTGGGGACAGGCTGCGCGTGAAGGCCAAAGCACGCCCTTGACGCCTTTCACACCGGCCTTTTACACGAAAAGGAGAAAGCGATGAGGTTGAAAGCATTTCTATTGGGCGCGGTCATGTTGGCTGGATGTTTCGCCATGCTCCTGGGGGCCGCCTGGGCAGAGGAGCAACCGAAGTACGGCGGGACGCTGCGGGTCGCGTATGCTTCCGACATCCATGCCGGCCGTTTTACGTTGAACCGGCGGGGGCCGGCGGGGGCGGAAACCGGCTGGGTGATGCATAACACCCACAGCCGCTTGGTGACGCTGGATAAGGATTTCAAGCTGGCGCCCGATCTGGCGAAATCCTGGGACATCCTCAAAGACGGCAAGGAGTACGTCTTCCACTTGCATGAAAATGTCAAATTCCATGATGGCACGGTGTGTGATGCTGAGGCCGTGAAATGGAATTTCGACGAACTCCTGGCTCAGGGGCGCAAGGCTTGGGTCAACGTGTACTTTGAGCAAATTGAATCGACCGAGGTGATCGATCAAGACACCTTCAAGGTCATCATGAAAGAACCTTCCGCTTTGCTGGCCTCGCTCCCATACTTTGGCGGTGTCCCCATCGGCTCCCCGACGGCCGTGAAAAAGTATGGCGAGAATTGGAATCGTCACCCCGTGGGCACGGGGCCGTTCGTGTTCAAATTCGATGAGTACAGACCGGATGAACAGATCATCCTGGAGAAGAACCCACACTATTTTAAGAAAGATAAGTTCGGGAATCCCTTACCGTACGTGGATCGCATTCAAATTAAGGTCATTAAAGACCCCAGCGCCGCGATGACGGCGTTGCGCACGGGACAGGTCGATTTGCTCCAACGCGTCAATCCCCAGCACGTGCCGATCATGGAACGGGCGAAAGGGGTGACGCTGGTGACGTCACTCGATCGCTCCCCCGTGGTCTGTCTCATGAATCTGCGTGAGCCACCCTTTGATGACGTGCGCGTGCGCCGCGCCGTTGGGGGCTACGGTATGAACCGGCAGGAGATTGCCCAGACCGTCTTTCAAAACCGCACGAAAGCGCTGGTCAGCATCCTGCCGCACGGCGTGCAAGATCATCTGAATCTGACGGAGATATATTCCTATGACCCGGACAAAGCCAAGGCGTTGTTGCAGGAAGCCGGGTACAACGCGCAAAACCCGCTGGAGTTCGAGCTGCTCCTCAATAATGACGCCGCCTTCTTTGCCGATGTCGCCGCCTTGCTGAAAAGCCAAATGGAGAAAATCGGCGTTAAAGTCAAGCTGCTTATGATGGACAAGCCGGCCTGGCTGGATCGCTTTCTGCGGAAGTATGACTACCAGATGGCGCTCGAAGACTTTGGCGCGTTACTGGATATCAATCAGCGCTCCGTGAGTTTTTTCAGAGGGGCGAAATCCAACTACATGGGCGTGGAATCCCCGGAGCTCGAAGACTTGACGTTGAAGTGGCGGCGCCAGGTGGAGCCGGCCGACCGGCGGGAAACGTCGCATGCGATTCAACGCCTCATGGCCGACCAGATGTACTGGTGCAACATCACGGGTTCGCCGTATTTCCAGGCGTATCAGGACTATGTGAAGGGCTATCCCTTCATGAACCAGGTCTATGTGTTTTGGGAGACGACATGGCTGGATAAATAAAGTCCGGCCGTGGGCGTCAACGCGATCGGCGGGGTCATGCCATGCATGGCGTCTGACCCCGTTCGTCTCCGCGAGATGACTTGATTCTCCGCCAAATCAAGGGGGTCAAGTCCGAAAATGCCAAGGAAGAAGCAGCTGAAACCGATTCCGACGTTTGACAGTGAGGAACAAGAGCACGTGTTTTGGTCTTCCCACGATTCCACAGACTATGTGGACTGGCGTCAAGCCGAGCGTGTGATCCTGACGCGTCTCAAACCCTCGACCCAGACGATTTCCATCCGCCTGCCGGAAGCGCTTCTTGAGGACTTAAAACTTCTGGCCAACAAGCGGGACGTGCCCTACCAGTCGCTGATGAAGATGTGTCTGGCTGAGCGCGTTGCCCAGGAACTGCGTGCACGGCATCAATAGGAATCAAGAGTATCACCTCTTCAAACTTAAATTTGGGTATATAGGTGATATAACATAAGGTTGCTATATACATTCTGCTTGCTTTTCAGATGTGAAGATAGAATCCTATTGATTCAAGAAGGCTTTTGGAGTCAGGATCAGGATCCCACGAAACGGATGTAACACCAATAAGTCCTCGTCTCCGCTAATGATATGGGTAGCTTTACCACTCAGGGCGAGCTCAAGAAATTTATTGTCCTTCGAGTCACGGCAGGCGGTCACGACATCAGTTACCTCCACCAACGCCGCTTCCCGCAACAATGTAGCGAGGAACGTCAGGCGGTCGTCTTCATGCACATATCGGTCGAAACGGGGGCGGCGGAGTACGTTATTCAACTCTGCCACCGTAGCGGACGAAATGAGAATCGTGCCGTACTCCAGCACCCGATCGAACGCTTGCCGTGGCACAGAACGTGGCAGCATCGCTGCACTGATACCGACGTTGGTATCTATCACCACCCGCACGTTATTTGTCACGTAACAGCGACTTCAAGATCTCCGGGGTGAGCCCACGCGCCTCAGCGCGTGTACCGATCTCGTCCATCACGGTTTTGAGCGACTTCTCCTTTGGGGTAGTGAGTTCTTGTAACCGGAGACTCAGGAGGAGCTGCATCTTACGTTGCTCTTCTAGGGAGACATCGGCGAAGGCTTTGGCAGCCTCTGTCTCGACTTTTAGCTTCGCCAAAAACTGTTGTGTGCTACGATACGTTTTCCATATATCCCACCCTGAATACGTTAAAAATGCCACGACTAAGCAACCGATACCAATACTGAACCATCGTACAGAATTGAAATCCGATGTCGGATTAAACCACTGATAGATCGATAAACTCAATGAAAATAGCAAGCCGAGAATCGGTAGGAGAAACGCAACACGCCGGTTTTTCAATACAACAGGAATGTCGAATTTATAGGGCGAGCGCCCATCATCAAACGTAATCGTAATCGGCAGATCGATAGTTGGTTTCTTGAGGAAGTCAATCATACGCACGTAAGGCTGCACCCGGAACATAATTTGCCGGCCCTCTTGCTCCTCATCCTCATCGAAGGGTATATCAATACCCGGGAGCGGTGCCAATTTGATTTTCCATCCTTGCGGGTTACCCTGCTGGGTCTTAACCCAAATCGTATAATAGGGTTGTTCCCCAATAGTTAATGAGGTAGGCTATCCTCCCCCAAACGATGGAGGGAGCCCAGCCAGGTCA
>CBCXVS010000369.1:0-6244 GCA_965178525.1 uncultured bacterium | reverse complement strand
CGCCAACCGCCCCCAACGGCGGAGGAATTACAGCAATACCAAAAGAAAATCGCACCCCTCAAACCCGAGGATTGGCCGCAGGTCGACCACCTTGTGACGGAAGACGACATACTGGTGGACAACATCTATTCCGAAAAACAGCAACGCCTCCTGACCCAGAGTTTGTATGACTCGTGGAACAGTCCGGGTACGGGACGTCCCTTTATCGCGCTGGCGAAAAAGCAATGCGTAGATCTGCCCTCTACATTCGTTCAACGTCCGTTCGCATTGGATCTTTCAACCAGCGTGATCACAATCTCCTTTCCTACGGCATCCGCATATCGATACAGCGTATCAATCGCCGGATTGGGGTTGGGATCATTTTCCAGTCGAGACAAGTTTTCCTTGTCGATCCCCGTGTATGCCGTCATCTCTGCCAAGCTCAAACCAAGAGCCTCGCGGGCCGCCTTGAGGGCTGCAATCGCCTGCCGCAATATGGCATGCCTGACCTTCACTCGCTGTCCGCGAGCGATCAAGTCAGCCTTTTCCTCGCCGATCTGGTCACGGATGACTTGATGGCGCCCCCTCTCCTCTTCAGTAAGTTTTTTGTTCACGCTACGCACTTTCCTTTGGGCCATAGCTTTAATCCCCTATTTCAAAGGCGGTGACGGGATACAGGGTATACGCATCAATCTCTTCATAGACGACACAAATGTAGCGGCCATCCGGCGTGTAGCCAAATGCAATCGGACGCCCTGAGGACCGACTCACACCGGTTTCATCCGGAGCCATCAGGACTGCATTGACGTCTTCTGGCGTCAGACCGTGTTCAGCGATGTGGGCGACATTACCATCTTCATCTTCATAGTTACAGAAGATGTCGTAATCAGGCATAGCAGGCACTTTCACACGCGGCAGGAATTTGCCCCCACTTTGACACCATTGCGCCAATCTTACAAGACATCGATGTGTTCGGCTATTTGCGATGTGGCAGAGCCAACACCGCGACTCAAAGGCGAAGAGAGAAATTCGTACGCCAACCCTGCGTTTTCCACTTCAGCAACAGCCTGGACCGTTTGTTCTTCAGGGTATATTATCCTAGCCGCGAATTGTGTATATGTAGAATCCCGGAGGAAATATCATGCCGTCTTCATCCTCTGCAACCGAAAAGCGTGTCCAGTCCCTCGACGCGCCCTTGTTGCGCCAACCGCCCCCAACGGCGGAGGAATTACAGCAATACCAAAAGAAAATCGCACCCCTCAAACCCGAGGATTGGCCATCGATCGACCACCTTGTGACAGAAGACGACATACCGGTGGACAACATCTATTCCGAAAAACAGCAACGGCTTCTGACCCAGAGTTTGTATGACTCGTGGAACGGTCCGGGTACGGGACGTCCCTTTATCGCGCTGGCGAATGTGGGATTGTTCCACGGCATTAATCAGCCGCCTCTGGTGCCCGATGTCCTGGTGAGCCTCGATGTCGAGCTGCCGGCGGACATCTGGGAAAAGGGCCATCGTTCGTACATGATCTGGGTCTATGGCAAGCCACCTGAAGTGGTGATCGAACTCGTCTCCAACAAAGTCGGCGGGGAAGATGACGCGAAATTACGCACCTACGCGCGCATGGGGGTGGCCTACTACGCCATTTATGATCCGATCCAAGAGTTGAGCGACCAAGTATTGCGGCTGTATGCGTTGGCTCCTACCCATTACGTTGAGATCCAGGATGCATGGCTCCCAGGTGTTGAACTTGGCCTGATGCTGTGGCAAGGCAAGTTCGAAGACCGCGAGGACACCTGGCTACGCTGGCAAAACCGAGAGGGGCAAATGCTGTTGACGGGGGCCGAGCGGGCCAAGCAAGAACGGCAACGGGCCGAACGATTGGCGGCACGGTTGCGGGAGCTGGGCATCGACCCCGATGCGTGAGATGCGCTCAGGCCGTTGAGCTAGGTTGACCGTCTGACTGTGGATGGGATCGGGGCCAAGATGACGCAGTGGCGTGAGCGCCCTGATACATATCCGGCAACGGCCAGAGGCGGCAAGCTCACGTCCACACGTTGTGAGACCGGGGTGGTCGCATTTCCAGCTGATCTGGCAGGCTAACCGGTAGCGCTGAAAAACCGGAAAATCGCTGTCCGATCATCGCGGCGAAAGCGGCTGCCCAACTCCGCAGGCAGCCAACCCTGCTCATGCCGATTCACAATGAGGGTGTTGACCTGCTCGGCGGCTTCGTCAGGCGAGGTCGCCCGCCGGACGATATCGGCGAGTTCGTCAACCGTGACGTTATCCGTCACCCCATCCGTGGCCAACACTAGGCGATCACCCGGCTCAATCGTCACCTCGGCTCGATAGAGCCGGGTTAACGTCTCTCGCGCCCCAAGCACGCGGGTAATGCCGGCATGGACAAACCCACTGGCGCGGCCAACGAGTTTTTCGCAGGAGTCGGGCCGTATGAGCAGGATGGGACTATCTCCGGCGCCAAGCAAGGAAATCTGGGTGTCGCGGTACAGGGCAACAGCAATCGTGGTCATCAAAAAACGCCCCCACCCAAGCAGATACAAGTCTTCATTCACCTCGTTCAGCACGGCGACCACGTCATCTGGCGACGTAAGCGTCGCAGCGGCCAGTGCATCTGCCGCGGTTTGGCTGGCCTCCGCGCCTTTCCGGTCGGTAACTCCGTCCATGACGGCATCCAGGAGCGCGTTGTCGCCCAGGTCTCGAATCAGGTAGTTATCCTCTCCATGGGCGGAGTTGTCGTAGAGTGTTGCCACGGTACTAGTGAGCATATCCGTTTCCCCTAAAAAGTTGATGTCGATATCAAAAAACGGGTTAAGTACTGAGGCAAAATTAAAGTTATATCTTTTATATATTTCTCCGGCCTCTGGAGAAATATATCAAGGTCATAATGCCCAGGCGCTTAAAGATCGAAGACGGCCAACTCGGTCTCCGACTGAAAAAGATACCGCTGCCAATGGTCCGCGCGGAGCCATTCGAGCGCCTCAGCCCAGGCCTGCCGCGCCTCAGCGAGATGGGGCAGCGCTTGGTGAGCGGTGCTGACGGCCTGCAAGTATGCAGTCAGATCGCGCCGGAAATCATCGAAGGTCGCATAGGCACGGTTGCGCACCTGCGCGATGAGAGGCAGCGCGGTCTCTTGTACCCCTGCGTCCGGGACGGTCTTGAAATGGCGGGTCATCTGGTCCAATTCCTGCTCAAAGTTCGTGACAGGCCGTAAACCGTACGGTTCCCGGTAGCCATGCGACTGCGCCGGAGGCTGCTGCGGCGTGGTATAAAACTTGAGCATTTCCAGGTAAAAACCGTGAATGTCCTGTGGCGGTCTTCCCCGACGGTTCGATGGTTCCTCCGGGTCCGCCATGGCGCCACAGTCGATGACGGCAATGCGTCCGGAGGCGGGCTGGTAGAAGACGTTCTGTGGCCGCAGATCCAAGACAATGTAGCCCGCCTGGAAAAACGCTTCCTCCAGGTCCAGCAGTTGCTGCTGGATGCCAAAAGGCGGCTGGTGCGGCGGCGGCACGAGCGGAAAGAGAGTGAACAGATTCTGCCCCACCCCAATGGGAACGCCAGTGATACGGGCTTTGGGGTCGCCCACGAGCGGAATACCGGCGGCGCGTTCTTGCACGATGACGCGGTATTCCTGGCCCAAGGCGTCACCAAAATGGGCGTCGTGATTGGCTCGGTCCGTATATCCCAGGATGGGAACAACCGTAGGGATGGTGTGGCCCACCTCCTGGTGGGCTTGCAACATGCGCTCCGTGCGGGCCTCGATCCCGGTGTGCAATTGACGCCGTATCATCTGGGGCTCCGGTCGTTTGACGACGACCTGTGTCCCCGTTTCGCGATCGAGCGCGACACGGGCTTCATAGTCCGCCCCAGCGCCCAATATACCTGTGATGTCATAGCGGCTCAGGTCCACGTGTTCCATGCGTATTTGCCCTATCTTCCACGGTACAAAGGATATCCGCACAGATTATAAGTACCTGGACAAAATTAGCTACATCGTTTTTCCAGAGGAAAGATATGAATTGAATTCGGTTCGGGCACTTATACCAACTTCGTATGGAGAATTCCACCTGTGACCCGGTCCTTCTCTTGACCTGGCCGGGTGTTCCCCCTACAATCGCTATCCTGCAACCTGACGCACCGGACGTCTGTCTTTCTTCTGACTCTATAGAGATGGTACGCGTGTATGGCAATCAAAGTCGGTCTCGTCCCATATCTTCACTGCGAGCCGTTCTACTTTGACATGGAGCGCCGCGGTATCGAATTGGTTGAAATGACGCCTCGCGCCGTTGCCACCGCAATCGAACGTGGCGACATCGACGCCGGGCCAGTTCCTTTGGTGGATTGTTTCCGCCTGGAAGATCGGATAGAACCGGTTGCGGGCTTTGGTGTCGCCTGTTTGCGGCGCGCCGGAAGCGTCCTACTCTACGCCACCAAACCCATCGACGAACTCCAAGAGGCCCGCATCGGTATCACTGACGAAGCCGCCACGGCGCCACAGCTCCTGCATGTCCTGCTACGGCTGCAGCACCAGGTGCAGCCCGCGGCCTATGTCTCTCGGCAAGAGCCGCATGACGCCTTCCTCCTCATCGGGAATCAGGCCCTGCGTCAACGTCGGGGCGCACGCGGCTTTCCTCACCTGTACGACCTGGGAGACGCATGGCATGCCTGGACCGGATTGCCGTTCGTCTTCTCGCGCTGGATGGTACGCAACGACATGGAGCCCCGAGACAAGAACCTGCTGGAAGATATCCTTTACGTCGGTTTGGAAGAGGGCGTGAATCTGATGTATCAGATCTCCGACCCGCGCGACGACCTGCTCATGCTGCCACGCGATATCATCCAGTATATTCAAGGCTTTCGATACTTTATCAGAATGTCGGAAGAGCGGGCCATCGAGCAGTTTCGTCATTATTGGGCGCAATGTGCGCATGACCCGATACGGCCATAAACACGGAAACCTCGCCGCTGCAGGCCGCCCAAAGGGCCGCCCATGCAGGCGAGGTTTGACTCCCGATGTACGTACGTCTAGGCCAGCACCGGATCCGCTGACTTCACGTACACCTGAATCCGGCCGCGAATGTGATCCAGCACCGCAATGCGGCCCTGACTGTCGACCCGTACAGCGCACGGATTGCAAAACCGCTTCTCGAATTCGCCACGGTCATAGGAAACGGCAAGCGCCCGCTGCCGGATCATGTCCGGGTTGGACTGCAGTTTCTCTTTGCCCAACTGCGACATTTGGTTATCCCCGAGCAGTTCGACCAGGAATCGGCCGTCCGGGGCCAAGACCTGGACGCGGTCATTCTGCCGGTCGGCAACGTAAATATCGCCTTCCTGGTCCACGCACACACCGCTTGGGCGATTAAACTGGCCTGTGCCACTGCCGGATGATCCATAAACGGCGAGGCACTCACCCGTAGGGGAGAGCTTCTGGATGCGGTCGTTGCGCCAATCGACGACATAGATATTGTCGTCGGCATCCACATCAATACCCCAGGGCATATTCAACTGACCCGGCCCCGTGCCATAACTACCGCATTGACCGAGATATTGCCCATCAAGCGTCAACTTCTGGATACGGTGATTCTTCGAATCCGATACGAGTAGGTTGCCATCGCTGGTCATGGCCAGCGATGCCGGCCCGTTGATTTCACCATTGCCAGAGCCCGGCGTGCCCCATTTGCTGAGGAAATTCCCATCTTTATCAAAGATCGAAATCCGATTCAGCCACTCGTCGGCGACATAGACCTTGCCCTCGCCATCCAGCGCCAATGCCGTGGGCCAGATAAATTGGCCATCGCCTTCGCCATACTCACCGAACTCACCGATGAAATCCTCATTCAGCGTGCAGATCGCGACCCGCACGCCATCGGGCCGATTCTCATAGGAGCGGTTCACCACATAGGCCACATCATTCGCCCCAATGGCCAGGTCCACCGGATTGCGGAATCCCGTCCCCGCGAACTCATTGCGGCCCATGGAGTGGCTATAGGAGAACGTCCGATCAATGATGCCAAAAAAATGTGTTGCCATAGCGGGTCCTCGTTGAAGCTATTAGCTATCAGCTGTCAGCTGTCAGCTGTGAGAACAGGCAAACTCAGACCTTGTGCCTGCATCATAGCTGATCTCTAGCCATTGGTCTGGCCGTGATGGATAAGCTCAGCTCTCCGCTCCTAGAAGCTGAGAGCTGAGAGCTGACAGCTAATAGCTGCATCTTACAGAAATTGCACCTTGTCAAAG
>CBCXVS010000368.1:0-6303 GCA_965178525.1 uncultured bacterium | reverse complement strand
GGGCTAGGGAACCTGATCTTATGCTATTGAGGAACAACTCTAATAATATGAACAGTGATGAGAAGGAGCAACTTTCTGAGTACCTCAAATCGGCCGACATTATTCATAGCGGTTCTCCAGGTTACATGTCACTGGAAAGTTTCAAATTTACCGTCGATTGTTTCAATAGAGGTAGTGGCTTCGGTTACTTTATCGTGAGTATTAATAATATTTTTATGGAATTCCATAAAGAATTTAAACACTATATGTTAAAAACATTAGAATTTATAGAATGTTCAGCCGGGATGCAAAGATATCTCTTACCAGAGGAAGAAAAATACTACGGTGTTCCTTATGTTTGTACGACAACATGGTTGATGAAAAGATAGAAGAAGGTTGAGCTTATGATTCCCAATCAAGACGCGAGCGAATAATGCACGACCCAGGGGGTTCATTATGTCTCGCTGAGCCAACAGGCGATGGTGCCATGTGGCGAAGCCAAAAGTAATGCGGAGGTCGTGCGTCTGCTCGCCGCCCGCCTGGGTCTCGACGACGATATCTTCCGCCTGCGTGACGCCGAGCTGATCGACCTCGCGTTGCAGGCGTCACCGGCCACGCAAGCCGGCATCACGCGTTCGTACCTGGAGAGTCATCACGTTGCGCGCGTCGGTCCCCCAAAAGGTCACGCCCCATTTGCCGACGGCCATTTCCCCACGCCTAGTGGCAAATTCGAATTTGTTTCCGCCGATCTGGCCCGCGCCGGCCATGGGCCATTGCCCATTTATGTGCCACCAGCCGAAAGTGCCGAAACCGACGCCGCTCTGGCGCAACGTTTTCCCCTACGCCTCCTGACGCGGAAGCGGCATCATTCCATCAATGCCAGCGCCCGGAACATCGGCGACCACGACTTGGTGCAGGTGTGGAACGATCGCGGCGCCGTCACCTACCGCGCCGTGCTGAGCGACCGCGTCATGCCGGGCACGGTCGCCGCGCCGTTTGGCCCCTGGATTGGGCAGGGGTCAGGCGCCAACGCCCTCACCAGCGACCGCCTCAGCGACATTGGCAATGGTCCGACGTTTTGCGACGCGCTGGTAGAAATCGCACTGGCGTCAAACGCTACTCAGGAACGCCCTGCGTCGGGAGAGCTGGCGGTAGCAACAGATAGCTACACAGCACCCCCACCGCACCCGTCAGGACGACGATCCCCGCCCACAGATGAATCGTCCACCAGATGCCTGCTGTCATCTGTAGCGCCACAAAATACAATGCCGTGATCACAGCGGGCACGGCAAACGCAAACCACCGCAACCGATGCGGCTGTTGCACAGACGGGTGCAGTAGCGCATACAAACCATCTGCGATAACACCTGCCACAACCCTGACGAGCACAGGCACGACCGGATAGTCCCCATGCGACAATAAGAAGCCCATGCCAATCGCATTGACGGCCACGATCAGCGTCAGGGCTCCTGGCGGTAGCATCCAGCGCCGCATGAGAAACAAGACGGAGCCCATGAGCACCCCCGCATCCCATAGGAAGCTCATGACACCCATTTCCTCAAACAACCAGCCATAAGCAGACGGCCTACTCCCCCCGGCCCACAGGTTGGCCATGGGGTGTGCGATCTGCGTCATGAATGTGAGGGTTGATATCATGAACGTCAGTGAGAGGAGCATGGGGAGGTGCTGCCCGAGCCTGGCAATCCCGTTGTCAACGCGTTGCCAGGCGGCACGCAGGGGACCGCCGACCATGAGCCACACGCCCAGGGCCAGCAGCAGATGGGTCGGACTGAACAGGGCTTCGACGTCCACCTCGATCCCGAACAGTGTGTGCCAGACCATATCGCCCAGGCCACCGAACCAGAAAATGAGCGCGCCTGCCAGCGACCATCCGTATCCTGCCGGTAAAGCCTGGCGCCAGGGCACGCCGGTGGCGATACGGCGAATGATCTGCGCCACGAGACCGACTGCTACCGCAAGATACCCGGAGTACAACAGCGCATGCCAGGGGGTAAAAAACGTCACGTCGACTTTCCCGTGTGCGTGCGCTCACCCATCGACATAGGCGCCGCCCAGCAACCAGGCGGATAGGGCAATCATCGTCCAATCGAATCGCAAGCCGCCATCAGGCTGTTGGCGCGCCGCGTCCTGACGATTTGCCTGGGTCGTTGTCGCGTTGGTGGGGTGCATGACCTTATTGCTCCCTTTATGCTTTGTTCACGACGTTTGTGCATCCATAACGTCTAAGGCGGATGCATACTTGTTTAAAGGCATAGACTATAGCAGATTTGCTGAGCAGCTGTTGTACAATCTGCTTGCTGCGCTGGCGAGAACGGCGTGGCCCGTATGATAAAGCTAAAAGGGCTCAAAATCCTCGATATATCACGGGCCGTGATATATCATGGTGATCCAAGGACCTGTGCCCCTTTTTTGTTGGTTCCCACCGATTTATAACTCATTATTTATCAATATCATATGAGATATTTCTCGCCATGGGCTGTCTCTGGCACACCCCTTGCTCTACACAGACGTAACGAACGGCAAAGCGCCGTAAGTGATCCGGCTGTAGGAAAAAACGTCAGCAGCATGCTGAGAAGGTCGAAAGCGAATACGGCTATGCCAATCTATAAGACACACATCACATTGACGGACCACAACTTTCA
This sequence comes from uncultured bacterium, assembly GCA_965178525.1. Taxonomy (GTDB): domain Bacteria; phylum Tectomicrobia; class Entotheonellia; order Entotheonellales; family Entotheonellaceae; genus CBCXVS01. The sequence continues at coordinate 3,661 of CBCXVS010000368.1, read as the reverse complement.
GCAAAAAGTGCTGGAAAGCCAGATACCTGTGCTCGTCCATTGCTGGGTGGATTGGAGCGGACCTTGCCATATGATCGCTCCTGTCATTGAGGACGTCGCGCTAGCCTTTGCAGAACGCATTAAGGTGGGCAAGCTCAATGTGGACGACGAGCCGCAGACGGCCCACCGCTATGGTATCCGCTCGTTACCGACCCTGTTGTTCTTTACAGAGGGACAGGTCCGGGATCAAATCATTGGAGCAGCCCCCAGAGCCGATGTGATCACAAGGCTCAAGCGCCTGCTCGAAGATGCGTAAATCACTCGGGAAAGGAGCAGTATATGCCTACCCATGCCGCGTATTGTGAAGAAGATGTCACGACGGCAACCGCTGCGATACACCAAGGCGAGGAGGTCGCATCCATGCCCATTACAACCACGCTGTATGATCTGATTACGGCTGTCCAGGAGGCCGTGGAGCCATGGGAAGAAGAACTCGTGGTACCGCTCGTGACGCATATCTTGCGTAGCTACTGTGTTGCCGGTTGGCCTGGGTAAAAGTTCTCATCGGCTCACCGACTTGAGCAGCGGCATCAGTTCCCGCAAGCTGCCGATCTGATGATGGGGCACCGGATGGCTAGCAGGCCAAGCGTGCGATCCCTGCAGCCAGACCGTTCTCAAGCCAGCTTGAGATGCCCCTATCATGTCGTTTTCCGGGTGATCACCCACGAACCACGCCTGCTCGGCGCTGACGCCCAGGCCATCAAGCGCATGCTGAAAGATCGCCGCATGGGGTTTCTTCACCCCCACCGCCTCCGATATCACGATGGTCCGGAAATAAGGACGGAGTCCGAGCACGTCGAGCTTCTGTTCCTGCACGCGTATGGTCCCATTGGTGATGAGGCCCAGGGACATTCCGAGCGTTTGGAGTGTTTCCAACACATCGTGGGCCCCATCCATCGCCACAGCCATAGACGGAAAATACGTGCTCCAATGGGTGGCGACTTCTTCTGGCACGGGCGGCGTTTGCCACGTCAGATGCGCCACCATATCATGATATCGCGTTGCGGGGCGGTATCCCCAGCCATCGGCGGCGATGATCACCTCAGCAATGTGTTCAAGGGAGTCGGAAGCGAGCCGGTCGCGGAAGTCGGAGGCGAAACGAGCGGCATATTGCCGGATAGAACGCACGCGATCAACTAGGGTACAATCCAAGTCAAACAGCACAGCAGCAAGCATAAACGCTCCTTCGCCTGCATATACTCATTTATCTAACTTGTACCTCAAGAAGTGAATCATATCGGGGGTCTGAACGATCAGATTTGTTCTTTTCAAATGTGCCAATAAGTTATCCAGCTTACGTTCAGCTACTAATCTGGCATGTTCAGTTTGGAATTTCCAAATCGGGATCCAAGTTGGACGACGAAGTGGACCAAGTTCATTGAGAATCGCTACCACTTGCTCTACCGCATCTGCTGGAGCTTCACTAAGACGGAAGAAGCGATTGTCCAAATCATCTTCGGTTGGTCGTTCCTCCATAACTGCAAAATAGACACAGCATTTCGGCCATTCCAGCTCACATAAGCCTTCACGTGGTCCGTCGTACCAATCGAAGACCACTACCTGACGCACCTGCCAGTCCTCGATCGGTACGGATAAGAGTGTGTTCTTGAATACAGTCGTCATGGTTTTGATCTTCCAAAAAGTTCGTTAAACTTTTCAGCAACTTCTATGATCACCGGATTGGGTAACGCTACGGTATGATGATTTGGATCCCTTCGAGTTGGTGTGTCATGCACTCTAAATCCTGCATCTTCAAAAGCTGGACGAGTAGCTTGTGAAACATCTGTTGGATCACGAGACAGCCGAATGTTTGATTCCAGTGTCGTTACGGAGACTCCGTGGGGGAACCCATGCGCTTCCGCTGTCTTCGACTGTCTATCCAGACGACTTGCACGCTCCCAGCTTGTACTACGACGGATGAGTATATCATCTCCTCCACGCTCGCCCAATTCACGACGACTGCTTTCACCAAGTCTTTCTCTCCCAGGTCGAGCCCCAGAGGCATCGCTTGCGGCGTCGGCAGTCCGGACTCCCTGACCCGTGCAATTGAAAGTGGCCGCGCGAACGACACGCGCAAGCCCTTTGGCAATGGCAGCCCTCATACCAAGGAATACACCGATGAATGGAACGCTACCCAACACGCTCTCCCACTAAGCCACTTCTTAGCCCGTCATCCGCTCCCTGCCTCTGAACGCCTTGATGATTCCCTTGCTTGTACCAACGCCGGGTATAAAATAAACGGGCAGGACGGTCTCGCCGTTTGATTCCCTATAGGAGAGCGCGCGCACGAAATCCCCACGAGATTCCCACAAAATCTACATGGAATCCCTATGTTTCTCATCGTCGATCTTGATATCATCTTCTCTTTATAGCAAGGATATACAGAGCACCGAACCACATCACGACCTCTGAGGCTGGCTAGGTTGACGACCAGCAGCAGTACGACACCGTTGGTCGCCTCGCCCGGTGGCTTGAGTGTCTGGGCTATTGCGTGCATCTCGATCTATTGTCAGCTACTGTGGAGTGAATGTTTTCAAGGCGGCCTAGTACACCATGATCTATACCTTTGGCGATTATACACTCAACGTCCATCTGCGTGAGCTTCGCCGTGTTGGGGATCTCATCAAACTTGAGCCCCGAGTTTTTAACGTGCTGGTTTATCTAGTCCAGCATCACGACCAGGTCGTCTCCAAACAGGCACTGCTTGACCACTTATGGCCTGACCAGTTTGTTAGCGACGCGGCATTGGCTCGCTGCATCAGAGAGGCACGCCTGGCCATTGGCGAGAGCGGGCGTACGCCGCGAGTGATTAAGACCCTGCATGGCCATGGTCATCGCTTTGTGGCAACCGTCGAAGAGCACGACGATGCGCAGCCTCCAGTGCATCTAGACCTGCCTGCTGAGCACAGCCACACGAGCTGGCTCCCTCCAGAAGGGGAGCGCAAGCATGTTACGGTGCTTCATGCCCGCCTGTCTCACGACTTTGAACTAGCAGAACGCCTGGGAGCTGACGCGATAGCTAATCGGGCATATCAGTTTTTCACCCTCGCCCGGCGCGAAGTGCAGCAGTATGACGGTCTCATTCAGTATTTCACAGACGACGGCTTCTTAGCCTTATTTGGCGTGCCTGTAGCACATGAGGATCACGCTCGGCGGGCGCTGCTCGCAGCCGTAGAGATCCAACGCTGCCTGCGTGAACGTGGCGCTACGCTTGAAGCTCTGTCTGGGAAAAAGTTGGCAATACGTATCGGGGTGCACACGGGGCGCGTGGCAGGCGTGCGCATTGGAGACGACCGGCGCCTAACCTACATAGCAGTGGGTGATACGATGCATTTGGCAGCCCACTTGCAGCAGATGACCAAGCCTGGCACCATCTTAATCAGTGATGTAACGGCCAGGTTGGGGCAGCGTGCGCTACGCCTTGAGCCCTTCGGACCTATACACGTTCCAGGACAGACGACGCCAGTTTCAGTTTACAAGGTTCTTGGAAAACGCCCTCAGCATGCCTTGCTAGCCAGACGTTGGACACGCCCTCTGCGTCGGTTTGGGGAGCATTCGGTGATTCTTACGCCTCTGATTTCTGGCGTTGATGCCCTGCAAACACCTGATGGAAGGTGCCGTT
>CBCXVS010000367.1:0-6308 GCA_965178525.1 uncultured bacterium | reverse complement strand
CTGGGCTGGGCTAGGGAACCTGATCTTATGCTATTGAGGAACAACTCTGTTGAAGCCTTGTAAAGCCTTGGGAATTTGGTCGAGATAACGTGGAAACTCGGTAATAAACAGCTGGCCATCGGCCAACTCCGTGCTGGGAATGCCCTCCAAGACACCAGCCGAGGCAAAGGATTTGACCTGATCAAAAATTCCCACCGCACGGCCCTGTGTGTAAAACCGCACCGATGCCCCCCCAAAAAAGGTATGGTAAAGCACCTCGGTCTTGTCGAGATCAATCTGATGAAACAGCGGCGCAAAATCCTGCGTCAGCAGGGGCACATAGATCGTCTGCGCCACCTCCCCGCCTTTGGCCGTGAGCCGCGCCGTAAAATCGGACACCTGATCCCGTCCCCAGGTGGTATCGGACGACAAGAACGTCCAGCGCTTCCCAAGGTGGTCCAGCGCCCATTCATACGTGACCTGCGCCTTCACCCGCGTGTTGTGCCCCAGCCGAAAGACAAAGCGATTGGCCTCGGGCTGCCTCGCCTGCACCGGCACGTCATCGGACGGGAAATAAAGCGTTTCAAATTGCCCGGCCAGACCGGCGGAGGGTTTGTTGATATCGGCAATAATCGATCCCAGTACAACATCGGCCCGATCGCGCAACAACAGCTCGCGCATGGCGTTCAGGCCCGTATTGGGGTTGGAGGCGCTATCTCGCGTCACCAGTTTCACTTGGCGCCCGGCAATGCCCCCAGCGCTGTTGATGCGCGCCACGGCGGCTTGAGCGGCGCGATCGTTCCAAAACCCGAAAATGGCGGCCACCCCGGTGATCTCCCCTTGATGACCGACCACGATAGGTTTTGCGGCCGCGAGACCCGGCTGCAGACCACCCAGTAGCGCTGTGCCAACCAGCGCCCCAGTTGCTCGCAGAAAACGTCGGCGCGAGACACCTTGCATGAGACTATCCTTTATTGATACCGGTCCGGACCTTCTGATACTCAGAATGAGCATATAAGAAGGCGAAAAAGGACTCGCCCTGACTGGCGAGCCTACACGCCTTACCTCACGCCCGCAACGTTTCGAGCCAGGCTCTAGCTTCCCGCAAATCCGGCGTGTCAAAACCTTCCGTGAACCAGCCGTATATGTCCCCAAGCAACTGGCGCGCCTCCTCTACCCTGCCCTGCCCCTGCCACAGCCGACACAAACTCATCGCAGCCCGCAATTCCCAAATCCGTGCTTCCTGACAGCGCGCCATATCCAGAGCCTTCAGAAAACACGCCTCCGGCGTCCATTCCGCATTCCGTCTCTTAGTTGCTCCCCGCAAGGGACCGTATTCCGCATTGAGGTGGAGTTCGCCTTGTAGCCGGTACAGCTCCACCTCATCACGGCGCTCGCCCGTTTTTTCCACCAGCGCCAACGCCTCGGCGAGCACGGCAAGCCCTTCCTCCGTCTGGCCGCTGCGGCCATAGGCGCCGGCGAGCAATCCCAGGCCGAAGGGCAAGAACGCCACCGTCTCCGTAGCCCGTGTCGCCTCCAATCCCTGACGCATCTGAGACATTCCCTCTTCGGACTGTCCCAACTCCTCTAACGCCCACCCGTGAAAGAGCATACCAACGGCCGCCCAGAGCCGAAAACTCTGCTCGGCCGCGAGGTCCATGACCGCCTCAACGTGCAATGCAACGGCCTTGGCGTCCCGGCATAACAACGCCAGATAGGCCGCAAAAAACTGGCTCCACATGATGTTATACGGATGCCCCAAGGTCTGTGCCAGGGACAGCGCCTCCTCGATACTCGCGCGGGCTTGATCCGGGTATCCCAGATACCACTGCACCTGGGCTATGTAGCAGAGGCACCCGACATCGGGCTCCTGCAAGACGCCGAACGACCGGGGCCGCTGCGGATCATGGAACGCCAGACCCTGTTGCAGATGCGTCAGCGCACGGACAAATTCGCCGAGAAGAAACCGATTCACGCCCACTACCCAGTTCGCCTCAGTTAACAGATCTCTTTGCTGCAAACGCTCAGCTAGCGTCAGGAGGGCCTCGCCCAGTTCGGCCGCCGTGCCGAGCTCGCCCCGCACCAGATAATAATTCCAGAGGCCACGCAGCACGGGAAACACCTGCGGCGCCTCATCTACCTGCTGACACAAGGCATGGGCTCGGGCATACACCTCCTCGACCTCCGGCGCGGCCTGGCCGCGGACCGCCATCAAGGCGGGGCCAAGCATGATCTGCATGTGCAGTTCCGTCTGGGCTCGCTCGGGCGTGTCCGGCTGTATGGCCAGCACCTCCAAGCCTTTGCGAAGATGGCTGATGGCCTCCACATGAGCCGACTGCGCAATGGCTCGCTCACCCGCCTGTTGCCAGTAGTGCACGGCCGGCTCACTGAGCGCCGCTTCCGTATAGTGATGCGCCAGGAGTTCGGGCTGCGTGGCCACCATGTCCGGAAACCGCTCGGTCAACACCTGGGCAATACGCTCGTGGTACTGTCGCCGCGTGACTTTGAGTAGCGCCTGGTAGGCGCTTTCCTGAATCATGGCGTGCTTGAAGACATACATCGCGTGCGGGGGTTCTCCCTGCTGATAGAGCAACTCCGCCTGCACCAGACGGTCGATGGCGCGCCGCAGCACCCTCTCTTCGAGAGGCGAAATCGCCTGCAAGACCTCATAGGAAAAAACACGCCCCAGGGTGGCGCCAAGTTGCACCACCGCCTTGCCGGTTCCGAGCCGGTCCAGGCGCGCCATCAGCGAGTCTTGCAGCGTCGCGGGAATGGCCAGGGGTGGCAGCGGGCCGGTGAGTTCGTAATGATCCTCGCAGTCGCGCAGCCACCTGGACTCCAAGACCATTTTCGTCAGCTCTTCCACAAACAGGGGGACGCCGTCGGTCTTGATGAGCAGTTCCTGCTGCACCTCAGGCGGCAGAGCTTTACCGCCCGTGACACCCGCAATCATACTTTCCACCTGATGCCGGGGCAGACGGCTCAGAGTCAGCGCCGTCAGATGCGCCCGCAGCGCCCAGGGCGGCTGAAAATGGGGCCGAAAGGTCAAGAGCGTCAGGATGCCGGCCCCTGCGATCGACTCCGTCACCAAGCTGAGAAAATCGAGCGTCGAGGCATCAGCCAAATGCAAATCTTCTACAATTAGAAGCACCGGCTGCTGCGCCGCCTGTGCCAGGAGCAGGGTCAGCACCACGTCGAAGGTCTGGCGCTTGTGCTGCTCGGGCGAGAGTTTGAGGGGCGCATAGTGAGCGCTGAGGGGCACAGCCAGCAGCGAGGCGATGAGCGGGATGGCCTGCTGCAACGCGACGTATGGCGCCAGAACCCGCTCTAACTTGCGCACTTTTTCTTCCGGCGTATCGTGGCGCTGGATATGCCACAGTCGCTGCAACATATCGATGATCGGATAGAAGGCGCTGGTGTGAGCATACGGCGAACACTGGCAGGCCCACAGGACATGGGGGGCACTGGCGGCATGGTCCTTCACGACCTGCACCAGCCGGGATTTGCCGATGCCGGCCTCACCGTTGAGCAGGACGACGTGCCCGTGTCCCTCTCTGGCCTGGCCCCAACGCGCTAACAATAGGGCCACTTCCTGCTCGCGGCCAACCAAGGGCGTTAAACCGACTGCAGAGGCGACATCAAAACGGCTGCGTGCGGCATTCTCCCCCAACACCCGGAAGATACGAATCAGCTCGCCGACCCCTTTGAGGGGATGGGAACCCAGGTCGTGAAAGGCAAAATACCCCTGCACCAGATGGGCGGTGGCAGCGCTAATCACCACGGTATCGGGCACGGCGCGGCCCTGAATCCGTGCCGCGATATTTGGCGTTTCCCCTAAGGCCAGTTGTTGCTGCTGCTCGCCGCTGCCGATCTCGCCCACCACGACCAAACCGGTATGAATGCCAACACGTAACGCCAAGCGCACCCGGCGGTCCCGGTGCAAGCGCAGGTTCAAGCGCTCGATCGCCCGCAGCAGCGCCAAACCCGTGTGCACGGCTCGCTGCGCATCGTCTTCGTGGGCGCGCGGATAGCCAAAATAGACCAGGAGGCCATCGCCCAGATACTGCGCCACATGCCCGTCCAGGCGCTCGATGACATCGGTGCACGTTTCCTGATACGCCCGCACCACCTCGCGCCAATCTTCCGGGTCAAGCCGGGCGGCGAGGGCGGTCGAATCGACCAGATCACAGAACATCACTGTGAGCTGACGGCGTTCGGCTTCGGGAGCGATAGGCGTCTGGGAGGGGATCATGGCCGCACGCGGGGTAGGTGCAACAACCGGGGAAAGCGAGGACGCGGCAGGCCCGCCAGGCAGCGGCGCCAGACTAGGCGTATGGGCTGGCCCCCCATCCCACACGAGCAGCTCGCCATCTTGATCAACCGCAAGCCGGCGGGCTTTGATCAGTTCCTCTTTGAGGTCGGCGAGATAGTCGTCGTCGACCTCGAACTGCCGCTTCAGCGCCCGATAGGTGACCTGCCCATGGCGCTGTAGGAGGGCAATGACCTGCTCCAATACGTCGTAGAACGTCACGTCTGCTCCTCCACCACGTGCGGTTATGCCTGCGACAGCATCTCTCGACCCATATCATCGTGGAATACATCACGTGCAAAGAAAAGACCACGGTGTGGTATTCGACGGTAGCACATCCTCGGCGCCCCTTCAATGGAGACACGAAGCGGCAACCCTACCTCGTGGCGGGTTCCCCAAGGTCCGAACAGACCGCGCAACACAGAAACGCGTCCCGGTGGTACACTCGGATTTCAGTCGTATCGCGGGGGTCATAGCGGAGGGTAACCGGCTCACCGACGTACGCGGCAAGCGTGGGCGCCACATAGAGCCGGCCTTTGAAGTAAACGCCATGGCGTTGCACCCGGCGTGTTTTGACCACCGTGGCGAGCAGCAGATCGAGTTGTTCTAAACGGTTAGGTAAACGCGGACGAAACCCGCCCGCTTTCCATCGGACTCGGGGTGGTATGCCGGTTTCGCTGTGCGGCTCCAGGTGATAGTGCTGCAGGATAAACCTCAGGAGTTGGGCCTCAACATCGGACAAGGTCAGGTCGGGGGCGGCGGGCACATGCCCCTGCGGCGCATCGCCCGCAATACGACGCCGCCACTGCTGATGCAGCCTCAGGACAAAGGGTTCGATGTGGCCGTGACCCCTGGGTCCATCCGATTCGGGAAACACCAGGACGATCTTGAGGTCGGCGCTGACTTGCTCCAAATGGGCGGAGGTGACGCCGCTCCTATGGTCCGTGTAAAACGTCTTTTGGACGCCGCAGATAGGCCACTGCAATGAGTCTTTATGCCACATGGCTTGCCTCAAGACCAGCGCGGTCTGGCGCGTTGAGGGGACGCGATCACTCAGGCCAAATCCGGCAATGGCCCGACTGTAATCGTCCATGATGACGGTCAGCCACGGCTGCACCAGTTTGCCTTTCGCATCGCGTAACCAGATGTCTAGCAAGGTGTGATCGGCATACCATATCTCATTGGGACGGCTCGCATCGCGATGGTCCACCAACTCCAAGACGTCGTGGTAGGGGTTGGAGCGGGCGGGCGCCATGGTGTGCAGCGCTGGGTTGAGATGCTTCACGACCTCATAAACACATCGATAGCTCGGCAATGGCCAGCCGTGTTGTGCCGCGATGGCCGTCACTTGCCGATGCACCGAGGCCACCGTCGTCGGCGGCGTACGCAATGCCAACCCTTCGATGAGCTGCTGCAATTTCGGGGGCAACTGCCGGCGCTGGCCGCGGTCGGCACGCGGCCGGCGCGCTAGCCCAACCAGGCCATGCTTGCGGTAGCGTTCCACCCAGCGTTGGGCCGTACGCAGGGCCAGGTTGTGCCGTTTGGCGAGTTGGGTCAGCGGGACACCCTCTTCCAAGTAGGGACGCAGGAGACGAAAGCGTTCCAGGGCTCGGTTCCGCTCCACCTCAGAGACCATGACCAAAGAATTTACAGATGCCATAGACACCGCTCCTCACCTGTGGCGTGTTATGGCACGCCATGCAAGCGACCCCGGCCTGACACGCCAGCACGCGGCTTTGTGTTCCTCTAGCACTTGCACATCTCTCGTTACCTCTGGGCTCTCGGGATATAGACTAGCCGTTTTCATTCCCATATTGAGCGGTTTCCCGACGGCAGGGTAGGTGCCGGGATCAAGGTCCCAGACGGCCAAGCAGGATCGATGGCGCCGGACGGCCCTATCCGCCATTTAATTCCGCAAAAGTTCCGCCATTTAAGTTTGTAAACACTAGGGTTGTTCCCCAATAGTTAATGAGGTAGGCTATCCTCCCCCAAACGATGGAGGGAGCCCAGCCAGGTCATT
>CBCXVS010000366.1:0-6427 GCA_965178525.1 uncultured bacterium | reverse complement strand
AAATGGACTTTTGAATTGGGCTAACCTGTTGATCTACTTAACCCTCCGCCTATTCTGCCAGGGGAACTTCGGGCTAACGTGTCTGCAGATAGGAAATGATCGGGATTAGGATGCGGGATTGTGATATATATAGAATTGGCGCAGGAGACAACAAGGCCGAGAGCGGTTGTCGGTGAGCCGATGGTACCGATGTGGGTTTTCGTCATAGGGAAAAGCTGCCAGGATAGACAGATTTCATAGGAGATACCGCAATGGCAACGCAAGTGCAACCCCAGGATAAGACGGTGACGGTCAACGGCCTCAAGCTCCACTATCTGGATTGGGGCAACGATGGGCAGCCCCCAATGGTGCTATTGCATGGGCTCCGAGGCCATGCGCACTCTTGGGACGATGTGTCGGCGGCGTTCTGTCCGCACTATCATGTGCTGGCCCTGGACCAGCGTGGACGCGGCGACAGCGCATGGGCGCCGGATGGCAATTATTCGACCCAGGCCTATGTCGATGATCTCGCCGCATTCCGCGACGCGCTCAACCTGCCCCCCTGCATTCTCGTGGGGCATTCCATGGGCGGGCGCAATAGTATGGCCTTTACGGCCCGCTACCCCGAGCATGTCGCGCAACTGATCATCGTGGACGTCGGTCCGACCATCGATCCGCGCGGCGCGGCGCGGATTAAACAAGAGATTCAAGCCGTTCCCGAAACGTTCGACTCCTTTGACGCGGTCGTCGCCTACATGAACCGGCAGAACCGTTTCGCCTCCGATGCCGTGCTGCGCCGGCGTTTACACTATGCCACCCAGACGTTGTCCGATGGCCAGATCGGCTGGCGGTACGATCTCGCCATTCGGGAGCAAAGCCGCAATGGCACGGGTGCGCCAGCGGAAGATTTGTGGCCGAAACTGCCCCAAATCACCTGCCCCACGCTGATCGTACGCGGTACAGAGACGGATCTCTTAAGCCCGGAGGTGGCGCAGCGGATGCTCGATACGCTTCCCAAGGCGCAATTGGCGGAAGTGCCGCAGGCCGCGCACATGGTCTTTGAAGAAAACCCGGAAGGTTTTCTTGACGCGGTGCGCCGTTATCTGCCATGACGTCAGGTTGGGCGCGCTGCAACGGTCCGTAGCGCCATGGGGCACATTCTGATTGCAAAGTCACCGCGTCACGCTATAATTCCGATACGGTACGTCTTGTATCAAAAATTTGCCCGCGGCGTAGCGGGCCGTGCAGCGTCCATAACGAGCGAGATGGGCTCATGCGTACACGTTCCACCTCCGTGGTCTCGGCGCCAAGCGCGCCGGAGACGATTTCATCGACGTATCGCGCCTGGGCCATGGTCTCGATCGTCTTGGGTGGCTATATGAGCGTGCTCAATAGCCATGTCATCAACGTGGTCATCCCCAAGATGATGAGCGGGCTGGGCACGGATGTCATTACCATTCGCTGGGTCGTCACCAGCTATATGTTGGCCAATGCCGTGGTCATTCCCATCACGGCCTGGCTGGCCCGCGTCCTGGGCGCCCGGCAAATCTACATTTACGCCCTGCTGGTGTTTACCATCAGCTCCGTGATTTGCGGCATGGTGCAGAGCGTCGGCGTTCTCATGGTTTTCCGCGTCATTCAAGGGATTGGCGGGGGCGTCATCATGCCGGTGACCATGCTCATCATGCTCGATCTCTACCCGCTGGAAAAGCGCGGTCTCGGCACGGCCATCTGGGGTATGGGGGCGTCGTGCGGCTCGCTCACCGGCATCCCCCTGGGCGGCATCTTGGCCGAGCAGTTGAGCTGGCGGGCCGCCTTTTACGCCAATCTGCCCGTCGGTATCATAGCCCTCCTCATTACCATTTTTGTCATCCGCCCCTCTCCCCGGGAACGCGGCGTGCCCTTTGATTGGGGCGGCTTTATCACCTTGAGCACGGCCCTGATCACACTGTTGATTGCGCTCAGCAATGGCCAGCGTGAAGGCTGGGGATCGACCGCCATCATGACGCTCTTTGCCATTTGCGGGGTTTCGCTCGTGGCGTTTCTCATTGTCGAACCCCAGGTGAAAACTCCAATGGTGGATTTGAGCGCGTTTCGCAGTCCGCCCTATGTGCTCGCCGTGGTGTTGAGCCTGATCGCCGGGGCGATGTTCTCGGGCGGGCCCTTTCTGCTCTCCCTGTTTCTACAGCGCCTCTACGACCTCTCGGTGCAACAAGCGGCCATGATCATGTTCCCCAGCTCCGCCTTCTTGGTGCTCTGCACCTCCTTTACCGGCTGGGCCAGCGATTACATCGATCACCGGCCCTTGATGGCGCTGGGATATCTGTGCTATGGCGCCTTCGGCCTGCTCATGCTCTATGCGGATTTGCGCTTCACCAGCTTTGTCCTCCTGATCATCTACTTCGGGCGCGGCTTAGGGCTGGGTTTCACCTATTCTGTCCTCTACCCGATTGGGATTAGCGCGTTCGATCCGGCGCGAGGAAAAGGGGCGACCACTGTGCTCAACCTGTCTATCACCTTGGGAGGCGCCTTGAGTGTGGCGCTGCTGGCCGCCATTTTGGATCAACGCCTGCAGGTACGCCAAGCCCGGTTGGCCGAGACGCAGCAGCTCACCGAGATCGGCACGCAACAGGCTTTACAAACCTTTGAGACGGTTGCCACGCAGATGGGCAGCGCCGTGCCGGCCTCGCTTCACGCCAAGGTTCTCCTCGGCCGTCTGATCCAGCATGAGGCCCTCATCTTGGCGTTCAATGATGCCTCGGCCCTCTTTATCGTCACCTCGCTGTGTGGCCTCGTTCTGGTCCCTTTTTTCCGCCGCGCCCGCCACACGCCGCCCGCACCATAGTACGGCGTCGCGCACATGCTGCGGAATGCGGAATGCGGAATGCGGAATGCGGAATAAGGGGTCAAGCGATGATGCCGGTATTTCCGTGCAGGAGCTGTCGCTGACTTTTGATCATATTTTCATCCGGAATATTCATCGAGCCGCACCCCATCTAAACCATTGGCGACTTGGTCGAGCACATCGGCTACGAAAATTCGCGTGCCACGAAATGTCGGCTGACCGTGGCAAATCTCGGGATCCGCGACCATGTATCGGCCGAGTATTTTTATCGTCTGCTTGGGTGCCACTATGTCGTGCCTCATTGACGAATGCAGGGCCGTTTCAACATCATGAAGCTTCCAGGTTCCGAATATCGGCGCATTCTTGGGTCAAGATACCGGTTACCACGGTGATTTGGTCCGTGCAGTTCGTCAAGTCGAGCAAACGTTCAACCGTATACTCACCCCAACTGCTCCGCGCCGGCTCATGCCGCGCTCCCATCACCAGCGTGCTGATCCCGCTGGCAAGTATCGCCCCACCGCACATGGGGCATGGCTCAAACGTGGTATAAAGCGTCATGCCCGAGAAATCGGTGCGCTGTAAGACCTCTCCGGCGTGGCGCAGCGCCACGGTTTCGGCATGGGCGGTGGGATCGGAGTTTGACGCAACCAAATTGCCGCCGCGTGCGACCACGGTTTCCCCATCGACAATGATCGAGCCGACGGCAGCATTGCCCTCGGCGGCGCTTCGCTCCGCCTCTTCGAGTGCGATACGCATAAAGTATTCGTGATCCGTCGGCATGTGATGTCTCCTCTTGACAACAGAACTGCATCAGCATCTTAAACGCTCTTTGTCATCCTGTCTATCTCGAGCCACAGCGTTGACTTAGCCCCCGTCAGCTTCGCGAACGGCGTCACGCAGTTGGGCGAAGCGCTGAGGTAGCGGCGGGGGCAGGTCGGCAGGAGGCGAGGCTAGGGCAGCGAGGGTTTCGTCCGCTGGCCCAGTGGTAAGGCGACGCAGGTAGGGACCCAGCGACGGCAACGGACCGGCATCCGATTGCTGGAGCTGAGCCACGGCGGACTCGGCATCGGAGGAGAGTGCTGAGCCGTTCAGACCGGCTTGTATACAGGCAACGGCAAGCTGGGTGATGGCCTCAATCATCTGCTGTGAGAGGTTCACACCGGATGTATCGCCACCCTGAGCCCGACGGGTCAGTTCTGCTCTCGCCTCATCTCGCCTGGCCTCCCATTGGGCTGCCTGTGACGCGTCGCCTCGGGCGCGGGCGATGTTGGCGAGGGTTGCGTAGTTGATGGCGACTTCCTTCATAGCCAAGTTTTCCATGATCTGTCGCGCCTGGTGGGCGTGCGCTTCCGCCTTGTCAAGTTCGCCGGTCACCAGGTAGAGCTGGGCCAACTGGCTCCGTGAACGGGCCTCACCCGGCTGGTTTCGACGCTCGACCGCCAGTTCCAGGCTTTCCTGAAGCGACCGTTCGGCCTCGGCAAATTGCTGTTGCGCCATCGTCTCGTCACCCCGCTGTCGCGCCGCTTTGCCGTTTAGTTGGCACACGATGCCGATATTATGTGCGGCAGCGCCGAGTGCCTGGAAGTCGCCCCGGCGCTTCGCAATCTCATGCGAACGCTCGTACCACGACCTGGCTTCCGAAAGACGACCCTGCTTGTCTTCGACCACACCGAGCAAGTTACAGGTCTGCATGACAGCGCCATCGTCGTTCGCGTCCTGGAACAGTTTCAGGGCCTGTGTGTAGAGATCGGTGGCGCGGTTGTATTGGTTCATGTCGTCGGCCAAACCACCTTGATGCTGCAGCGCTGTTCCTTCCAGGTCCTTGTCACCAACACGTCGGGCAGCTTGCAGGGCTTGATCGTAGTGGGTGTCGGCCTCAAGGTACCGACCTTGTTCCACGAGGATTTGGGCAGTCTGCACGAGCCTAGAGGCAGCCTCCCGCTCATGTCCTAGTTCGCGATCGATTTCAACGCCCCGTTCCGCCGCCTCAAGGGCCTGATCGAGGCGTCCTGCACATCACAGCGCGTTGGCCAAATCACCAAGGGCGACGGACAGGTTGCCCAATTCCACTGCACCGGCTTTTCGCCTGTGTTGATCGTCCTCCGCGTCACTTCTTAACAAATCGTTGATGGTCTCAGAAGGTGACAGGTCAACAGCCTGTCCGACGAGCATCTCCCAATCCTCCACCGCCTTTTCCAGGATTGCAATCGCCCGCGTGGCATGTCCAGCAGAGTAGTATACACGGCCGAGAATCGACCGAGTCAGGGTTAACTCAAATGCCGGATCAAATGCGTCGGTGTGCCGCAGGCAGTCGATGAGGGCTTCGAGTCGCTCTATCGCTTCAACAGCATGGCCCTGTGTGCACAGCGACCAAGCTCGCTCCGTTTCCGTCGCCGCTGCCGCCGCGCTAAACGTTACTTGCGTCGCCACTTCGGCGAACCAGGCCGACCATTGGTCCCGCTCGCGCAGCCGCGCCGAGCGTTCTAGATAGTTACGAAACGTGTTGCCCATCGTAGTGGCAACGTCGAATTGGTCTGCTTCAATAGCCCAGCGCACCGCCGTACGGACATTCGACTCCTCCAGCCTCAGGACCTCCATCCCACTGCGTGCGTTCGAGCCGCGAAGGGTTTGTTCAATCGCCCTGTGTAAGACATAGTAAACCGCGATGAAACGCTGGCGAGCCGCTTCCGAGTCGGGCCGGTAGCGCCAGTCTTCCACACCCCTGGCACCTGCCGAAGGTGACATGGCGGATGTCGCTGGCTCGATAGCCACCGCGTACGGCAGCGTGGGGTGGAACCGCAAGTAGGGGCGATCACCAACTCGTATGTCGGTTTCCACACGCACGAGCGCCGTCGCTTCCAATTCCGCCCGCACCCTATCCCACTCGGTCATCTCCATCTCACTCACATCAAGCAAGACCTGCTCGAACACACCGCCACGAAACATCCCCAGCCACGGCAGAGCAGCCTGTGCCCGCTGACTCAACCGACTAGTCGAAAAGCGCAGCGACGCCAGCAGCGAGCGATTACGCTCCACCTCCGCATCGCCGCTAAAATGCTCCAATAGTCTGTGGAAGTCGGCCACAATCTGCTCTGGACTTAGCTCCTTCAAGTGCGGGCCGACTAGCTCGATCGACAGCGGATGATCTTGCAGCACATCAATCAAGACGTCGAGGTTTTCCGGCGTCAACCGTGCATCATCAAGCGCCCGGTCACGCTTGCGCAACACCTGGGCCAACAGATACAAACTGTCAGGGCGAGCCAGCCCGTCAAGCCCGATCCGACGCACACCCGGCAATCCCGTTTCCTCCGGCCGGCAGGTGATTAACAAGCGACCGCGTCCCGTCGCCTCCGCTGTCCAATCCCGAAACAAATTGATAATCCGCGCACGCTCCTCGGTGGTGTAGCCCAAGACGGCCATAGGTATTGACTCATCGTCAGACGCCGCTTCCAGGTCAGCAAATGTGTCCAAGACACTTTCAAAATTGTCCCAGACCATTAAGACATCGCGTTCCTGAAACAGCCGTCGGGCGCGGTCGAGCTGCTCATCCTGGCTGAGCGACTCGAAGGCGTGACCTTCTAGATAGGCGCCCAGCACCTGGGC
>CBCXVS010000365.1:0-6431 GCA_965178525.1 uncultured bacterium | reverse complement strand
GTGGCGATAGGTCCGCACACGGACCTGCATTTCCTTTAACTGGTTCAAACCACTTAAGTTAGGCGTCTTCAGGTCGCGCCCTCAGCTCCCAGCTCTCAGCCGGGAAGAAAAGTTCCGCCGCATTTTTTTTGCTGACGTCAGGGTCGATAGGCTACTTAGTACATCGTGGCAAATATTTCGTCAGTTATAAAATGCACGGTGTGCACCATTTCCCACGGTGCACACCGTGCATCCTACGGGAAGAAAACCGCTAGAAACTTCTGCCAACGTGTACTTAGCCTCAGGAGACGCGTAGGGGACCGCGCTGCTTCTGTTTTGAGCTGAGAGCTGACAGCTAATCCAGATAGAGTCTATGGGTACGAATGTAGTCAGCCACAGCAGGGGGAACGAGCTGATCAATCGGGCGGTCTTGTTGTAAGTGTTCGCGCACGGCAGTGGACGAGATATGGTTGGCCTGCACGTCCATAGGACAGCGGTGGATGCGATCGTGGTAGGGCATGAGGCGTGGATCGTCCGGTATCTCGAAGACGCCTTCGCGGTCACAGACAATGAATTCAAAGGCGGTGAACATCTGCTGCAGGGCTGCCTCGGTGTCATCATAGTCCCAGGTCAAGATGCGTTCGGCCGCATCGCGTCCAGTGAGAAAAAAAACCTCAATGCGGGGAGGATAGACGCTGCCCACGGCACGATAGATGTCGAGGAAGAGACCGTGCGTGCTCAAGCCCACGGCGGCATAGGGACGGTCCGCCACGGCCAATTGCACCATGTCGAGCCGCTGTTCTAGCGATGCGCCAAAGATCGTTTTGTGTGGCGGCACTTCAGGCAAACAAAACAGCACTTCATGCATGCCCATAGCTCGAACTACCGCGTCGGCAATAGCGAGATGAGCGTAGGTAATCGGATTATAAGCCCCGCCTAAAATCGCCAAGCGGCCCGCGCCTTGAGCCAGTAGGCCATGCGGCGCGGCCCGTGTGATGCGAAGATGAGGTACGCCTGATGTCGTCGGATGTTCCATGATTAGCTTTCAGCTCTCAAGTCAAATCCTCAGTCCTCAGTCCTCAGTCCTGATACGTTACGTTCCAAAAATGGTCTACGGGTCCGGGACCCTGGCCAATGCTGAGCGAATGCTTGAGTGCTCCGGTAATGTAGACCTTTGCCTGGCGTACCGCCTCCAACAAGGGCAAACCGCGCGCCAGAAATGCCGCAATCGCCGCCGACAGCGTACACCCGGTCCCATGTGTGTTGCGCGTTTGCACCACTTCGCTTTCGAGCAGTTCCATGGTATTGCCATCATAAAAAACATCGGTTGCCTTGGTCATCGCATGGCCGCCTTTGACGATGACGGCATGGGCGCCCTGGGCGACGATCTCCTCAGCTGCGGCTCGCATCGCTTCCAGATCGGTGACGGGATGATCGAGGAGGACGGCGGCTTCTTCGAGATTGGGCGTGATCACGGCGGCCAGTGGCATAAGGGTCTCACGCAGGCTGGCCTCTGCCTCCGGCTGCAGGAGCCGGTCGCCGCTGGTCGCCACCATGACCGGATCAACGACAACGTTTGGCATGCCGGTGTCGCACAGGGCCGCGGCCACACCGTTGATAATGTCGGCTGAAAAAAGCATGCCGGTTTTGGCGGCATCGGCGCCGATATCCGAGGCCACAGCCCGGATTTGGGCGATGACCACATCGGCATCAATCGCCTGCACCGCCGTCACCCCACAGGTATTTTGGGCCGTAATGGCCGTCAATGCGCTCATACCGTATACATTGAGCGCGGCGAACGTTTTCAGATCGGCTTGGATGCCAGCGCCGCCGCCAGAGTCAGAGCCGGCAATGGTGAGGGCTTTAGGTCGCATAATCATTCCACATGTTAGGTACGCCGTGGGGCCAGAGCGCGTAGGCGTTCGACCTTGGCAACGACCGCTTCGATAACGGTGTCGATTTCATCTGCCGTCGTATGGCGTCCCAGGCCAAAGCGAATCGCCGAATGGACCAGGTGCTCCGCAACGCCAATCGCCCGCAGCACGTAAGACGGCTCATGCGCCGCGGATGTACAGGCCGAACCGGCGGAGAGCGCGACAATCGTCGTGAGACTCAGCAATAGCGATTCATCCTGCACACGGGCAAAACCGAGGTTGAGATTCCCGGGCACGCGCTGTTCCGGGTGGCCGTTGAGCGAGACCTCGTCCAGGCGTGATGTCAGACCATCGTACAACCGCTGCCGCAGCCGGAGCAGACGCTGGCCCTCCTGCGGCCAGAGGTCATGACACAAGACACACGCCTGGCCCAGGCCGACAATACCGGGGATATTGAGGGTGCCCGAGCGGAACCCACGTTCATGCCCGCCGCCATCGATGACCGGCTGCAGCCGGATGCGCTGCGGCCGAGTTTTCCGGACATACAATGCCCCAATGCCCTTCGGACCGTAGATTTTGTGGCCCGAGAGAGACAGCAGGTCCACCTGCAGGGCATTGACATCACAGGCAATTTTGCCCACGCCTTGCACCGCGTCACTATGCAACAGCACACCGTGTTGGCGGGCAATCGTCCCAATTTCCGCCAGTGGCGCAATCGTCCCAATCTCGCTGT
The DNA here is from genome assembly GCA_965178525.1 of uncultured bacterium. GTDB lineage: Bacteria > Tectomicrobia > Entotheonellia > Entotheonellales > Entotheonellaceae > CBCXVS01. The sequence goes on along the minus strand of CBCXVS010000365.1, from coordinate 3,845 downwards.
TAACCTGCATGACCGAAATCAAAATGGTCTGCGGCGTAATCGCTTTGCGGATATCATCAGGATCCACCAGCCCGGTCCGGTCAACCGGCACATAGGTGACGTCAAACCCCTGCGCTTCCAGGCTCTTGCAGGTATCTAAAACCGCTTTATGTTCCGTCGGGGTCGTGATGATATGACGCCCCTGCTCCCGGTAGGCCCAAGCCACACCTTTAAGCGCGAGGTTATCCGATTCGGTGGCGCCACTCGTAAAAATAATCTCTTCCAGTTTGGCATGAAGCAGCGCCGCCACCTGTTCCCGCGCCGTTTCCACCGCCTCCTCCGCCTCCCAGCCATAGGGATGCGTCCGGCTTGCGGCATTGCCGAACTTGTCAGTCAGATAAGGCATCATCGCATCAAGGACGGCCGGATCAAGAGGCGTTGTCGCATGATGATCGAGATAAATAGGCTGCATATTTAGCTCTCAGCTCTCAGCTTTTGGGAATGTCTGCCGACAATATCCGGCCTCTCATCCCGTATGAACGTGGCACTCTTACTCTTCTATTCCGCAATCCGCAATCTGCAATCCGCATTTTTCTTAGGGGTAGAGCTGTTGCCCCGCTTGGTCATCAATGATTTTAATGGCGTCAACCGGACACGCTTCCGCCGCCGCCACAATGGCATCTGGCGCCGCGCCATGCGGGTTGACGATCACCGAGGTATCTTCTTCATCGAGTTGAAACACCACAGGCGCGGCATCCGCACAATTCCCAGCACCAATGCAGCGTAGCCGGTCAACCACAATGCGTAAGGCCATCGTGACCTCAGAAGTGGTTAGTGGTTAGTGGTTAGTGGTTAAAGATTTTCTGCTGGCCCAACCCGTGGATGAGCATGTCCTTGAGGCGTCGCACGGGAGCCTCGAAGCGATTTTCCGGTCGCCCTTGCATCCACATTCGCATCCGCTTATACAGCGCCCATGCGACGAGGCCGAAGGAAATGAGCATGCCTAGATAAACGATTTCACCCCCGACGATATTGCCGTAAATGTCTCGTGTCGGCTCCACAAACGATCCTTCGGCTGCGGGTGACTACTCGATTGGCGCTTTCCCTTCCGCGATATTCGTTGGCGCGTCGTCGCCCAGCAACAAATTGCGCGGATACAGAAAATTTTCCCGATCGTAGGCGGCCAGTGCAAAGATCCCGGTGTCCATGCGAATGGCATCACAGGGGCACGCCTCCACACAGAGGCCGCAAAAGACACACCGGAGTTCATCAATCATGAAGGAGACAGGGTATTTTTCCACGGTCGGGTCTTCATGCTCTCCGCCTTGGATATGGATGCACAGGGCCGGACACGAGGTGGCGCAGAGCATGCACGCCGTGCAGCGTGGGCTGCCATCCTCTTTACGCATCAAGCGGTGCCGGCCGCGGTAGCGCTCCGTCACGTAGGTCGGTTGTTCGGGATACTGTTGCGTCACCGTATGTTTCCGGCCTAATAAGTTGGCCCAGAAATGGCGCGTGGTGACCCACATGCCCCGCAGAATTTCCGGGATATAGAGCTGTTGCCAAAAATTGAGTCTGCGCATGGTGTCCTCATCTTGCGGAATGCGGGATGCGGAATGCGGAATGCGGAATCTCAAATCCGCAATTTGTTTTAGGTGCTTACAATCTGTCCCAAGTCACCTACTTTAGCGTAACTGAGGCCATGGAAGGCCGGAATCGCTGTCGCCATGTCCATCAACACCGCTTCGGCGGAGCTGTAGGACCAGCTCTGGCCGAGTTCCTGTGCCAGGCGCTGGTAAATTTGCCAAGCGGGGAGCGCCTCGCCACGTGGGGCGAAGGCGGCATTGAACCGTTGCACCCGTCCCTGGAAATTGGTGAAGGTTCCATCCCGTTCGGCATACATCGCGCTCGGCAGCACGACATGGGCCTGATCCCAGCCCGGACGTTCGTTTGACGTCTGCACGATCAAGCAATCCAGTTGCGTGGCCAGGCGCGACGCCGCATCCGCGCCAAAGGCCGCTTCCAGGTCGGTATCGATGGCATAGAGCACCTTGACCGCGCCTTGCCCGATCGCTTCGGCCAGCGCAGCGAGGTTAGCCGCTGTTGCTGGTGCCGGCAGTCCGACCTCCTGTGCGCCTCGCGTGTTGGGGTTTTTATCCGCATGGATGAGGAAATCATCAGCGTACCCGGGTTCTCCGGAAGCGAGAAGGATGCGTGACGTCCCCCACACGTCCGAGATCAATTTGCTCAGCAGATAGAAGTCCTCATTGCTGCCCTGAGGCGACACGACCACGCCCACGGCATCCCCTTGATGCTGCTGCAGCGCCGCCGTGGCCCGTTGCAGGGCGTCGGACCAAGCGGTCTGCTCCAGCGCCTCGCTGCGACGCGCCATCGGGTGCAGCACGCGGCCCGCATTGATCGCGGTGTATCCGAAGCGGCCGTCATCGCAGATCCACGCGTCATTCACTTCGTCATTTTGCCGGGGCTTAAGCCGATAGATGTGTCCCTCGTTATAATGGATGTTGATGTTGCAGCCCCGCGCGCATCCGGGGCAGATCGACTTCGCTTCCCGCAGAAACCAAACGCGAATCTTGAAGCGAAAATCTTTGCTGGTCAGCGCCCCAACCGGACAGATGTCAACGGTATTGCCGGCGTACGGATTATCCAAACGTTTACCGGGAAACGTGGAAATCTCCACCGCATCGCCCCGATTAAACACGCTAAGTTCATTCGTCTTGCTGATCTCTTGCGTGAAGCGCACACAGCGCGTGCAGAGAATACAACGTTCGCCGTCAAAAACGATGTCCGGGCCAAAATCGACGACTTTGTGTTTATGCACTTTCTCTTCTTGGAAGCGGCTTGTATACAGACCGTGCTTCATATAATAATCTTGCAGCCCGCATTCCCCTGCCTGGTCGCAGATGGGGCAATCCAGGGGATGGTTGATGAGCAGAAATTCCAGCACGCCCCGACGGCCTTCCACCACCCGTGGGGAGTCCGTCAGCACCACCATGTCGTCGGCCACCTGGGTATTGCAACTGATTTCCAGCCTCGGCCGGCCTTCGAGTTCCACCAGGCACATGCGGCAGTTCCCCGCGATGCTCAGCTTCGGGTGGTAGCAATAATGCGGAATCGTGATGCCGGCTTCATGGGCGGCCTGAATAATGGTCGCATCATCCCGAGCCGTGATTTCTTTGCCATCGATGGTCAGCTTTTTTGCCATAGTGCAGTCCTAATGAAAAGCTGTTAGCTATTAGCTGTCAGCTCTTAGCTTTTTCCGAAATGTTGCCTGGTGTTATCCTCTCCCCCTCTCCCATTCCGCATTCCGCATTCCGCATTCCGCATTCCGCATTCATGAGAGTGACGTCCACAGGCCGATGACGCCCAGATTCACGAGGGCAATGGGAATGAGATATTTCCAGCAGGTCGTCATGAGTTGATCGACGCGCAAGCGCGGCAGCGTCCAGCGAATCCACATCATGACGAAGACGAGGATGAGGGTTTTGGCCAGAAACCAGAAGGGGCCGGCCAAGACATCCGGCACGAAGGCAATGGGTATCAGTCCGGTAAAGCCGCCGAGAAATAGAATGACGACGAGCGCACTGGCCACGAACATGTTGGCATATTCGGCGAGGAAAAAGAGAGAGAACCGAAACCCGCTGTATTCCGTGTGATACCCTGACACCAGCTCGGACTCGGCTTCCGAGATATCGAACGGCGTGCGGTTGGTTTCGGCCAGCGCCCCGATGTAGAGCAGAATGGCGGCGATAAAGCTAAACGGAAAACAGCGCCAGATAAACCAGTTCCAAACCCCCCCGCCTTGCTGTAAGGAAATCTCTACCGTGCTCAGGGAGCCGGCCATGAGA
>CBCXVS010000364.1:0-6436 GCA_965178525.1 uncultured bacterium | reverse complement strand
CTCATGACAAAACCCCCTCATGTGTTGGGTCAACCGTTGACACGACCAGCAGTTAGAGCTTCACTTAAGGCCATTCGCGCTTGACCCAACAAGAGCTGGCGGAACTCGCTGGTATGTCCCGCGAAACGATGACCCGGACGCTGCACGCGTTCCAACGAGCCAGTGTCATCCGCCTTGAATCGGGCATTATTACCATTTTGTCTACTGATATGCTCCGGCGGGAAATCAAGATGGCGTGACGCGCGGCGTCGCGTTCCCCTGCCAGCGGCTGGCTCCGGGTGACAGCCGTTTCCGAAAGTGCGAGAGGTTGACGTCTTCTTTGAAACCCGATACAGTAGACGTATTCATTTCCCTATCCGTACCAATCAAATTCACGATACCGGCGGGTATCTCCCGAGGAGATCGACCATGAGTGTACAGATTGGACAAGAGGCGCCCGACTTTACGCTGAAAAATACGGACATGGAAGACGTGACGCTAAGTGCGTATCAGGGGAAACAGAATGTGGTCTTACTGTTCGTTCCCCTGGCGTTTTCGGGCGTCTGTACTAATGAGCTGTGCTCGGTGCGCGACAATTTAAACCAGTACACCAATTCGAATGCCGAAGTGTTCGGGATTAGTGTGGATAGCCCTTTTTCCCAGAAAGAATGGAAGGAAAAAGAGAACCTGAATTTCTCGCTTTTGAGCGATTTCAATCGTGAGGTGGTCCAGGCTTACGGCGCCCAATATGACGATCTGATGGGGCTCCAAGGCGTGGCCAAACGCTCGGCCTTTGTCATTGATAAGGAAGGCAAAGTGCAGTACGCGGAAGTCTTGGAGAGTGCCAGGGATTTGCCGGATTTTAACAAGATTAATGACACGCTGCAGCGCCTCAGCTGATTCTACCCCTTACACACCATCGCTCAGGAGTTTACCAGGGCTAAACTCCTGAGGGGGCTTCTTGGTTTACCATCTCGGGTTCTGCATTATTACACCATTCCCATGAGGTCTATCCGGTTGCCCGCACAGGCCGACACCTGCGAGCGGACAAGCAACGTCAGGGCGCCATGCTCGTGCCGTCCGATGACGGTGAGCATCTACCTCCTGGCGTGTTCCCCGGCTCTGCCGAGTCCCTCGTGCCATGACTGCACTCACCGCGTTGCGGACGAGGGGGAGCGGGCTTTGGCGCGCGGCGCCGGCGCAGGGGGAAAAAAGCGGATGTAATCGGCCATGTCCTCATCTCGCAGATGGTGTAAATCAATCGTGCTTTCGGGGGCGACGGTCATCGTCGTGATCCGTCGGATACTGACCTGCGGGCGTCGCTGCCGTAGCAGGCCAGGGATCGCAATACCATAGTCGACGTGGAAACGGCCGGCGATGGCAAGCACCGTATGCTGTGGGTGCTGTTCCAGAAAAGAGGCGAGCACGGCGGCCATGGTGACGTCTTTGAGAAAGGATGCTTCCGTGAACCGTTCGACTTCCTCGCCTTTCACAGGATGATGCGGGGTAACCGCGTCGAGAAAGTAGGCCCGGTAACGAGCTGGTATATCGGGAAAGGACATGGGAACATAGGCCCGATCCCTAGGGCTTAGGCCCTGCAAAGCCACATGCAGCCCCTCGTTGGCTACCTGACGTGCAATACGCCGAGGGACGTTCATGGCGATCGTGGGTGTTCCTGCCTGCTGTGCATAGTGCACGAGAGGCGTATAGAGGCGTTGGAATGCTGGTGATGCTTTGAGGCGTGTGTGGAAGGTATCTTGGTCGATCGTGGTGGCAAGATACGTATCAACCGTGTGTTGGGCATCGCGCTCAAGAAACTCCATCGCTAGGGCTAGGTACTGTGGCCGCTGCTGTGCCAAGGCTTGTAACAGGTGCAGTTCGAACGCTTGAATGTCGGGATGATAGTGCTCCTCGCCAATAGCAATGAGCCGCACCGGGGCAATCGTGCGCACGAGTGTGTCGAGGTCGAGCGCGTGTAGCGTCCGCATATCGACGATACGACCGTGCAGCTGGGCGCCCTGGAGGGTTGCAGGCAATGGGGCATCGAGTAGGAGAGGGCGCGTGGCACAGGCCGAGATAAGTAAAACGAGACAGAGAAGACTGAGGACGGCGGTCTGCCGGGATGCCGGCACGTTCATTACGGCGAGAACCGGCGTGAATCGTTGCACAATAAGATCCTACAAGTACAGGCTTGCCGTTGGCATCATGGCCCATGGCAGGAGTATATCTAACTTTGTACGTGTATGCTCGGGTGTATCTGCGGAAATTGCGCCATAAGAAAGCCCCCGGAGCTGTTGTGAGCGAGTGGAAAGGAAAACGATGTCACTGGTGATCTTGGTTCGGCATGGGCAGACGGACGAAAATGTCAATGGCCGGATCTCCGGCCAAGGGCCCGTGCCGCTCAACGCGCGTGGACAGGAACAGGTGCGATTGGCCGGGGAAGTGTTGGCGCCGCTTGGAGTAACACGGCTTTTCTCGAGTCCTGTCGTGCGTGCGCGTCAGACCGCCGAGATACTAGCTGAGCGTTTACAACTTGGCATTGAAGCCGTTCCCGATCTGCGCGAAGTCGGCTATGGAGACTGGGAAGGTAAGCATTTTAACGAGGTCCGTGGACAGCTAGCAGCCCAGCAGATCTTTCACGACCCAGTCAACGCGGTGTTTCCCAATGGAGAAAGTTTGCCTGGGGTACAACAGCGCGGCGTCCGTGTGATTGAGACGATACGGCACACTTCTCCGCGCGGGGTGGCAGTCCTGGTCTCGCACGGCGATGTTATCCGAACCGTCTTGGCCCACTACCTCGGTATGACCTTCAATGACTATCGCCGTATCAATATTGATAATGGCGCTATCTCGGTACTGGAATTGTTCGAGAACTGGCTCCGTGTGAAAGCGGTCAACTTCGTTCCCCACGTCGGCAATACCTGGATCGAGTCCTTTTACGATACCTGGCAAAAAACGCAAAATCTGGTGCCCGTGCCGACATCGGCATCAAACTACTGATGCCGATGTCCCCTCGATGTGCGCACAGAAACACCACGATGGAGATATTGAGGTAGTGCGCTCTCGACGTTCTCTATCCTCTGGTATATCAATTGCCACAGTTGCCACAGTTGTAAAGGCTACAAAATACTTCCCTCCTCATTGACCAAAGGCATGATTGTACCTGCTACCTGCAGATACATCCCGCCGCCGTCAGGTGCTCAAGTTGTCTCTGGGCGTGGCCGATACGGCGTGCCAGAGTTGTTGGCCTACGCCCCTCTTGTCTTATCTCCCCACACCATGATTCAAGGAGAATAATCATGTTACGAATTTCTACAGCTTTATTTATATGCTGCTTAACTATTTTTAGCTTCGCTCTGGCCCTGTTTGCTGCCGATTTGAAACTAGGCGTGAATGCACCAAGAGGGGAACGCAGAGCGACAGCCCGTTGGAATGATCTCGTACAATATCTGAGTGTCCAGCTTGACCAGACCGTCACGCTTGTTCCCCTTCATCCCTCCAAAGTGGTTACAGCCGCAAAGGATGGCCAAGTGGACCTGGTCTTGAGTCATGCTGCCCACACTCTCAATCTCCAAGAGCGCTTCAAGGCTACTCCCATAGCAACCCTAAATGGCCAGTTAGGACCTTGGTTTGCTGGCGTCATCATTGCAAAGAAAGGGAGTGGCATCCGCACAGCGGCGGACTTGAAAGGCAAAAAGGTGATGTCGCTCAAATTTAGCGCTGCAGCGGGTGCATACATGTTTCAGACCTATCATCTCTTCAAACAAGGGATCGATCCGCATAAGGATTTTGCCTCCATAAGATGGGTGCCAAAGCAAGATGACCTCGTCCGTGCTGTCCATCTTGGTCTCATTGATGCGGGTTTTATTCGGAGCGGTATACTCGAATCGATGGCGCGAGAAGGCGAAATCGACATAGCAAACTTCGAGATCGTTGACCAACGGCATGACGATGGTCTCTCACTCGTCCATAGTACGGACCTCTACCCGGAATGGTATTTCTCCGTCATGCCGCGGGTCGCCGCAGGTGTTGTGGGCAAAATCAAGGCAGCCTTGCTGCAATTAACGGAGACCATGCCCGCTACGCAGGCTGCTGACGTACACGGCTTTGTCGATCCGATGCCCTTGGATGGGATGAAGAATCTGATGAAAGCACTGAACTTGCCGCCGTACAAGCGTTATACAGTGGTGGCAGAGCCCGCGAAAACAGACCTGCTGTCTCCATCGGGACGCTAAAGCTTGGCGTCTGGGCCAGCTTGTCTATCCCTTATAACGCTCATAGGTTACCAAACTTGCGCACTGTTCGACCATGGTCATCGTCTGCGTCAGCTGAACAGTGCGATGGTGGCCCATATCCCCTGCCCGTTGTTCTTACCTGGTGAGCTCCTTCGAGATATTGTGTGTGAGTTCCGAGGCCAAGCTGCGCCCGACGGTCCCACCACAACGAGTGAGCGCTGGACAAGCTTCTTTCCGGCGTACCGGACCGGGTACGGTAGCGTTGCCACGCTGAGTTTGGCTGTCACGTTGCGTTTGATGGATACCCCTGACGCATGTGCGTTGGCGGACGGGCCGGCCTGAGCCACCTCATGCTGGTCAGTACAACAGCACGCCAAGAAGACCTGAGATGGGGATGGTCCAAACGACGTCAACACGGTATTTGACGAGCGCGACGAGTGCCGTGGCGAATATCATGAGCGTTGGCCACAACATGCTGAGATAACTGCCTAAGGTCGTGATGGAGAGCGTCTCTGGCCAAGTGGGCAGGCTCGTGTGTAGGATGATCAAGGCTGCTACAGCGATCATGCCGAGTACGCCGCAGCGGACGCCCCGCATCGTCGCCTGTACCCCGGGGGATTGCTTCATGTCCTCTAGAGCCCACGAGGCCGTGACCATCAAGATGGCGGGCGAAGTAAAAATGGCCAGCGTGCCGACCAGGGCGCCGATGAACCCCCACCACACGCCGGACTGCTCGGTCATGACTTTCTGCGCAATGAACGCCGCGATGACCAGAATCGGACCAGGCGTCACCTGGCTCAAGGTGAGGCCGTCGAGGAACTGTTGCGTGGTGAGCCGCTGATAGTGGCTCACCACCACGTCCTGAATTATGGGAATGAACACATAGCCGCCTCCGAACAACATCAAACTCATGCCCCCAAAAGTCAGGGCAAGCTGCGGCAGGCCGTTCGGATCGAGCGCTGGAGGGGCCAGGAATACCACGACGAGCCCGCTCAACACGGCCAACGGGATCATCATGCGCCGCCACGGCCGCTCCCCCGGACACTGCGTCGTGGCCGGGCCGGACTGCCAAAATATTCCATAACCCATGAGCCCGAAACCACCCACAATGCTGACAGTGACTTGCTTTTTGCAGCAGCTCTCACTAGTGGAACAAAGACCAAGCTAGAGGGGCAAGAGTTGATCGAGGCGCTCAAACAGGGTGGCTACGTTATTTATTTCCGTCACGGCGCAACGACTAAGACAGGCGAGAAAACCGTCCGGGCTGAGGATTTGGACAACTGCGCGGTTCAACGCAATCTTTCCAACGCAGGCCGGAGCCAAACCAAGACCATTGGCTCTGTCTTCAATCAACTGCAGATTCCAGTTGGTACTGTGTATTCCAGCCTCTATTGCCGTTGTATGGACACGGCGAAAAATATCTTTGGCAGAGCCGAGAAATCGGATGTTTTGTACTGCGCCATTCATACGACAAAATCAATGTGGAAAGAGATTGCAGTCCGGTTGCGTGACATGCTTGCCACCCCACCTCGGCGTGGGACGAATACCGCCATCGTGTCCCACACGGTGAATCTGAGAGAAGCCGCAGATATTTGGCCCAAGCCTGAGGGCGTCGCTCATATTTTTAAGCCCGAAGGGAGAGGCGAATTCTCCTATGTTGGCATGGTGCTTCCGGAAGAGTGGGTGAGGCTGGCACCTCAGCTGACAGCTGAGGGATGGCTCAACTCGCTCAAACAGGAGGTCGTAAATCTCTTTTAAGTGCCTGGGCATAAATTACCTTTATATATTTCTCCAGGGGAAAGATATAAATTTAATTTTGCCTCAGTACTTAGTTACAAGAAAAGCGGGAGAGCGTACGTCCAAACCCATCTTTTGAACGTCAATCTCAGGTGGTGCTATCGATACAGCGCCATTTCTGACGGAACTCCTAAGGATCAGACTTGGTCGTTACAAGTGGTCTTAAAGTTGAATAATCTCTTGACAAACAAAAGAATTCTCCAGTAACAAGGGAAACCGCTGGTAGCTGTTACCCTCGCTCCAGAGAATCCCCATATGCATGCCTCAGTATACTTTATACAGCCAAGATATATACCGCCAGACCATCCAGGCCCTGGCTCAGTTGTCCTTGACAGCTCGGGACAACGACGTCCAGGTCTGGGGCTCCTTATCACTAATAGGGTTGTTCCCCAATAGTTAATGAGGTAGGCTATCCTCCCCCAAAC
>CBCXVS010000363.1:0-6437 GCA_965178525.1 uncultured bacterium | reverse complement strand
GGACGGCTACAACCGCGGGTTTTATCTGCAAATGAGCGGTTTTGCCAACGGCCGTTTACAAACGGGAGGGCGCGCGGTTGGGCTGGCGCAAGCAGCGTTAGAAAAAACCGTTGTCTATGCCAAGGGCCGGCAGCAGTTTGGCCGGCCGATCAGCGATTATCAGCTGACCCAGTATAAGCTTGGTCGCATGGCAACCCATCTGGCGGCGGCGCGTCACCTCACCTATGCCGCGGCGCGCCAGATGGACCAGCAGCCAGATCAAGGCTTGCAGGCGGCGATGGCAAAGCTGCTTGCCAGCGATGTGGCGCTGTGGATCACCCAGGAAGGCCAGCTTTTGCACGGCGGCTGGGGATATGCGGAGGAAACACCGATTTCGCGCTATGTGGTGGATGCGTTAGTCCTGCCGATTTTTGAGGGCGTGAAACCGATTTTGGAACTCAAAGTGATTGCTCGCACTGTGTTGCGGGAAGATTAGCGGCGTTTGAGATCATTCCAGGTATACGTCGTGGCGACGCAACTTCCCGGCATGAGGAATTCACTGAATTCCTCATCTTGTTCTTGCATATCAGTGAGGACGGCTTTGGTATAGGAACAGCCGCCACTATGGGCGCCGGTCAGGGTGCTATGGACCTTGAGCGCACATAAGAAAGGCTTATGGTATTCGACCGTTTCCATTTGTAAGTTGAGCACACTCCCGCGTTCCAGCGGCATATGCGTGCTCATGCGTAAGCACAAGCCCGTGTTCAGTGGTGTGCAGCCCGTGATGATTCCCCGCCCGATATGCTGGCCTTTTTCGTCGAGAATATGACACGGCAAGGCCATGATATACCCCCCTTGCTGCAGGCTTTGCATGCTTCGGATGGAGTAAATCGTGATCGGTGTCGACTTGCCTTTGACCAGTAAAGGGGGAAGTTGTACGGCGCTGACGAGGTGTTTGATGGGCTCCCAGGTCGCTTCGGAGACGAGGACTTGATTGCGTCCTGCGAGATGCTCAATGCGCGATGCCAAGTTGACATGATCGCCGATCAGGGTGAATTCAATTTTATCCTCTGACCCGATATTCCCCGCAATGAAGTCACCGGTGTTGAGCCCGATACCCATGTGGATCGGCTGTTGGCCCTCGGTCTGCAAATCCAGGTTGAACGACCACAGATGCCGTTGCATTTGGAGGGCGGTAAAGACCGCGTTATTTTCGTCCTGTCCATCGGTTTGCGGTACGCCCCAAAAGGCCATGACGCCGTCGCCGTTGACTTTGTCGACATTCCCACCGTTTTCGTAGATCAATTTTTGCATGATCGTGAGGTAACGGTTGAGCTTTGCCAACACATCCGCTGGCGCCATGGCTTCGCTCATGGTAGTGAAACCAATAATATCGGCGAAGAGAATGGTCCCGCGGTACGAATTGCCGCCGAGTGCGGTTGTGACATCCCCTGACATGAGCATGTCCACCAGTTTCGGCGAGAAATAGCGCTGTAGACTGGTCCGCCGGGCGGTTTCGGCTTCGATCTCTTCGTTTAATTGGGCATTCTTGACCGCAATCGCTGCCTGGGTACTGATACCCGTGAGGACCTGGAGATCCTCGGGCATAAATTGCTGTTGGGCATCATGGGTGTCTACCTGAATCAAGCCGAGGAGTTCGTCCCCGACCAGGAGTGGGGCGCACATCATACTTCGAATCGAAAGGTTGATGACCGATGTCTGTTGATTGAAACGATCATCGCCCATCGCGTCAACCGACAGAATGGAACGCTTATGACTCACCACCTCCTGCACAATCGTCTGAGAGATGGCGATTTCCTCATGTGACTTCTGTTCACCGTGACGTTCTTTGGCTACCACGGGTATGAGCGTCTGGTTGTGGGACTCACGCAACAGAATAAAGGAACGATCAGCGGCCGAAAAAATATCGAAAATACAGTCGATGATTTTTTGCATGAGCTGTCCCTGGTCCCGAATCGTACCGAGCGCCGTGCTAACCTGACAGATAGCCTGTAAACGCTTGAGGACATCATGCAATGCTTCTTCACCCGGCGTACCGTCTGTACCGACCTCTGACATCACAGCTCATAGAAGACGCAGGACGCCGCGCAACATCCCATGGCGGTCCGTCATCGGATCTGCGTGATTCCAAGACCGCTTCGGGGGAACGGGCGTCCGTAGCAGTCCTCGACCTCGATGCTTTGGAACCCGGTATGATTTTACAGGATCGCTATCGTGTGGTGCGGCGGGTCGGCAAGGGCGCTTTCGGAACCGCATTGCTCGTCGAGGATACGGCGGTGAACGAGACGATTGTGCTCAAATTCCTGCATGCGCAGCTTGCCGTAACTGACCAAACGGTCAAGCGTTTTATCCGTGAGTTGCGTTATTCGCGGAAAATCACGCACGAAAATGTGATTCGTATCTACGATTTCCTGACGTTCGGCTCGTCATATGCCATTTCTATGGAATACTTTGAGAGTCATGCCCTATCTGCCTATCTCCAGAGTAACACCCGTATTCCTCCCCGCAGTGCTCTCAAGATTGTCCAGTCGATCTGCAATGGTATGCGTGCTGCCCATCAGGCGGAGGTGATCCACCGCGACCTGAAGCCGGCAAACATTTTGGTCAATCCCGAGGGCTTACTCAAGATCGTCGATTTTGGCCTGGCTGCTGCAGTCTCTCAAAACGATTCCCGTTTGACGCGGTCGGGCGCTATGGTCGGGACCCCGGCCTATATGTCACCCGAACAGATTCGGGGCGAAGATATCGATGCGCGCACCGACATCTATAGCCTTGGCGTCACCATGTACGAGTTGTTCACCGGACGGCCGCCCTATTTAGGCAAGGATACAGTCACGGTGATTTATCAGCATATTCAAGGGGAGCTGACACCGCCTCGAGAGGTCGAGCCGGCCATCACACCCGCGATGGAGGCCATCATTCTCCAGGCGATGGCCGTGGAGCCAAACAAGCGTTACCAAGGTATGGATGCCGTGCTCGGCGCACTCGATCAAGTGGAAGTCGTCTGATGCCACGTCTTGATGCCTTTCTCCAACTGGGCTACCAGCAGGGCGTTTCGGACATGCATTTTGCTGTCGGTGTGCCGCCATTGTTTCGACTATCCGGCGAACACGTCCCGGTCAAGTACCGAGCGCTAACGGCCGAAGAACTTGAAAATCTGCTCTACGAGATTTTGACTGCTACCCAACGGCAAGTGTTTGAAACGGGCGAGGATCTCGACTTCGCGTATACGAGCGAGGGCGTAGGGCGCTTCCGTGCGCACATTTTCCGCAAGGCCAGCGGTCTCGGGGCGACGTTTCGGGTGATCGCGACAAATGTGCCAGAACTTTGCACCTTAGGGCTCCCTCCTGTTATGGAGACACTGACGCACCATCATCAGGGCTTGGTGCTCGTCACGGGCGCAACGGGTACCGGCAAGTCGTCCACTCTCGCTGCGATGATCAATCATCTCAACAGTACAAAGCGTCTCAATATCATTACCCTTGAGGATCCCATCGAATTTGTGCATGAAAGCAAACTCTCCCTGGTTGTACAACGGGAAGTGGGCACACACGTCGGCAGTTTCACCGAGGGGCTCCGAGCGGCCCTGCGCGAGGACCCGGACGTTATTCTGGTGGGTGAGCTGCGAGATAGCGAGACCATTACCTTAGCTATGATGGCTGCTGAAACGGGGCATCTCGTGCTTGGCACGCTGCATACGACGAGTGCAGCCAAGACACTTGACCGAATCATTGATGCTTTACCCGTGAGCAAAAGGCACAGGGCGTAACCTCTCTGGCGCAAGGCCTACAAGATGTCGTCAGTCAGATTCTGGTACGAACACCAGATGGCCGGGGCAGGAAAGCCATCGTCGAAGTGCTGGTGATGACGCAAGCGATTTCCAATCTCCTGACCGCGGGCAAAGCCTTCCAGATTCCTATGCAGATTGAAATGGGCCGTGCCTTAGGCATGCAGTTAATGGACCAGGCCTTGCTTGAAGCGCTACAGGCCAAAGCCATTGATCCCAATGATGCGTTTTTGTATGCCCAAGACAAGAAGCAATTTCAACCCTTCGTCACTGACGAAGGGTTATTACCTACAGCCAATCTGGTAGGATAAGACGCGTTGCGGTCCGACACCGGCCGCCCAGGGAGTGAGCGCGTATGCATCGCATTGATACCTTTCTTGAGCTTGTCGTGAGGCAGCAAGGCTCTGATCTCCACTTGGTGTCGGGCAATCCGCCGCGGATCCGTCTTCTCGGTTTGCTCCATGAGGTGAAATACCGCGAACTGTCCGCTGATGAGACTGGCGCGCTTCTGGTTGATATCATGCCTTTGAAGATGCGTCAGGAATGGAAGTCCGGAGCCTGTTACAATATCGATTTTGCCTATGAAATCCCGGACTTAGCACGCTTTCGGGTGAACGCCTTCCGCCATTTGAATGGGATCGGCGCGGTCGTACGGGTCATTCCCTCAAAGCTGATGACCATGGATGACCTTGGCTTACCAGCGGTACTCAAAACCATGTGTCGGGATAAGAAGGGCTTAATCCTCGTGACTGGCCCGACAGGCTCCGGTAAATCGACAACGCTGGCGGCGATGATCGACTTCATTAATCAGGATCGGAAAGGTCACATCATTACCATCGAGGATCCCGTGGAGTTTCAGCATCCCAACAAAAATTGCCTCGTGAGCCATCGCGAAGTTGGGCTGCATACCCGAAATTTTGCGTCTGCTCTGCATTCCGCACTCCGTGAGGATCCCGATGCCATCCTGGTCGGTGAGCTGCGTGATTACGAAACCGTCAGTCTGGCCGTCACAGCCGCTGAAACCGGCATACTGATCCTTGGCACGCTTCATGCCAATGGCGCGGCTGCGACGGTGGACCGCGTCATCAATGTGTTTCCGGGCGCCTTCCAACCCCGCATTCGCGCCATGCTTTCTTCTTCGTTACGGGGCGTTATTTCGCAGCAACTCCTCCGTAGGGCTGATGGGAAGGGCGCCTTGCGGCCCTCGAAATTTTGGTCAATACCCCGGCTGTGGCCAATTTAATCCGCGAAGGGAAGACAGATATGATGACGAATGCGATGCAGAGCGGGGGAGGGCTCGGCATGCAAAGTCTTGATAGCAACCTGCGGCGCTTTCTCGATGCAAAACTTATTACCGGGGATCAGGCATATAGCAAGGCAGTGAATAAACCGGATTTTGCCTCGCTACGGGAACAGGAAGCAAGTATATGAGCCATGTCGGAACCACCTTGGTCTTTTTTGGTATCTCGGACAAAGGACTCGTGCGAGAGAATAATGAGGATCACTTTATGGTGGCTGATCTGACCCGTAAAGTGATTGGGGTGTACGAGAATCAGATAACTCCGGATCTCATCTGCCACGACATTGGCGTACATGGTAGCGTTTTTGCTGTCGCTGACGGACTCGGTGGCCATGAGAAAGGCGAGGTGGCGAGCCAAGTCGCCGTCGAAGAGACGGTCCAAGCCCTTTTTGACAGGGCAACCACGTGGTCTGGCACGTCAGAATGGCTAACCGGAGCCGTCGAAAAAGCGCACAGTGCCATTCGCGAACGTTCCGGCGGGAGCGAGTGCGCGAAAGGCATGGGGTCAACGCTGACCGTCATTCATATCGGTCACGGCGTGATGACGGTGGCACAGATCGGAGATAGCCGTGCCTATACGTTTCGTGATGGAAAACTTACGCTCTTGACCGAGGATCAGACGCTCGTCGGGATGTTACAAAAGAAAGGCATCTTGACGGCGGAACAGGCGCAAACGCATCCTTCCAAACACGTGATTCTACAAGCCTTGGGGCAGGATAAAGCCATTACTCCCGACCTGAGATCCTACGCGCTACAAGATGACGACTACCTATTGTTGTGTACCGACGGGCTCACGTCCTATGTCGATCATCATACCATCGAAACGATTCTGGCCTCGGCTGATAACGAGCCTACGCACTGCCAACGCCTTATTGAGGCGTCCTATGCTGCTGGAGGCGGAGATAACGTGACCGTATTGTTGGTCCGACTCAAAATGCAGGGGGTACAGGAAACCTCATAGGCGAAGCACGGCTTAGGCAGACGCTCAAGTCCATTAAGTGCCCGCACAAAACTAAATTCATATTTTTCCTCTGGAAAACCGATATAGCTAATTTTGTCCAGGTATTTAGTGCCGTGTTTGGTGCCCATTGTTCGCCGTATATGGCTCTTCACGATATAGGCCGAAGGTTTTCATGATGGGTATATCCGTGAATGCAATCAGGGCTGCCGCCGCAGCGCAAGAAAGATTGGCATGTTCATGACAAGCCCATGACGGAATGGTGAAGACATCACCTGCTGCCCAGTTAAACCGCTGTCCCTCAATCACACTAAACCGAAGTTCCTCCCGTGATTCGGCGACAACTTGTGGAAATAAAAACTCAAAAGCCTGAAACGAATTGACCTTTGTTC
>CBCXVS010000362.1:0-6437 GCA_965178525.1 uncultured bacterium | reverse complement strand
AGGATACCGGTTTGCTTGAGCCGTGTGCGATGAAAGTCGCCCGCACGGTTCTGAGGGGGGGGGGTCATGGCGACATGGTGCCCCTACCCGATGCTGGCGAAAAGAGGGCATCTGGGCGCGTTTGATCGAAGCCCTGCGCCAGTTGGAGCGGCGCTTGCAGGGACGCCAGCCCGAGCCCTCGGCCGGCAGTATTGACTCGCAGCGCATCAAAACGGCGAGGCAGAACGAAGCCATTGGCGATGATGGCAACAAGAAAATCAAAGGGCGCAAGCGTCATATTTTGGTCGATGCCCTGGGGCTGATCATTGGGGTTGTGGTGACCGATGCGGGGGTGGATGACCCCAGGGATTGGTGGCCTTACTCACCGAGTATTTGGCCGATGGCGTCAAACGGCTGGGCAAACTCTGGGTCGATGGCGCCTATCCCGCCGAGTGGCTTGACGAGTGGGTGCGGGGCTTGAAACAGACCTACAAAATTGACCTGGAATCGACGACGAATCAAGCAGGTCAGGGCTTTCAAGTGATTCCTTGGCGTTGGGCGGTAGAGCGGACGTTTTCTTGGCTGCTCAATGATCGTCGTCATAGCCGGGACTATGAGAGATTGACGGTGAACAGCGCGGCGATGATCCAAGTGAGTATGATTCGCCTATTGCTGAAACGGTTGGTATAGGGGTTTTACAACAGCTTCTCAGCTGGGGCCGACCTCTACATACCTCAGCCAGCCGTGGCTGACACTTACAAAGACGAAAGCTCTATTAGAAGCTGTTGTAAAATTCCATGTGCCTATAAAAACAGACACTTAGTTCAGCACATGCATAGCACTTGAACCAGTCTGGTTCGGCGTAATCACATCGCCAAAGCCAGGAATTATGGGGGTTTCGTCATCAATGGTAACCCTGTAAATTGGAACTTAATAGCGCCCGTATCTTATTGAAAAAATTAGCTTAATATTTTTACAACAGCTTCTGAGCCCAAGTGAGAAGAGCCATGATTGATTTAACACCTATGCAGACGGAGATCGCGGCCATATGTATGGCACTCGCCATCAAGCGGCTCGATTTGATCGGCTCGGCTGCACGGGACGACTTTTGTTTGGCGAGCAGTGACGTTGACGTTCTCATCGAGTTTGATGGCGCCGATGACCTTTTCCATCGGTATTTCGAATGCAAAAGACGGCTCGAAGCGCTCTTTGGAAGAAAAGTGGACGTGGTGCAGGCCAACGCGGTTAAAAACCCGTATATCCGGCAAACCATCGAGCGTGATCGGATTCTCGTTTATGGAGCGTAATGTTCAAGCCTATTTGTATGATATTGTGACTGCTTGTAGGAACATCACGTCCTTTACTGATGATATGACGCTTGAAGCATACATCTCAGATATGCGCACGAAAGCGGCATGTGAACGCATGTTCGAGATCATTGGAGAATCTTTGCGCAGGATCAGAACTGACTTTCCCGATATTTTTTTACAAATCCCGGATGCTGATCCGATTATTGCCTTTCGCAATATCATCGCCTACGGCTACGACATGATTGATGATGCGCTGGTTTGGTCAAGCATCAAAAGCGAAGTCCCGACATTAACCCACATATGCGAACAGCTCCTCAATGACCTACAACTTTCCTGACTCAAAGCTATAGATAGTTGTGTCGAGTTCTCAGTCGAGCGCTTGACGCCAGGAAACCGACGAAAAACGCAGCGGCGGTAACGCCACGCGGCCGGCCGAACGCCGCCAGAGTTGATGGGAAATGAGATTATGCTGCTAATCCACTAAACTTACATACAACTCGTGGCTCATGAGCCCATAAAGATTGCTATCTCCCACGCGCATGCCTCTATCGGAGGAGGCCGACTATGTCAGTACCGACATCGCTGGATGACGAAATCACGGCCCTGGCGCCTGAGGTGGATGGCGAGTTGCGTGTGGAACTACAGACCACACTCGCGACCCTGCGCCATGCGCACAATGCGACTGGTGTGCTGATTTATTTGTCCCGCGTGACACTCTTGCTGATGCGTCGGCTTTTTGAGGCTGCTGGGCAAGCCGCGCCGAGTGACAACCTTTATGCATGTATCGAGCAAGCGTACAAACAGAAATTGTTACCCAAGGAGATCTACTCCTCGCTTCATACCATCCGCACTTGGTCCAATCCGGCTGACCATGCTGCGGAACGCGTGACGTTGAATCCTGCCCGTGCGGAACGCCAGTTGGCCGCGCTGCTTGACGTGATCGAGTGGTTTTACTGCGAGTGGGAGCAGGGCCCGGGACTGGAGACGATTTACCGGGCCGAATCCATACAGCCTGTCGCCCCTCCTCCCATATCTCAGACTTTTCTGGCACGGAGCAAAGCTCTCCCGGAACGGGGCAGACTCCGAAAATGGCTCTTCTTAATGGCTGCAGTAGCGCTTTTAAGCCTCACGCTCTACTGGCTTTTTCCCTATGTTCACATCAACCGGGGCGCGAGCTGCTTTCGTAACGGAGATACTGGGTGCGCCTCGGCAGCTTATCGCAAGGCGCTTAACACCATGCGTGGTCCGCTCCGATGGTGGATGCAGGACGACGTCTCGTACCGGTTCCTGCTGGCCCAGGGCTACCACGCCTGGATGCAGGAGGCATGGCCCGAGGCCGAACGCTTTTTTATGGAACTCCAACAACAGAAAGACCCGCGGAGGAAAAGCCAAGGTTATGCCGGCTTGGCGGCGGTTGCACTGGCCCGGGATGACTCGCCAAGCGCCCACAGGTTCGTGCAGCAGGCAGAGGCATATGATCGGAAAAATCTCTTCGCACACCTGGTCCGGGGACGTATTGCTTTTTATGAAGGAGACTTAACGAAAGCGGTGCAAGCTTACCAAACGGCTCTGAGCCAGACGGATGGGCTCCGTTGGCAGCAAGCGGTGGTGTCGCATCACCTCTTGCTGGCCCAGGGCTATCAGGCTTGGATGCAGAAGGCGTGGCCCGAGGCCGAGCGCTTCTTTAAGAAACTCCAACAACAGCAGGACCCGCGGAGGAAAAGCCAAGGTTATGCCGGCTTGGCGGCGGTCGCACTGGCCCGGGGTGACCTGAAAGGAGCCCATGGGTTCGGGCAGGAGGCCGAGAGGTATGACCAGGAAAATGTCTTTGCACAGATCGTTCGTGGCCGTATCTTTTTCTATGAATTCCTCCACGGTGTGCAAGATAAGACCGACAAGGCCGAGGAAGCCTATGAAGCGGCCCTGGACCCCAACAAAACGCGCTCCCCGCCTTGGCTGCGGGCCATCGCGGCACACCGCCTGGGACGTCTCTATGCCGCCCAGCATATGAATGCATTGGACTATTATCATATCGCTCTCGAAGCGTATGAGAAGGTGCCGGCCTTCCGTCATGAGATGGCTCTAGTCTATGCCAATAGAGCCTACCTGTTGGCACAGATGGGCGAGATGGAGGCGTATGATTCGGAAAAAACGAGCAAGTTTCAGGCGGCGCTGGATGATTACACAGAAGCCATACGGAGAAATCCGGATGACCACTTGATCAAAACGCTACGAGACGGTGTGAAGTTGTGGCAACAGTATGCTCTTGATGAACCAAGCGTCGAGGAGATGCTCGTACAGCCCAACAAATGTTGGAAGATATCAGACCATGATGAGCGCTCGATGGTAGCGCCCTTATCCCTTGCCATTTACACATTCGACCGCCATGGCTCTTTTGATGATCGGGCCGGCGTCGGAGACGTGATCTTGTACCGTACTCTACGGCTGTTGAAGGAAAGTGGAAGCATACGTATACACGATCGAGCGATACAAGATAACTGCTTTGTTGTGAGGTTGCTTCTCGTCGGTGAGATGACGCCTTCCCGCAGGGGGAGCGTTTATCAAGATGAAATCCGGATGCGGCTGATCGATACCAAAGCCCCTGATCTTGCGTTCGCCACCAAGCACGCGTGGAAGCCAGGTCATTTTCACAACATCGACCAAGAACTTGCGGCTGATCTCCTGCAACACATTCGCCAAGCCTATCCACGCCGGCTTGGCAATGAGGTGCAGCGGCCATGACGAAACCCGACTGTACCTCCGGCGTGTTCATCTGCACCTGGCTTCTCGCCGCCATCCTGGGGGGCTGTGCGGTCGAGCGGGGCAAGGTTTACGTGGTTGATGACCAGCGCTATTGCGTCGTCTCCGGGATCTGGCAAAATAAATGGTGGCAACATTACGAGCGCGGGCTTTCGTGTGCGCAAGGGAAGTTTTGGGACGAAGCAGTCGCCAGTTTCCAAGCGGCGTTAGCCGCGGGACGAGGCCAGAAGGACCGCTGGCGTGTCAACACCTATGGCGTGCACGTTCTGGAGGACTATTTTCCGCACCGTGAACTCGGCATTGCCTATTTCCGCCTCAAGCAATATGTACAGGCACAGCGCGAACTCGAAACCTCGTATCGTATGGTGAAGACGTCCAAAGCGGCATTTTACCTGAATGAAACCCGTCGTATCCTCTTGCAACAGACACAGGGCGATACCGCTTCGCCGCGTATCATCCTGGATCATCCTTCCGATGGTCTATTGACCCATCATTTGCGTATCGACGTGAGGGGTCGAGCTGAGGACGATACCTCGATTAAAGCCCTGAGTATCAATAGGCATCCGCTCTTTGTTGAACTTGCGGAGCCCCGCCTGCCGTTCACCCACGACATGGTCTTGCACGATGGCGCCAATGCGATTGACCTCGTGGCTGTGGATTTACTCGGCCGGAAGACGCATCGGCGCGTCACCGTGCATTTGGATCGCTATGGACCGCTCGTCAGTCTCGGGCGAGTGGAATTGGCTGGGACGCCCCCACATCAACGCGTCCTGGTGCAGGGCATGGTGTCCGATCGCCATCGCATCGCGCGCTTTGAACTAGCGGGAAGGCCGGTGCGATTGCAGCCGGGGACCGCGAGCGTATTTCGTCAGGACATGCCGATCCAGCTTGGCGCCACATCGCTGCCTTTTGAAGCGGAAGATGCCGCCGGCAATATGACCCGCGGTGAGATTGCGCTGACGACAGCGGCCGGAGGGCGAACGCGTACGGGGAGATCAACCCTGGATGGGCTGCCGCAATGGGCTTTTCTGCCATCGCCTACGGTGGTTTCTGACCTTCCGGCGATTCCCTCTCAGCCCGTCTCCATCGCTATGTCACAGGGACGTGAGCGGGTGAAACCGGTGATCAAGCTCTTTCGGCGGGGTGGGCGCTATGCACGTGAAGCGGTCCGATGTTCCGAACATGAGGCGCGAGATCAGGTGACCGTTTACAACGATGCTATCTATCTGCAAGTCCACATCACCGATGACAGCCCGATTGTCGAATTTTCGATTCAAAATCAGCCACTCCTGAAAACGCCAGAGAGCAAAGGCCGAGAGCTTTTTCTCGCCTATACGACCCGACTGCGCCTCCGCGGGGTCGGGTCGCTTCCTTCCCCGGGCCGTTGATGAGTGGGGAAATACGACCCGCTGTAAGATCGCCGTAACACGTAAGGTGCATAAGGCGAGACAAGTTGGCTCCCGTCTGCGCGTTTACCTCAAGCCTTCTGGGACCATCTGTCAAGCGGCGATGTACGAAAAAATCGTGCATGACGATCTCTTAAGCGCTCTGTTAGATCGGGAGCGATTTAGCATGCTATCGGAACCGAAAGAAGAAGAGGGCATTATCGAGGGTTCCGTGTGTGAAGATGAGGACATACAGGCCTTGCATGTCAAGGCAAAGTTTATTGACGCGGAATCTGAGAAGTACGAGCCGTTCTCGGAGGATATCTATGGGCAAATCTTTACGGAACAAGATGTGGTGCCGCTTATGGAGGGGCTGGTCTTGAAACTGCTGCAGCATTTCCCGCTGCGGGAAGGGCGCGTGCAGGGAACAGAGGGCCCAAAGGTGTACACGAGTCTCTCGAAAAAACATCACGTCAGAGAGCGCATGAAGCTGCTCGTATTTCGTGAAGAGGAAGGGCTGCAAGACGAGATTCTGGGGGAAGCTCGGATCACAAAGGTGATCACCGATTCCTCTGAGGCGCGCTTACTCGAATCGGGAACGCGCATCCATGTGCGGAAGCAAGATAAGGTGATTACCAAATAAAGGACCGGTCATGCGTCTCAAACCTCCTGTGCTGTGGCTGCTTGTGATGTGCGTCGCTTTGCCTCGTGTCCTCCATGCGCAAGATCTGCCGTTTGGCATCACGCTCCCCCCATCGCTCAATTTTGCCACCACCCCGAGTCCCGTTGGCTCCAGAGCCCGAGCCCATGGGCAGGCGCTCGCTTTTATTGGCGTGGCCGATGATGCCACTGCTGCTTCACATAACCCGGGGGGGTTGCTACAGTTGCTGCCGCCCGAAGTCTCGATCGTGGGTTCCTACTTTATTCATCGGGTAGGGGCACCATGTCGCCATGACCCTCCCCCCTCAGAACCGTGCGGGCGACTTTCATCGCACACGGCTCA
>CBCXVS010000361.1:0-6443 GCA_965178525.1 uncultured bacterium | reverse complement strand
TGACCTGGCTGGGCTCCCTCCATCGTTTGGGGGAGGATAGCCTACCTCATTAACTATTGGGGAACAACCCTACTATCCAGCGGCCCGCTTTTGTGTGGGAATGGCTTGCCAATACCCCATGCGAGCGCTTTGTGAATATCTCCACGATCAAGGTGTTTAGCCATCGGAATCGCAATCCGATTACAGCAGACACCGACCCGTGCCCGATGTCACCGTATGGTATCGCGAAAGTGACGGCGGAAAAATTTTTCGAGGCGTATTTTGACCCCGTCGCGCCGCACGTCGTCCACTTGCGATTATGTGCGGTCGCCTCGCCCGGTGAACATCCGTCACAGCTCCTCAGTCAGCTCTATGTGAGTGCTTATGAGCAGCGTCCGATTCGCATCAATATCGGACATGAGGTCTGTCTCATCTATCTCGACGATGTGGTGGATGTCATCATCAATGCCATGTTGCAGGCGGATAAGCCGCGCTATATCGTGGCATCCCCTGGGGTTGCCATGGCCGAGATCGTGTCCGTATTTGAGCGCATGGCCAACCGTCAGATCAACGCGGTGTTGACCGATTTCACTCCCGGTCTGCCCGATCCCATCTTTGTGTCGGATCTCGAGCGCTTACAAAGCGATTGGACGCGATATACCTCCCTACCAGCGATGATCGAGAAGATGATTCAGTGGCGTCGCCACGACGTCCAAGCGCCTTCCATCTCTTCTTTCCACTGGCATCGACAGGAGCCGCCGCCATGAATCTGGGAAAATTCATCTATCAGTCACGTGGCATAATGAATCTGGTGCCCCGTGTGGCCAGCTTGTTCGTCCGTTTCGGTCTCCGTCCGCACCGGATGGAAAGGCATTTGCAAACGGTGACGGATATCTGTCAATCCCACGGCCTACTGCCTTCATTTCCCATTACCGCGGTCATCTTGGACCGCCATCCCAAGATCATTCAGCACCTGCAAGCCCAGGGCGTCGAATTTGCCGTGCATGGCTTCGTGCATACGGACTACCGGCAACTATCGCTCGAGGAACACCGCCAGCATCTGCGCCAAGCGCATCGTATCTTCACGGCCTGTGGCATCCCGTACTGTGGGTTTCGGGCGCCGTACTTACGGCGCAGTGAGGCCACGGTGGCGGCCGTGGCGAAACACGACTTTACCTGGGACAGCGATGTCGTCATGCACTGGCCGGTGGTGCACGAGGCGGCGTTTTCCGGGTCGCTCTGGCGCGCCTATGAAAAGGTGCTGGAGCTCTATAGCAGCCATGCGGCCACCGGCTACCGGGCGATTCCCCACATCCGGCACCATGTGGTCGAGATCCCGGCATCGATTCCGGACGATGAGGCCTGTGTGGACCGGCTCGGTCTGAAACGGGAGAAGCAAAAGATTGCGCAGATCTGGCATGAGATCCTGCGCCAGAGCTATGCCCGCGGGGATCTCTTTACCCTGCAGCTCCATCATGAACGGGTGCCGTTTTGTGATGAGGCGCTAGACCACGTGTTGGCTGCCGCGAAGCAGTGCGACCCGCCGGTCTTTACCGCACCCCTCGCTACCCTGGCGGCCTGGTGGCGGAAGCGGCAGTCGAGCGAGTTCAAACTCGATGTCAGCGGCGACCGCTATCAGCTGAGCGTGGCGGCGCCAGAGGAGGCCACCATCTTGTGCCGTGGGGTCTTGCCGGAGCAACCAGCCCCGGTCGTGGCGCAATATCGCCGCACGCATCAGCGTCAGTTTAGCGGCACGGGCCGGCTGCCCGGCATCGCGTTGAGCGAGCGGTGTCATCCGCGCTGGCAGGGGTTTGTCGCCGAAGAGGGGTTTGTCGGGCTCGACTCGGGCGACGCGGCCCGCGTCGCGCATGTCCTGGATGAAGCCGAGCCGCTCACCGAGCCACGGGCCTGGACTGTGCTGCAAGCTATTGACGCGGCTGAGACGCCGCTGGTTCGGCTCTGGCGCTGGCCGCATGGCTGCCGTAGCGCCCTCGCGGTAACGGGCGATATCGATGCCTTGACCCTGCAGGATTTCTTCGTGCGGGTGCGCGAGGTGTAAGGCGCCTAATTTGGTCCGGGAACTTACATGACGGTCTATCAACTCGATCCCCTCCAGGACCGGCGTTGGCCTGCCTTTCTCGAACGCCATGCGGACGCCAGTATCTTTCATACGGCCGGCTGGCTGCAAGCGTTGCATCGGATCTATGGCTATGAACCCGTCGTGTACACGACGTCTCGGCCGGGGCAGGAGCTGAGCAACGGTATCGTTTTCTGCCGGGTTGACAGCCGCCTGACTGGCCGGTGCCTAGTGTCGCTGCCGTTTGCGGATCACTGTCAACCCTTGGTCGATACGTCTGAGGACTTGCACCACCTCCTGCGGGCGGTCGAGCGGGAGCGTATCCAGGAACGTTGGAAATACGTACAGCTGCGGCCCATCTACGCCGAGCCCGAGATGATGGCGCCGCACACCGCGTATCAACCCAGCCAGGATTTCTACTTGCATCAGCTCGACCTCCGTCCCGATTTGCCTGAACTCTTTCGCCGTTTGCATAAATCCTGTGTGCAACGGCCCATCCGGCGAGCCGAGCGGGAGCGGTTGACGTACGAGGAAGGCGCGTCCGAATCCCTCCTGGCGCGATTTTACCACTTGTTGGTGATGACCCGGCGCAAACACCGGCTCCCGCCACAGCCCATCGTCTGGTTCCGCCATCTCATCAACGCCTTGGGGGATGGGCTCAACATTCGCCTGGCTTGCAAAGATGATATCCCCGTTGCGAGTATTGTGACGGTATCGTTCAAGCAATCGGTCGTGTACAAATATGGGGGCTCAGATCCCACGTTCTCTCCCATGGGCGGGATGATCGCACTACTCTGGCAAGCCATCGAGGCGGCGAAACAACAAGGCGCCTCCCAGTTTGACATAGGGCGCAGTTACTGTCATCAGACCGGCTTGGTGCGGTTCAAAGACCGTTGGAATCCCCTCCGCTCGCGCATGACGTATTATCAATGCCCGATAGCCAAGCGCCGCGATGGGAATGAAGCCTGGCCGATGCGGGCAGCGAACCGTGTTTTTGCCCGTCTCCCCGAGGCTATGTTCATTGCCGTAGGGAAGCTGCTGTACAAGCACATGGGTTAGCGAGGTCAGGCACAGGAACGTGTGAAAGCGTCAATGCCAAGAAAGGGATATGATGTCAGACATACTTCGCCATGAGATTCCATACTGGGAAAAGGTCTGTACGACGACCAGCTCAGGAAAATATATCACCGCAATCGAAAAACGTGTTGTATTGCAAGCGAACGATATCGCGGTTAAACCGACGACAGCTCTTGATATCGGATGTGAAGGAGGCCGATGGTCCAAGTTCCTATTTGATTTAGGTTGGAATATGACATGCACGGATATCGACCAGAAGGCATTGGAACTATGCAAAACTAGGATTCCGGAAGCCTCCTGTGTGCTGGTGAGCCCCCATGACTCGACGCTTCATGTCGATGCAGAATCGATGGGATTCGTATTGTGTATGCAAGTCGATCATGTCATACAAAGCGAGTGGTTCATTTCTGAAGTATCACGTGTATTGAATCGCGGCGGATTGTTGGTTGGTATATTGGGAAACCTATTATCTTTTCGAGGATTGTATGGTTTTGTCAACTCTAAAATAAAATCCGATTTTAATTATTATCAGTCTTTCTATCCGATGTGGAAGAAAAAGCTTTTTAAAGAAGGGCTGAATGTGATACATGAAGAAGGGTATTGCTGGTTTCCATTTAAGCGCAAAAGTAATTCTCCTCTCGTTCCCCTCTTTGCGCGCATCGAACGTTCCTTGGCTTTACATGCCCGTGTTGCTTTCAGTCCAACGATTATATTGATTGCGCAAAAAGCGTAACCCATGAAAGATGACCCGGTGCGCAGCTGGGCTGCCATCGCGTGGGAACGCTTGGGAAAGGCGATGGCTTGAACCACGATGTCGCGTCAAGAGTCGTCAGGGGCATGATGTCTATGGCGGCCAGTACCCTGACCCGAATGGTGCTCGGGTTCTTAGGTGTGATCATCGCCGCCAGGGTCATCCCACAGGACCGTTATGGGTTGTATTTTCTGTTCCTGGCCATGGTCGCCCTGCTCAGTGTGATCGGGAGCTTTGGCCTGCGGATGTCGGCTGCGACGTTCGTTGCGGCGGCGCCAAGCGAGCCCGAGCGCCAGGCGATCGTGAACAATTTGTTGACGTTCAGGCTCCTCACGGTGGTGATCGTATCGGGGCTGGCGATCGTCGGCAAGCCGATTCTCCTCTTGTTTTTTCCGTCCGAGTCCTTATCGTTGTTGTTTATCTACGCGCCGATACTCTATGCGGTCGAACTGACAGAACGGACCCTCGATGGTATTATGCAAGGATTACATCTATACAAGCAGATGGCTTTCGTGCAATCCTTAACCGGCATCCTTAACTTTGCTCTCATATTGCTGTTCCTGTTATTCCTAAAAGTCGGTATTGTTGGCCTCATCCTCGCCTCTATTCTGTCACTATCCGCTGCGGTACTGTTACAGTATTGGATGATTCCAACACCGAAAGCCCTCGCGTTTGACCTGGCTGTGCTGCGGCGGATTGTCCGATTTGCCTTGCCTTTGCAAGGCAATGAAATCCTGTCATTCATTCACATGCGGGCCGGCGTGTTGATGTTAGGCGCGCTGATGGGGCCAAGCCAAATCGCCTATCTGGAAGTGGCCGCCAAAATACCGCAAAACCTGGGGCAACTGCTGCGCTCTTTCTATTCCGTGTACCTGCCGTACATGTCCGGGCTCTTTGGCCAGGGGCAGCAAGCCCAAGCGGAAGCGGTCTTGACGCGCTTTCTCCGCTTGACCGCCTTTATGACGATGCTCTGCGCCTGCATCGTCATCCTCTTTCAGCGTGAGATCGTACTCCTTGTCTTCTCCGAAACGTATTTGCCCAGTGCACCGGCCCTGGGGCTGCTGATGATGGTCCTGGGCCTGTCACTAGGCGGCACGATCCTCGATCTGACGTTGATTGCCGCAGGTCACTCGGGCTATGCCCCGCTGTTTGGCCTGGTCGATGCCGGGCTCCGGGTGCTGGCGAACCTGCTGCTGATACCAACCTATGGCTTTATGGGAGCCGTGATAGCCAACCTGGTCTCGAACGCGATCTCGAATCCGCTCGTCGTCTTGGCTCTGCGCCGGGAGAACATTCGGGTCCGGTTGGGCGAATATCTCAAACCCATGCTGGTCCTAGTGGCTTGCTTGGGCCTCTATGTCGGCATTGGCTGGGACACCATCGTCTTCAAGGGCAGGCTGATCCTGCTGTTTATCGGGCTGTGTACGGGGTTTTCGGTCGTCACCGGCCGCGACGTGGCGCTCGGCCTCAACAGCGTGAGGAGACCGCAGGCGACGACCGGCGTGTCGTCTGGAATGTGAGTTCCGCTTTTCCCTGTTGGAGTCATGGCATGGACTTCTCGCCGACGAAACTCAAGAATGGGTTGAAGACACGCGCCATAAAAGCCGCAGTCGCCTGTGGTGCTCATGGTGTGGTCAAGTTCCTTCGTCCTGGACGTCCGTCCGGGTCCTGCTATCGGGCGCAACTGGAGAATTGGCTGCAAGGGATTGATGTAAAAGCAGAAACCGTCTTTGATATCGGCGGACTTGAGTACCCTGTTCTGCATCGTGTCAGGAGTTGGGAAGTCAAGAATTATTTGATATTTGATAATGATTCGGGAGGACCCCCACAAGAATCGGTTGATGCCTCTTATCATTATATCAAGTTTGATTTGAATACAAATATGATGTCACAAGGTCTAAATTCTACATATCATCATGCTGATATCATCTTCTGTATTGAAGTGTTCGACTATATATATGATTCTATGACCGCGACTAAAAATATTTATACACTTCTTAATCCCAATGGTATGGCATACATGTCATTTCCATTTGTTTATCCATGGCATAAACCTCGCGATATTGACTATCTGCGTTATACCATCGCCGGAGTGAAGAAATTATTGCACGAGGCTGGATTTCGGCAGGTTGAGATTGACCGTAAAATCGATCCGTCCGGATTGCTGGAAACGTTTTATCGTGTCGATGGCATGTACTATGCCCCAGATGAGTTTGCCAACACGACGGGCTTTCATGTGACAGCCGTCAAATAAGTGCCGAAACCACATTAAATTTATATCTTTCCCCTGGAAAAATATATAAACGCAATGATGCCCAGGCACTACATATCCACCGATGAATATCCTGGTGTTAACCAATCGCTATCCGCCGTTTTATGAGGGCTCCTATGAGCTGAATTGTCATCATGTGACCGAAGGCTTGCGGGCGCGTGGGCACACGCTCCGCGTCTTGACCACCAGGTATGGTTTGCCAACTGGCGTCTTAGACCGAAGTTCCCCTGGCAGAATAGGCGGAGGGTTAAGTAGATCAACAGGTTGGCCCAATTCAAAAGTCCATT
>CBCXVS010000360.1:0-6508 GCA_965178525.1 uncultured bacterium | reverse complement strand
TGGACTTTTGAATTGGGCTAACCTGTTGATCTACTTAACCCTCCGCCTATTCTGCCAGGGGAACTTCGGTCTAGCATAAAGATATCTCGCATAATGAATATAATACCCGAACTGGACTCAAAACAGCATATCCTGATTATCAGCGACATGCATATCGGCGATGGCACAAAGATGGATCTTTTTCAGAACAAAGATGAACTGTTAATTGATTTTTTGCAGTTTGCAGAACGCCACGCAGATGTGCTGATCATTGCAGGCGACGGTTTTGATTTGTGTCAAGCCTGGTCATTGAAACGTATCTATGCTCGGCATCGCCCGTTGATGGATGCCTTGATTCGCCTAGCCAAGCACATACCCGTTTTTTACGTTGAGGGCAACCATGAGAATATGCCGCAAGACCTGACATCTTGCTTCCCTTTTCAGTACCATCCGGCACTTTGGATTGGGGATGACCTCTACATCGAGCACGGTCATCGTTATGATCCGTATTGTCAGCCGGGTGATCCCAAGGCCGTTCGCAGAGTGCAGTGGCACGCGATGATCGAGCGCCTTGTCGGCGCGCCCTTGCGCAGCCCGATGCGCCATCACTACGGCTGGAGCACGCGCATCGGCCACTGGCTCTTTTATCGCTATGGCCAGCTGCAATGGCTCAAGGCGCAAAGCTTGCTGCGCCTCGGTCTACAGAAGCGGGCGCAGGCGTGCTTCGACTTGCTAGACTACTTTGGCCGTGGGGAATGGGGCGAGCTGAACATCAACCTCCAAAAGCTCAGCGAGGTGTTGGCCATCGCGTCGTTTAACGTCCTTATTTGCGGCCATTCTCACCAAGCCGGCAAAGTCCGCCTTCCCGGCGGGCTGTACATCAACAGTGGCTCGTGGACCTTTGCTGAGGCGACCTTTGTCGATATTGACCACGGCGCCATCGACGTCAAATCTTGGCCCGATTTGCAATGTATTGGCGACGAACAATACCGAGGTATTCTGGGGCCCCATCACAACAAATCATTCTTTGAGTGGTGGGAAGCATTTTACCTGGGATGGCTGCGCTATGACGTCGAGGCCATGCACCGTGCCGTACGCGGCGAGCCATTGCCGGGAGACAGCGAAGATCGGGTCCTCGATGACCTCGCAGGCCCATGTACCGGCTTGTCACAGCAGGAAGACCAAAGTCGTGCCGCATATGCGCTACAAGCACAAAAAGAGTGAGTCATGAGCCTGCCGAGGGCCTCGACAAACCCAAAAAGTCCCCAAAGCGGCGAGACATCCATCCTGGCACGGCTCTGGCAGCGGTTCTAATGTGACATCTATGCCCTCCCACTGGATGGGTTTCGGGTCTTGGTGGGCTTGCTCAGTTTTGCCTACTTTCTCAGGCTGCTCGTGGACATCCCGGCGTTTAGCAGTCCGGATGGCCTGCTGGATCATGAACTCCTACACGATATGTTCTGGTTTATCCGTTTAAGCCTCTTCCAGCCCGGTTTTGAAGCCCCGAGCTTCTACCTTGTATTTAGTCTGGCGTGCGTTCTCGCGTGGGGGATTATTCTCGGCTATCGCATCAAACTTTGCGCCGGCGTGCTTTTCGCCATTGCGGTTTCCACTTACAGGTGGAATTTGATCGTCATGTATGTGGATGACGCCATCATGCACCTGGCCCTATTCTGGCTCCTCCTCCTTCCCGTTGGGCATACGCTCGTGCTGAGAGAGTGGCTGCAGCACGGCCACGCTTGCCTGTCGCGTTGGCGCCGCATCACCGTGCCCGGGGCCAGCGTATTCTGTCTGTTGGGTAATATCTGCCTGATTTATCTGGTTACCGGCTTGTGGAAATTCGAAAGCCCATTATGGCGCGACGGCTATGCGGTGTATGTCATCCTCAACCTACCCATCGCGTATATGCCCGACCTGTGGGGGCCGCATTATGTGCCCTGGCTGCGCGTGGCCAATTACGTTGTCCTGGGGCTCGAGCCCCTGCTGCCCATCCTGCTGCTGCTACGGCGCGGACACCCTCTGAAATGGCTCGGGCTCATCTGTCAGCTGGGCTTTCACCTGGGCATTCTGGCCACGCTCGCCATTCCGTTTGCCAATCTGGCCATGATCGCAACCAGCGTGCTGTTTTTCCGAGGCGAGATCATGCACGGCCTATGCCGCCGTCTTGATGCGCCACCGCTTCCCCGCCGTTCACGACATCATCAATGGAGTAGCCGGCTCGCCATTGGCGTATTCGTCCTACTGCTGCTCTTAATGACCAGACGCCTTCCGGTGGCTCAGATTACCTACATACCGGCGCTGCCGTGCTGTGGGCCATGGGCATCGCACAGGAGTACGAGTTATTCAATTGGATTGACCGCAAAAATTACACCTCACAGTATCATATCCAGGTGAAACGGCCCGATGGGCAACATCGCATCGTCTCCTCGGACGCGCTCTTTCCGGCATCTCTGCGAGCTTCCGTGTTGCAAGCCTACTTGTTTGATGTGCCTTGGATGACGTTGCCTCCGGGTCGGCTCACCGCTTTGCAACAGAGCATTATGGCGCGGATGGCGCGACGTTTTTGCCTCGTCCATGCGCTGCCAGGGCGGGTATCTGTCCAGGCCCATATCCAGCGTGTGCAACCGCCCCATATCGCGCCGAGCCACGAGCCGCAGCGCTTCCTCATGAGCTTTCAATGTGTCGGGGCCAAAGCCATGCTATGCCAGACCATGCTGGATCGGCATATGGCCTGTACGACCCCGGCGGACTCGGTAACCAATGTGGCGACGCGGGATGCGGAATGATCACGACCCATGCAACTTGATTTCGCCTGGAAGAACTTGCTCCACTACAAATTCCGTACGCTGGCGGCGATCGTCGGCATCGTGTTTGTCATCATGTTACTCTTTGTCCAGTTCGGTATGAAAGCTTCCGTGATCAAAGCCGGCACGCTCGTTTACGACCAGCTGCAATGCGACCTTGTCCTGGCTTCGCCACACTACTTATATATCAATAAGGCCGGATCATTTCCGCGCCACCGGCTATACCAGGCTGAAACCGTCCACGGCGTCGATCATGTCATGCCCTTGTACATTGCCCTTGCCATCTGGCGCAATCCGGAAACGGGCTATCGTGATTTTGTGCAACTCGTGGCCTTTCATCCAGGCGACCGCGTTTTCCGGCTCCCGGAAATTGAGGCGCAGCTCGATGTACTGCAAACCCCTGACACCCTGCTCATCGATCGCCATGCACGAGCCGAGGCGGGTCCGACGGCGGCAGGTGTGGTGACGGAAGTTGGGCAGCGTCAAATCCGCATCGGCGGGCACTTTACCTTAGGGAGTGGGTTTACCGCCCTGGGCACGGTCATCAGCAGTGATCAAAACGTCTCTCGCATCCTCAACGGCGCCCCTCTG
Organism: uncultured bacterium; assembly: GCA_965178525.1. Lineage (GTDB taxonomy): Bacteria > Tectomicrobia > Entotheonellia > Entotheonellales > Entotheonellaceae > CBCXVS01. The sequence goes on along the minus strand of CBCXVS010000360.1, from coordinate 3,134 downwards.
CACCAAGTGACGCTGGGCTTGGTGACGACGGCCCCCGAAGCCCCTGTCAACACGGTCGCGGAACGGTTGCGCCAGACGCTTCCCCCCGACGTTCAGGTTCTGACCCGTTCTGAGCTTGTCGGCATGGAAAGGCATTATTGGATCAAGATGACCTCAACCGGCATCATTCTGAATACCGGCGCTCTCATGGCGCTCGTTGTGGGGGTCGTTGTGCTCTATCAAGTGTTGGCGACCGATATTAGCCACCGCCTGTCCGAATATGCCACGCTCAAAGCCCTTGGCTATTCCAACCGATATGTATCGGGCTTGGTCTTGCAACAAGCGTTGATCTTCGCTGTGCTCGGGTATATTCCGGCAGTCGCCCTGGCGTTTGGCACCTATGCGCTCATCCGCCAGCTTGCCCATATCCCGATGGATATGACCGTGACGCGCCTCGTGCTCGTCTTTTGCCTCGCCGTCGGAATGCGTGCGATACCGGCGCTGGCGGCGCTTCGGAAGGCTAAAACCGCTGATCCGGCAGAGTTATTCTAAGTGATGCGCGTTACCGATGACCAACAGACGATTACACCTGCGCCCGTGGCCCGGCAAATGCCGGCGACCCGCCCGGCGCCATCGGCGTGGCTAGCGCGCCTCAGACCCTGTTCTGTGCAGCGCCCTTTGGCCTGGCAGATGTTGCGGCATGACCGGTTGCGGCTCCTGAGATCCGTCGCGGGTGTGGCCTTCGCCGTCTTTCTCATTTTTGCTGAAATCGGATTTCTCCACGGCTTGTACGACAATCAGGTCGAACTCATCAAGCAGTTGAACGCGGATATCGTCATCACGAACGCGTTGAAGCGGACCATTAGTCATCGCCAGCCCTTCGCCCGTGCACACCTGGTCCAAGCCCGAGCCTTGCCCGAGGTCGAAGCATCCTATCCCCTGTATATCGGGTTGGCGCGATCCGGCTGGAAAAACCCCGATACCCACAACGTCTATCCCATTCGTCTGCTCGCCTTTAGACCGGAAGATCCCATTTTGTTAAACTCGGATGTCGCCGCGCACACCGAGGCGCTGAAACGGCCTGGGACCGTTCTTATCGATGCCAAATCAAAGCCTCGCTATGGCAAACGCGAAGCCGGGGTGGTAACGGAGTTGGGCGGTCAGTCGGTGCGTGTAGCCGGTATATTTCGCCTGGGAACGGATTTTGTCAATGCCGGGACCGTGATCATGAGCGCACAAAATTTTCGGAAGTTCCTACCGCACCATGCCGGTCTGGGCGAGGTGGAAATCGGGGTTCTACGACTTTCGCCGGCGGCCCATCCCGCCGTGGTGGCCGACACCCTACGGCAGATCTTGCCCAACGATGTGTCGATCGATACCAAACGCGATTACCTCGCCCGCGAGTTGCGGCACTGGCGCCGACATACCCCAATTGGCGTGATTTTTGGCCTCGGGGCGGCCATGGGGATTATCATCGGTGTGATCATCTGTCACCAGATTTTATACACCGAGGTCGTCGATCATTTACCCCAGTTCGCTACGCTCAAAGCCATGGGTTACCCCAACCGCTTCTTGATGTGGATCGTGTGGCAACAGGCTTTGGTCTTGTCGTGGCTCGGTTTCGGTCTCGGCCTTGGGATCAGTCACGTCTTTTATCGCTTCTTGTCACACCAGACCGGCCTTCTCATGCGGCACCTATCCACGTGGCGTGCTGGTCTTCGGGCTCACGGTGATCATGTGTATGCTGGCTTCCGTCATCGCCATTCGCAAAGCGCTGTCCACAGACCCGGCCGAGGTATTCTCATGCTAACGTCCCAAGCCGCCATCTCTGAGGAGGGCGAAGCCACCGCCCCAGCCATCGTCAGGCTGCAGCAGCTCAACCATTATTATGGTGCGCGCGAATTTCGCAAGCAGGTGCTATTTGATGTTGACCTGGAGCTTCGGGCCGGCGAAATGACGATTATGACCGGCCCTTCAGGTTCTGGTAAAACCACCTTATTATCGCTGATTGGCGCGTTGCGCCGCGTGCAAGCGGGCAGTGCGTACGTGCAAGGGCGAGAACTGCGCGGGCTGAGCCAGAAGGCGCGCGAGGGCGTTCGCCGCCATATTGGGTTTATCTTTCAGTCCCATAATCTCTTTGAATCCCTGACCGCTGTGCAAAACGTGATGATGGCCCTCGGCCTACACGCCTACACACGAAAAGAGAAACAACAGCTCGCCACACACATCCTGGTGCGCCTCGGGCTCGAACATCGCCTGCACGCCAAACCGCAGGCGATGTCGGGCGGTGAACGGCAACGTGTCGCCGTGTCGCGGGCGTTGGTCCTTCGGCCCAAGCTGATTCTCGCGGACGAACCCACCGCGGCATTGGACAAGGAAGCGGGACGGAACGTCGTGCAGCTCTTACAGCAGCTTGCACAGACCGAGCAAGCCGCTGTGATCATGGTCACGCATGACAATCGGATCCTCGATGTGGCCGATCGGATTGTGAATTTGGCGGATGGCCGGATCGTATCAAATGTCGCCGTCCGGGAATCCGTGGAGACTTATGAATTTCTCCTGAAGTGCCCCGTCTTAGGAGAACTCACGCCCGCGGCGCGGGCGACGGTGGCGGAGAAGATGACTGCCGAGCACTATGCGCCCGATGCGGTTATTCTTCGGCAAGGCGATGTGGGCGACACGTTTTATGTGATTCGGCAGGGAGCCGTCTCGGTCACCAGCCATACAGACGGCGCCGAGCGTGTCCTCGCGATTCGGCGAGCTGGTGAGTTTTTCGGCGAAGCCGCGCTCTTGACCGACAACCCGAGAAACGCGACGGTGCGGGCGATTGATGACGTCGAACTCCTCGCCCTCGGTAAAGACGACTTTAAAGCGGCGCTTGAAATCAGCGCCAAGTGTAAAGATCAATTTCTCCAGGTCCTTTTTCAACGCCAATAGGCTCTATCAGTGACCGCGCTCCAGGCGCGGACGTGGCTCTGGAAATCGGTTCCAAATACGATTCAAAGAGTTTGGCGCAGTGTGGCCAGGAGAATTGCCGAGCGAATTCGCGGCACCGTGTTTTGGGAATCTCTAGAGCCTCTAGACCGAAGTTCCTCCCGTGATTCGGCGACAACTTGTTGAAATAAAAACTCAAAAGCCTGGAACGAATTGACCTT
>CBCXVS010000359.1:0-6511 GCA_965178525.1 uncultured bacterium | reverse complement strand
AAGGTCAATTCGTTTCAGGCTTTTGAGTTTTTATTCCAACAAGTTGTCGCCGAATCACGGGAGGAACTTCGGGCTAACCGGCTGATCTGCCTATAGGGCGCGATGGGACGCTGGCGCAGCGCGCGTTGATAGAAAGTCGCGGCTTGTTGCAGCCGATCGACAGCGAGAGGCAACGCATGTTCCGAGACGCCGCTTGCCTCCAAGATCTGCCGTGCGGCGCGGGCCTCCAAGTGCGCCAAAACCCCCAGTACCGGTCATTCTGCGGCGTCCAGCGCAATGCCTGTTGTAGCCGCTGGTAGCGCTTCTCAGCCTCATGGTGATAGACCCAGTGGCTAGGCCGCAGCACCGGCTGCTGTGGGTAGAGCAGATCGGCCACAGCCACTTGCAGCCCCTCATAGGACAGCCACAAGGCCACCCCGGCAATCACCCAGGATAGGGGGACGACACCAGAACCGTGCCAGCGCCGGCGATCTCTGCTGGCCTCTTGCTGCTCCGTGGGTTCAGCACGTGGCAGACGGACACACGCGTATGTGAGTCCGAGCACAACGGTGAAGAGCAAGGCATTGGCCGGCACGTGAAAGGGAAAGTCAACGAGCGCGTGCAACGTCATGGCCAACAGGGCGGCCAAGCCGGCTGACGCCATGTTTTGCACGAACGGATCGCGCCGTGGGTGCCAACGCTTCACGATATCGGTGATGACCCACAAGAACCCCCACCCAAGCGTGAGACACCCGACCCATCCCGTTTCGGCTAGGAGCTGCAGGACATCGTTGTGCGCTTGCAAGACACGGCTTTGTATCGCCGCAGGTTGATAGTGGGGGAAGATCACGGGAAAAGCCGCATAACCGACGCCAAAGAGGGGAAAATCCCAGGCCATGTCCCATGTGCCCCGAAAAATCGGTAGACGTCCGGCCCAGGTCAATGCCTGCGTGCCGGCCGTCATCGCGGCAAAACGCTGCAGCATCGGTGCGCCTCCGAGCCAGAGCATCATCATGGCCATTCCCGCCAGGGCACTGGTGCCCGCCAACCAGGGCGCGGCGGCGTGGCGGCGCCTGTGTAGCAGCCCGAAGAGCAGGATGCCGCCCAAGAGACTGAGGATGCCAGCGCGGGAAAGGGAGAGACAGAGCGCTCCGGCCATCAGCGTGAGGGCATATATCAAGAACATGCAGTGGCCCGTCATGCGTTCGAGCCGGCAGAGCTGGCGACGGCCCCAGGGTTGCGAGGCCTGATGGGCGCGATGCGGCAGGGAGGTGCAGAGGAGTCCGAAGCCAAGCAATATCGCCATGCCGAGATAGGTTGCGGCATGATTGCTATTGATGAACGGACCGAAAAAGTGCACATAACTCGTATCGCGTACCCAGTAGATCGCGGATGTGCCGGACAGCTCTTGAGCGAGACCGAGTAGGGCAACGCCAATGGCAACCCCCATGATGGTCCGGTATACGAGCCGGAGGCTGGCGCGTGTGCGCAGGGTATTGACCACGAGGATATACAGTCCGGCATAAGCCAGCCATTGGGTCAGCGCCAGGCGCGTGGCGTACGGATGCAGCGATAGGGTGGCATGGGTATGGGGCCAGTCGGGCAGAAACAGGCGATAGAGCTCAGCAGTCGAGGCGGAGAGCGTCGTCAGGAGCGAGGACGACAGCGGTATCAGTTGCAAGATGAGCAGCAGCGCGAAAAGCCCTAGGGGCAATGCCAAGGGGGTCAACCTTACGGTGGCATGAGGTGCGCCAGGCGACAGCCATCGTCTGCACATCAACCTTAGCATCCAGGCGGCCAGCAACACGAAGATGTGGATGGCCATCAGCGCTGAGGCCCAAGCGTGCACCGCGCTGAAGGCAAATGGCGTCCACACCAGCAGCAGGATGAGTCCCCATTGGATGATGGTGTCAAGATGGGGAGCGATATCGAGACTATCTCTGATGCGATTCACCAAAGTCCTCCGATAGGTGACGTTTTCTTGTGAGGAGGCGCAGCTCCGCCCCGTCGCCTACAGGCATGGCAACGCAAGCGGCTCTCAGGACGCCCTGTCCCCCCACAGCGCCAAGTTAAGGGCGTCTTAGCTTTACTCCCCTCTTTCGCAAAGGGGGGAGCCATAAAAGGAAAGGGAGAACACGGGAACACGGAATAGCCTTGGCTGGGCTCAGACACGACCACCAACGGAGGATGTCGGGGCCGAGTTTGTTCCATTCACCGTCTCGTGGCGATGATGGTAATCGTAATAGCCGTCGTCTGCGTAGTAGGCGCTGCCCTCACGGGACTCGAGAAAATTCATCACCAGCCCCAGGACACGCCGCTGACCATTCTCGCCGACTTTGACGTGACCGTTGGTTGGTGGCAGGCTCCAGCCCTCACCGAGTTGTGTCAGGATTCGCCGGGCATGCTGGCGCGGTGTCGCGCCGGACCGCAGGACCACAATGGCGCCATCCGCCAGAGAGCTGGCCACGAGTGCATCGCTGAATGCCAGTAAAGGGGGCGTATCGATGATCACCATGTCATAACTCTCACGAGCGATCTCGATGAAGCGCCGCATGCGCCCGGAGCCGAGCAACTCGGAAGGATTGGGAGGACTCACACCGGCCGGAACGAGACTGAGGGCATTCGCCATGACATGTTGCGCCATGATATCTTCATACTGCGCCTCCAATAAAAGTCGGCTTAAACCGGCCTTATCATCGATCTCAAAGATTTTGTGTAGCCTCGGGTTGCGCAGATCGGCATCCACCAACAACACGCGCATGTCCATCTGCGCCATGGCAACCGCCAGGTTAGCCGCCACGGTCGTCTTGCCATCTTTCGGATGCGGACTGGTCACCAAAAACACCTTGTGGGGCGTTGCCGCGTCGTTCATGAGGAGGTTGGCCCGCAACGTCTTGAACGCTTCCGCGGCTTGTGACCGCGGCTGTTGCATCGTCACCAGATTGGCGCCGGGTATGCTGGCATCACGACGCCCGTTCTTGAAGCGTCCGACAGCGCCAATGATGGGCAGCCGCAACAGCTGCTCCGCCTCTTCAGGCGTCTTGATCGTCGTATCGAGGGACTCTAACAACAGCGCCAGCCCAACGCCGAGCACGAGGGCAACGAGACTGGTCCGCAGGAGGATGGCCACCGGACGGGGCTTGATGGGTGTCCCGGGCACTTCCGCCGCATCGACAATATGGAGGTTATTGCGCTTCAGGCCGGCACTGATACGCATCTCTTTCATACTGGTTAAGAGGGCATTATAGAGCTGCTTGTTGGTGTCGGCCTCGCGTTTGAGCACACCGTATTGAATGGCGATTTTATTGAATTGTTGCGCCTCCTGCTTCTTGGCCTCCAGGGCATCACGGAGGGCATCCACACGTGCTTTCGACACGTTATAATCCGTGCTGATGCCACGCAGCACTTTGTGCACCTCGGTGCGGATTTTGCCGCGCATCGCCCGGATTTTAGCCCGGATTCCGGCCATCCCCGGGTGTTTCGGCCCCCACCGTTCTTCGAGTTCGGCAGCGCGATGCTGCAGCGCTGCATCGTCTTGGCGCAAGGTTTGGATAAGGCCGTTCTGTACCACCGAGGGAATGGCATCGAGTTCGTCCGGCTCCGCCGCGGCCTGTTGCACCTCACGATGGAGCGTTTGCAGGCCAATGAAGTCGGTGTTGGCTTTGGTCAGCGCCGAACTCAGCTCGGCTAATTGCTGCACCACGACGCTTTGGCGCGCTTCGAGCGACACGGCTCCGTGTTCTTCTTTGTACGTCTGTAAGGCAAGCTCCGCCTTTTCAACTTTCTCGCGCATATCTTGTACGCGCCGGTCCAGCCAGTCCACGGCTTCCTGAGAAGCTGCAAAGCGCGTTTCGAGATGGTGATCCAGATACAAGCGGGTCACGGCATTGGCCACCTCAGCGGCCAGGCGCGGGTCAGGCGCGGAAAAACTGACATCGACAAGACGGGTGTCCGCGATCGGCTCCACGTCCAAGCCCGCCAGCACCCGCTGCACCAGCGCGGCCTCCGGGTTGGCTTGGGCAGATCGTGACGCCGGCGGCATGTGCGCCGGTGCAACATAGTGGCGCAGGCGATGCAGGACGGTTCCCAGCCAGGCAGCCGGGAGCGACGTCAGGCGTTGCCCAAACGTCGGGCTCCCGTCGTCAGACGTGAATGCCGAGCGGGTGTGTAGCTGCAGGCTCCGCACGACACGGCGGGCCAGGGAGCGGCTGCGCAGCAGCTTGTACTGGGTCTGGTAATAGGACGAATAGGAGACCATCGGGTCCATCACCGGATTCTGCCCGACGGCTTCCTCGAAGGAAATAATATCCGAGTGCTCTTTGTCAATCAGTAAACGCGCCGTGGCTTTGTAGACCGGCCGTATTTTGATCGTATCGATGCCGACAATAGTCATGATCACGATCACGACCGCTAGAATCAACCACAGCCGTTTCCAGATCACGCGTCCATATTGCCGGATCGGACTTCCCCGCTCATCCAATGTATCCATAGGTACCACGGCAGACCCTCAGAACAAGCTTTTCGGCACCACCACAATATCGTCGGGTTTGAGCACGATATCCTTGCTGCGGTCGCCTCGTTTCATTATATGGGCCACATTCACGCGTATGCGGCGTTCGACGCCATCCACAACACGGACGACTCGTGTGCGGTTCGGTGCGGCCATGTCCGTCAAGCCGCCAGCTTTGCTCAGCGCTTCCAGCAGCGTCATATTTTTGCTGGACAAGAGGATTGGGCCGGGATTCTTCACCTCCCCAAACACGAAGAGCGAGGCGGGCTGCGGAACATAGATCACATCTTGCGCCCGCACCGGCATATTGAGACGCATCTCGCCTTGCTCCAGGAGCTTTTCCAGATCGACGCGGATGGCCTGCACATCTTGGTCTGGCGTTGTGCCGTTCGTCCCGTGCGCCGCACCGTCGCGCAACAACACGAGAACGTTACTCGGGCCATCCGTGTGCCGGAGTCCTCCGGCACGTGAGATCATTTCCAATAGTGTGGTGTTGCCATGCAGGTAAAAATGGCCAGGATTTCGGACCGCCCCAAGGACAAAGACCGGTTGGCTCTGATACGTCGCGACCGCCACCGAGACCTGCGGTTTGACCAGATAGCCTTGGGCGAGCCGCCGCTCCAACGCGGTCTCGAGTTCCGCCGTCGTGCACCCTTGCGCCCGCACCCTGCCGATCAATGGAAAGGAGAAAAACCCATCGCCACGCACCCGAAACGTACGGCTCAGATCCGCCTCCCTGTAGACCGCGATATCGAGAACATCTTTGGGACCGACGCGGTATGCCTCCTGACGTGGCGACGGGACGGCCGACCGTACAGGAGCTAGCGGGGTGGGCGTCGCAGCCGTGGCGCCTTCGGGGTAGGCAATGTGGAGGCGTAAGCGATTCCGATCCTTGATCACGCGATACGTCGTCTGCCGCGCCAGAGGAATGGTGAGACGCGCCGTCTGCTCGTCTCCCTTCTCTTGATGAAGTTGGACCGATCTCACGCCGCCCCGCTTGACCGGGTACCTCATCGGGAGATCGGCAAAGCGGGCGGCCGGGATATGGACGACAATCTGGGCGGGCGTCTCGGAATCCGAGACGGAATACGCGAACGGCCCCGGCCCCGTGATGGCGACGCGTAAGGCATCCGCCTTCTTGTCGACGTGCACCGAGGTCAGGGTGACAAAGTCGGCAGTGTCTTGGTTTTGTGCCTGCGAAACACCGGTCACCAGCAGGAGGAGGAGAAGGCTAATCTGCGTCTGGTTCAACATAGCCGAGCCTTCCCATAGGTGTTACAAACCGGGATAGACATGTTTGCTCCATGCCCGTGTTCAGAGTAGGAGGTAGCGGCATACGTTGTTACGACAAGCAAAAATCATGCCATCTTAATGTGCTCTATAATGGCTTCTATAAGGCAGTCTAACTCATTGTTTTCTTGCGAAATGCTGGGGAAATATGACGACGGTAGGGCGTGGTAGGATAGGGCCTCATGCCAATAATCTGACAGTAGAGAGCGACAGCACCACCGCAGCGCATCAAACCTAAGAAAAAGAAAGAATCAGGCAAGAGGCATAGATCGATCGGTATCGGAGATGTGAGACATCTGTTGTAAGTACTGAGGCAAAATTAAATTTATATCTTTCCTCTGGAGAGATACATAAAGGTAATGATGCCCAGGCACTTGAAGACGGCTATGGGGCTATCCGCAGCAGACGGAAGCCCAGGAAATCGAAGGTGTGATGCGACGCGGCGTGTAAGCGTGATGCCGCCCTGCAAAGTCCGGCGTCATTATCCCAGCTCCCCCCCCGAATCACGCGGAACTTTCCCGAGGCCGGTCCTTGTGGGTCCGTGACGGCTCCCGCCGTATACGTCCCATACGCATCCTGCACCCACTCCCAGACATTGCCATGCATGTCATACAGCCCCCAGGGATTGGGCAGCTTCTGTCCCACGCGCTGTGTTCCTCCAGGTTCTTCGTTCCCGCACCACCACATGTACTGGTCCAGCAGACCGCAGTATTCACATTCATCGTCGCAGTC
>CBCXVS010000358.1:0-6529 GCA_965178525.1 uncultured bacterium | reverse complement strand
AGGTCAATTCGTTTCAGGCTTTTGAGTTTTTATTTCAACAAGTTGTCGCCGAATCACGGGAGGAACTTCGGTCTAACACACGTAACGTCCCTGGCACGCCAAAAGCCCGGCCCGTGTTATTGACACGGCCTCGGAAGCGGTTGACACCGCAGGCGCTAATGTCTTGCTCGGTAGGGGTGCGCAAGTCGGCTGTGATCATTGCGGGGGCCTGAGAAAGTCCTTCGAAAAAGCGTACCTGTTGATAGGTGTTGTCCCAATAGGTGATCAAGCTGCCACCGGCTAGACCTGACGACTGCGGTTCCACCACTGCCAGGACCATCTGCACAGCGATGGCTGCATCAATGGCGTTACCGCCTTGTCCGAGGATCTCACAGCCGGCTTCAGTTGCCAAGGGATGAGCCGCCGCAACCATGAAACTCGTGCCTTGTACGGGCTGTGTGCGCGTCAAATCGGCCGACGCGTAGCACGTGGACGTACTCTGTGCTAACGATACGGTAGGCCAGCAGAGGCTGAACAGCAGCATCGCAAGCGCGCAGGACATCAACCAACGTATGCAAAGGCGGTGTTTTGACTTACCACGCGTCATTTATGTTCCTTTGTCTGTTAACCCCGGTGAAAAAGTGAGCTGTGTTCACCGGTGAAAAAGTCATTTGCAATCACCATGATAAATTATACTACTTGGATGTACATCGTCATGGCTTTGTTTCTATATAAAATGTTCTCGCTCCTTGTCTACTCGATCATCAATATACGGCGTGAGGCGGACAGCCCTACTCATGGGCCAACCGCCGAGTGGACCGTCTTTGAAGGGCACGGCGTGAGACCGCAGGACAGAGACACCGTGATACCCGCTGTCTATCATCCTCCTTATCGACCCACATCCCCTTGCTATTGGCCCGAGAAGGACTGTCCCATGGCCTTGCCTTGCCACGGCTCCACGGGTATCCTGTATCAAACCCACATCTATGGAGGGCATGACATGGTACGGATCAACAAAGTCGGACACGTTGTACTGGGCTGCCGAGACCCGCAGGTATCGATGACGTTTTACACCGAGACCCTGGGTATGGAACTGGTGAATTTCAATGCGGAACTGCAGATGGCCTTCTTCTCCTTTGGAGAGCAACACCACGATATCGCGGTCATCAAGGTACCTGAGGACCAGCCTGTCGGCAGTATGGGGCTGAGTCACACGGCCTTGCAAATCGAGGGGGGTGAAGCGGAATTGCACGCCTTTTACCAGCGGCTCAAAGCGCAGGGCGTCCAGGTGGATTTCACGGCGGAGCACTTCCTCACCAAGAGCGTCTATTTCTTCGATCCCGATGGCAACCGTCTCGAAGTCTTCTGTGAGTCGATGGCGATGGCCGAAGCCAAGCAATATCTGCATGAGGCTCAGGAGCTGTCCGAGTTGATGCAGCCCTTAGACCTGGAGCCGAAGACGGCCTCTTAGGGGGCCCGTGTGAGACGAGCCAGATATGCACGCCACCCGGCTCTCGGGTAACACCTCGGCTTTGTCGATGACGCTTTTGATCTCGGCTGCAGCGGTCTGCACGTTGCGAGTCCGGACCGCCGCGGCCAGGTCGTGGCGCCGTGCTTTCCATGGTCGTATGTAGGCGCCAGGACCGGCCGAAACGGCAGATGCTTCAGCATGCTGGACTATCGATTGCCTCGGAATGGTATGTAAATCCTCTTTGAGCCCCCATACGCTCCTGGGCAAACTGTAGCAGGGCCGAGAGGCGCCAAATATAAAACAGCGAGGCGAAGCGAGATGATCGGACTCCAACGTCACACCGTTTGTGTGGTGGAACACCAGCCCGAATGGGCGGCCCTGTTTCTGACGGAAGCCGAAACGCTACGTGCGAGTCTTGGCGATATCGTCGCCGACATTCAACATGTTGGCAGTACGGCGGTTCCCGGTCTCAGCGCCAAACCCATTCTCGACATCGCCGTAGCCGTTCCGTCGATGGCCGTCATCCCAACTGTGGTCACCCGTCTCACTGCGGGCAGCTATATCGATCGTGGTGATATGAGTCAAGGCGGGTACCTCCTGGTGAAGGAATCCGAGCCCGACGTGCGGACGATTCACCTACACATTGTGTTGTCAACAAGCTGTGAATGGAATAACTATCTCGCATTCCGGGATATTCTCCGTCGGAACGAGAGCATTCGACGGCGGTATGTGAGCGTGAAGACACACCTCGCGAGACAATACCCACATGATCGGCAGTCCTACACTGCCGGAAAGCACGCCTTCATCACAGACGTCTTGAACAGACAGGCTCGTCCTGCGTGCCGCAAATAACGTACCCCTATCAAACCCTGATGTTGTTAACCTTGTGTCGCTCAAAGGGCTATGCTATAGCGGTTCGCATGGCGCGAAACGTTGGGGTAAATAAAAGGAACTCAAACGTAAATGAAGGGATGTGCTATGTCCGTTGCGCGTACGTTGGCGACGTTTCTTACGCAGGCTGTCTATGACGATCTCCCCTCACAAACCGTTGATCATACCGCGATGCTGATCGCCAGCACCATTGCCAGCGCAGCGTGGGGCTCGGGTATCGCGTCGGCTGAGATCATCCGGGACCTAGCGCGGGCGCGGGGTGGAACTCCTGAGGCCTCGATCTGGTTCGATGCGGGCCCCAAATTGCCGCGAGGCGATGCGGCGCAGGTCAATGCGGTGATGAGCGATGCGGCGGCTTCAGATGATAGCGATTTGCGCAATATCGTGCACCTTGGCACCCCGCTGGTGGCCACCTCACTCGCCATGGCGGAGCGCGCGGGGTCCAGCGGCCAGGAGGTGCTGGCCGCGATCGTCCTCGGCTACGAGGCGGCGGGGCGTATCGGAGAGGCGGTCACGCCCGGCTTGCGCACGCAGGGTTTTCACGGCTGTGTGGCCGCCATTTTTGGCGGTGCAGTCGCCACGGCGCGCTTGTTGGGGCTTGACGCGACGCAGATGACCCATACGATTGCGCTCTCGGCTACCTCGATTGGCGGCCTGATGGCCTCGGCCAACACCAGTGTGGCCCGAGAATATCACGCTGGGCTTGCCGCCCTGCTTGGGGTTCAGGCCGCGTTCGCTGCGCAGCGGGGATTCACCGGGGAAGAACGGATTCTGGAGACCGACAAGGGGTTTTGTGCCGTCTACGGCGGCACGGACGGCGCCAGCATCACGCGTGACCTGGGGCAGGCGTGGGATATCCTCACCGATATGGCGGTCAAGCTCGTACCGGGTGGGCATCCGCACCACGCCCTGGCCGAGGCCGCGGCCAATGCGGCCAGAGCCGGTCATATTGCCCCAGACAATGTCGAGACGATCACACTGTCGCGTCCGGGCGTGACGGCGCTCGCCGGCCCCGCCCATCCGGCCGATCTCATCGACATGGCGCACAGCCCCGCCTACTTCCTGGCCGCTGGCGCCGCCGACCACGCGTTCTCTTGGGTCCATGCGACCGAGCCAAAAATTACGGACCCGGTCATCCACCAGCTCATTGACAAGGTCCGCGTTGGAGCGCCACCGACTGAACAGGTCGAGACGTACAAGCAGGGCGCCACGGTGACGATCGAGACCAAGGACGGGCAGACGTTTTCGAGCACGGTCTACGCCCCAAAAGGGGCCGCGATGCTGGGGATCGATTGGGCCGACATCGATGCCAAGTACCGGACCCTGGCGCCGCGGGCCCAGGTGCGAACTGCATCAGGGGAGGTGGAACCCGGCCATCTCGATGTCGAAGCGAGCTTGCAAGTCATCCATGATTTCCGCCAGGTGGCGCACGTCTCCGAGCTGCTGCGCCTGCTGCGTACGCGCTCATGACACGCCGGCAGACGTCCGTCACCGTTTTGGACGCTGCAAGCCGCGCCCTATCAGAGTGATCCACCTAGCGGCCAGCGGCCGTGATTAACCCGTGATCGCCTCCTTGAATTGCTGTATGGCCTTGATATGGGCATCCGGCGAGTTGAGCCCTGCGTTCATGGTATTGACCGACAGATGCGTCGCCCCTAAATCCGCCCAGGCGTCGGCGCGCTGTCTCCAAAAGTCCGGGGCGCCGTCAGCCAAATTAATGCGGGCTTCCATCCCAATCGCAGCCGGGTCACGGCCGGCTTCCCGGGCGTAGTCGCGCAGGCGGCTCACCACCTCTCGCCCCGTGTCGTCCGGGGCGAATGAGGGGAACCAGCCGTCCCCGAAGCGGGCGATGCGGCGCATCACCACGTCCACCGGGATGGGCTCCTGCCTTCGACCCGCCCCGAACCACAGGGGAATCGGGCGTTGCACGGGCAGCGGATTGATGCCGGCGTGGGTGATGCGGTGCCAGCGTCCCTCGACGTGCACCACATCTTGTGTCCACAGCGCCCGTAGTACCTCGATCTGCTCTTCGGTGCGGCGACCGCGATTGTGAAAATTCTCGCCTAGGGCCTCATATTCCACATGGTTCCAACCGATGCCGATGCCCAGGCGAAGCCGGCCACCGGAGAGGAGGTCGACTTGCGCCGCCTGTTTGGCCACTAAGGCCGTCTGGCGCTGGGGCAGGATGAGGATAGCGGTGACAAATTCCAGGTTCTGGGTCAGGGCCGCCATGTAGCTGAAGATGGTGAAGGGCTCGTGAAACATGTCCTGGGAGGTGTAGCTGCCCATCCAGTTCGGGTGCTGTCGGGTATCGGCCCCGAGGACGTGGTCGTACACCACTACGTGCCGAAAGCCCTGCGCTTCTGCGGCCTGGACGTAATCGCGAATGGCGAGGGGATCGGCACCGATTTCGGTCTGTGGAAAAACGACTCCAAGTTGCATAGCACGCCTCCATGTTGAGTGGTGGATCAACAAGATGATCGAACAACGGCTGGCGCGCCAGGATTCGCGCCTCTGCCGGTTCTGTTGCAAAAACTGATAGGAGGTTACACTACCCAGTCAAACCGCGCCAAAATTTTCGCTACTCTCGTGACAGCGAGCGTGATCACGCGTCCTCGGACATCGGGAAGGAGATACTTGCCGTGGTATTATGAGAATGCAGAGATAGGGTTTCACTTCAAGAGGCCGGGCGCCACTCCTGATTTTAAGACTGCTGTTGAAGCAGAGATCGAGACATGGCGCGCCGCCTATCCTGATGTGACGATCCAGGTGCAATGGGAGGCGTAGCTGTATGGGTATGCAAGTATACTGCAACAACCGTGAGCTGTGGGCGCCCAGTTTGCAGGTCGGCATGTTATTTTTGAGCCAGATCAGAGCATTAGAGCCCTTAGTAGGACTGGAGAGCGGAATTGAGAGTCCTCTGACTGATATGTTGGAGATCGATGCCTCAACCTACGATACGTTCATCCAACGACTGCTGTACATCCTGGATACGACAAACAATGGCCCCTTGTTTGCGCTCGCTGCTGGTTGCACAGAAGTCGCCCTCGTCCTTCATGCCGACATTACCGGGCAATGGCCGGTGGTATCGGATCGGCTGAAGCCTCTCCTACACCAGGCACAGAGGGTCATGAGAGCCCTGCCTGATGGCAGGGTCGTGTAGCATACCTCTATTCCTCTTACCGGCGTACGAAGCGCTGGATTGTACCGGTTGCTGTCTTCGGCCGCTCATCGACGCAATGGAACCAACGCGGATAAGTACCCGTGTCGAAAATGTAATCTGATCCCGTTACTTCCCAAATTAGGTGTCTGAAGCCTGAGATGGTGTATCCGGAGCAGTAGGGACGTCTGTTCAATCCACTGGGTGAGCTTTCCCGGGGTTGGCCACAAATATACTCCCCAACTGATATTTTCAGACATTTCAAGAAATCTTCACACAATCCCCACACAATCCCCATGTTTCCCTTATTTTTCGTGGATGAATTTTATGCTATAATGCAAACCTCTCGTAAAGATTTACCATCCACTGTGATTCCGGAAGCTCACCCTTCGGGACTCATGGCGATATGCTCTCGACTCTTAGCTCTGTGCTGGAGCCAGTCAGAGCCGATATCGGGAATCAAGAGGCTCCTGGTAATAACGGACGATTTGAGGCTTTCAAACTGGGAAATTGCAATCCGCCGCCTTTGAGGCGCCCGGTTCATGGAGTCACCCGCTCAGCGGGGAGGGAGCTGAATGTTAGCATGTCGTAGCACGTCGAGGACAATAGATATGAGTCAGATAGCCGATTATGAGTATGATGTATTTATAAGTTATCCTAATTCAAATGATCATAAAAGGTGGCTTGAAGGTATATTTTTAGAGGAATTTGAACACTGCTTATTCGAGGAATTGGGCCGACCCCCACGATTATTTTATGACAAAAAAAGCACAGAATCTGGCGCCGATTGGCCGCATCTTTTGAAGTACTCACTCTCATACTCAAGAATTATAATTCCTATATGGTCAGCTAAGTATTTTAATTCAGAGTGGTATATGAATGAAAGTTATGTGATGTGGTATAGAGAGGTACAGCTGGGGTATAGAACACTCGAAAAGCCATACGGTTTGATACATTAGGGTTGTTCCCCAATAGTTAATGAGGTAGGCTATCCTCCCCCAAACGATGGAGGGAGCCCAGCCAGGTCA
>CBCXVS010000357.1:0-6594 GCA_965178525.1 uncultured bacterium | reverse complement strand
ATGGACTTTTGAATTGGGCTAACCTGTTGATCTACTTAACCCTCCGCCTATTCTGCCAGGGGAACTTCGGTCTAGAGATTGCGGCGTGTGCGTCTACAGCAGGCGAGGAGACGCCGTCCGCTGGCTTTGGTACCATGAGCCTTCAGGACTGTCAAGGTCGGATGCCGAGGCTGGCCTCAAACCTGGCGAAGAGCCTTTTAATTTTCCGTTTGTGTCTGATGCGCTAGACCGTATGACCAAGCGATTGTGGTATCGGTACCATGACAGTGGGCTATACCGTGCCATTTATCGAAACGCCGGCATCACCTCCTCCGCAAACAGCCGCGTCGACCGCATCACCTGCTCATGGCTCAGATCTCCCCACGCAAAGACCGAGCAAAAATAGTTGACACCCGAGGTATCGACCGCCTCCTGCACCTGCTGGCGCACCGTTTGCGGCGATCCCGCAATCATGACCCCACCACCCAAGAGTTGATCAATGTCCGCAATAAAATCGAGGCGGTCCGAACCCGCCTCGGCCCACAGGTAGTTGATATTGTAAAACCAGGCTTTAAATGCCTTGCGGCATTCCGCTTCGGCCTGCGCATCGGTCGGGGCGACCAGGACATGGCGTAGCAGGCCGAGCTTCGGCTGCTCGACATGGCCATTCAAGCGCTGTGCATCGCCTCGGTGTTCCTGCCAGAGTTGTTTGTACAGGTCGAAGTGCGGTTTCGCGGCCTCCGCCGGTTCCAGGCCGTGTGCCGTGTTGAGCCCTTGCCGGGCCATCCAGGGAACGGTGTCGATATTGCCACTGGCGTACCACAGCGGCGGATACGGCTGCTGCAGGGGATGCATCCAGAGGCGAATATCGTTGTAGGTGTAATATTTGCCTTCGTAAGTCAGCACATCGTGCGTGAAGGCGGTGAGGAGGAGATCGAGGGATTCGCGAAACATGTCCCAGCTTTCCTCCTCCTTGACGTTGAATTTCTCCGCTTCCATGGGCACGATGCCGCGGCCCACACCGAGTTCCAGGCGTCCGCCGCTCAGGTGATCCAGCATGCAGATTTCATGCAACAAGCGCAGGGGATGGTAGAAGGGAAGCAAATAGACCAGCGGCCCGAGGCGGATGTTTCGCGTGCGCTGGGCGGCGGCTAAAAAGACGCTGGGGGAGGGGGCCAGACTTAAGGGCGTAATGTGGTGTTCGGCCAGATGATAGCAGTAAAAACCCGCCTGGTCGGCGTATTCCAGCAGCTTCAGGCGTTCTTCGAAGATGTTGTGGGGCTGCCGCTGGTTTTCCCACTCGATCCAATCAAAAATACCGAATTGAAGCGGTAAGCTGTCCAACTTGTGCTCGCTCATCAGAACCTCCTATCGAATGCGGAATGCGGAATGCGGAATGCGGAATGGGGGAGGGGATTACGTTTTGCCGAGGCGGTTCCCATTCGCATCGAAGAAATACAGTCGATTCGGGTTGAACGTGAGGCCCAGACGCGTGCCGGTGCGGAATGTCTCCGTGCCTTCGACGATAACGATGAGGGGCTTCTCGCCGCCGTGATCGAAGTAGAGCAGGGTATCTTTGCCGAGCGGCTCGACGAGCCGCAGCTCAGCTTGCAGTGATCCGCCGTGCGGCTGTACGCTCAGGTGTTCGGGGCGAATGCCAAGGGTAACGGGCGCCAGGCCGAGGTGGGCAAACTCGGGACCGAGGTCGATCGTGAGGCTCGGGGTGCGGAAGCAGACGCCGTCAGCGGTGGGTTCGATGGCGCCCGCAAGCAGGTTCGTCGAGGGGCTGCCGAAGAAGTCCGCGACGAAGTAACTCACCGGCTCACTGTAGATGTCCAAAGGCGTGCCGACTTGCTCGATCAGGCCGTCGCGCATGACCACGATGCGGTCGGCCAGGGTCATGGCCTCTTCTTGGTCGTGGGTGACATAGACAAACGTTTTTTCCAATTCCTGGTGCAGCCGGTCGATTTACGCCCGCGTTTCTCGGCGCAATTTGGCGTCGAGATTGGAGAGGGGTTCGTCGAGCAGAAACGCCGCGGGCTCCGTAATCAGCGTCCGGGCCAGGGCGACGCGCTGCGCTTCGCCGCCGGAGCACTGGCTCGGCAGCTTGTCGAGCAGGTGCGTGATCTGCAACATGGCGGCCACGTCTTCGACGCGTTGGCGCCGTATCGCCGCCGCGACTTTCTTCATGCGGGGACCAAACTCGATGTTCTGCGCCACCGTTTTGTGCGGAAAGAGGGCGAGATTTTGAAACACCATGCCGAGATTGCGCTGCCCCGGTTCGAGGTCGGTGACGGCGCGGCCGTCCATCAGGATCTCGCCAGCCGTCGGTTCTTCGAAGCCGGCGATCATGCGCAGCGTCGTCGTCTTGCCGCAACCTGACGGGCCGACGAGGACGAGAAATTCGCCCTCATCAATGGTTAGCGATAAATCCTTCACGGCTTCGATGCGGTCGCCAAACGTCTTGCGCAGGTGTTGGAGTTCAATACGGGCCACGATGCTCACCTCTTGACCATACCAAAACTGAAACCTCGGACTAGGTGCTTGCGAATCGAACAGCCGATGAGGATCAGCGGCAGGGTGACGCCCACCGCGAGGGCAGCCTGACGGCCATAGACGCGGCCTTCCGTGGTGCCCTCGTATTTGCTGAGCTGCACGGGCAGCGTCACGACATCCGTTTTGGAGAGAATCAGGGCCATCAGATATTCGCTCCAGGTCAGGATGAGAATGAAGAGGAAGGTCGCGAACACGCCCGAGCGCACGAGTGGAAAGATGACTTCCCACATCGTGCGCCAGCGGCTGGCGCCCAGGAGTTCCGCAGCTTGCTCCATTTCGCGCGGCACTTCATCAACGAAACTTTTCGTCATCCACACGGCATATGGCAGGGTGGTGATGACGTAGACGATGACCAGCCCGGTCACCGTATCGAGGAGGTGCAGGGTCGAATAGTACAGCGTCAGGGGGGCCGCCACCACGATGGGCGGAATCATGCGCAGCATGAGGAGGTTGAACATGCGCTTTTCGGAGAGAATTTGATAGCGCGACACGCCATAGGCGAGCAGCGTGCCAAAGGCGACGGACAGCGTGGTGGCGGTGAGTGAGATCATGAGACTGTTGCGCAGGGCCTCCCAGGGTTTTTGCATGGATTCAGCCATTTGCGTCGTCAGGGCGGCGGTGTAGCTTGTCCACACGGTGCGGTAATTGTCCAGTGTCGGGGTGCTAGACCAGTACACCGGCGGCCAGGCAAACCACTCGTGATCGGGTTTGAAGGAGGTGGCAAAATCCAGTACATGGGAAAGGCGACGATGAGGAACCACAGGCCCAACAACGTGAAACGGGCCGCCGTTGCCAGCTTGCGCTTGCTCTGCCGTCTCATGCGGGTTCTCCCACGCGGTGGTACATCCGGTCCAACGAGCGCTTTTCGCGCCGCAAGAGGCGGATGGCCAACAGCACAATGACCACCATCATGACCATGACGACGTATGACATGGCGGCGCCTCTGGAGATGTGAAAGAACTCCCAAGTCGTCAGGCAGAGATAGATGGGAATCGACTCGGTGGCCGAGCCCGGACCGCCTTGCAGCAGGCCCCAGGTTTTGGGAAATTCTCCCATGGCCTCGAGAAAGCGCAGAATGAGGGCGAGAAAGATGACCGGCCGCAACAGCGGCAACTGGATCTCGCGAAAGACGCGCCAGCGGCTCGCCCCCAGATTTTGCGCCGCCTCGACGAGTTCAGGCGGCAGGGCCGAGAGTCCGGCTAGCAGGATGATGAAGGCGAAGGGCGTCCAGTTCCAGATTTCTAGCAGGATAATGGTCAGCACCGCCACATTCGGATCCGACAGCCAAATGATATGGACATCCATGCCGAGGATGGTGCTGAGAATGCCGTTGATCGGCCCTTTCTGATACAGCAGCATCTCAAAGGTGTAGGCCAACACGACTGGCACGGTGAGCATGGGCAGAATGAAGAAGGCGTAGAAGAAGCCGTGCCCTTTGAATGGCCGGTACATGAGCAGGGCAAGACCAAAGCCCACGACGAAACACCCCAGGGTGGAGAACCCGGCAAACACGAACGAGCGCCCAATCGACTGCAGGAAGCGGGAATCGGTCAACACCTCGGCGAACTGCTCCAAACCGACGAACTCCGCCTCCCACCAGCTTGAGAGATAGATGGTCCAGGCGTGCAAGGCAAAGTAAATCTGTAACGCCAGGACGGGAAGGAGGAAGAGGAACAGGCCAAGCAGTGGGGCCAACAAGCTCCACTTGAAAAGGGTGATACCGGCGATGCGCTTTTCTTTGACGGCAGCTATCGTGGCCATGGCAGGGAGTCCGGTTTAGCTGATAGCTGTCAGCTATTAGCTTTGGGAAGGGTGAGGCTTGGCCCCACCGGATATCAAGCGCTAAGCGGGCACGTCGACACTCGGGAAGGCGGCTTTGTAGCTCTCCAGCTCGGCTTTGAGCTTGCGCTTGCCGATGCGCTTCACCGTTTGGCGCCAGGCATCCTCGGTTTTCGTCAGCACCTCTTTGCCCGTGAGCTGCCCGATGTAGGCTTCCGCCACATGCTTGAAAAGCACTTCCTGGAACTCGCGATACCCGGTCAGATAGACCGCTGGCGTGGTCACGAGCAGGTTTTTTCGGATTGCGGCCATGCCCGCCGGTGTGTATGCCTCTTCGATTGTCGGGTGACTGAAATGCCCGGTGTGCCGGGGGTCGTGGAAAGTAAAGGAGCGGTGTCCGACAATGTCGACGCTGTTTTTCAAGGTGGACCAATAGAGCGCCATGAGCGCCGCTTGCTGCTTGCGCGGGCTGTAGCGGTTCACCACCAACCCAACGACCGGGATGGAAATCGACCGGTACATCATCTTGCCACTGGCGGTTGATCCGGGTACGAGACCGTAGAGCCACTTGCCCTGAGTTTTGGATGTGGGGCCTTCCAACGCGGAGGTGAGACCGTCCCAATACTGCGAGGAAAAAATATGCCCTTGCAGATGCTGCGGGATCATCTGCGGCGTGCCCCAGCCCGGGGCTTCGGGGTGCGATGCCTTTTTCAGCTTCAGGAAGACATCCATGGCGTACTCGCCCGCCGGCGTGTTGAGCGTCGGCTCCATATCGTCATCGAAGGGAAAGCCCCCGGCACTGTAAAAGTACATATAAAACCAGTAGCCGCCGTAGGTGCGGTCGCGCAAACTGCCCGAGCCGGTGAGATTCTGCTCCGGCCGGTGAAAGAATTCGCAGATCTCCTGGTGCTCTTCCCATGTCTTAGGCCAGGTGAGCAGTCTGCCGTGTTGGTCGGCAAAGGCGTTTTGTTCGTCGGGGTTTTCAAACCAGTCCTTGCGCATCACCTGGATGTGGACATTGCCGTCTGTCGGCAGGGCATAGGTTTTGCCTTTGTAGCGCATAAAATTGCCGAAATTGCCGAGCATGTCGAGCTTGTATCCGACGGCCTCCATATAGTCGTCCAGGGGTTCGAGCAAACCGGCGGAGACCAGCGACGGGATCATCCCCAGATCGAGGTGGAAAAAGTCCAGTTTGTCCGAGCGCGCAATCGCCTCCGCCATAGTGCGCTGCGCGATCTGGGCGGTGGAAATGTCCTGGATATTGCCGACCCCGATGCCGGCGTGTTCCCGGAATGTCTTCTGCTGCTCCGTCATCGGGCCGCGATAGTATAGCGACCAGATCATGCCGTTGAGTTCCGCCGGCTTGACCTTTTTCGCCGCCTGCACGATGCGGTCCTCTTCCGGACTGGCGGCAGCGGCGCCGACATGACGGAGCATCTAGGGACCGGCTGCCGCAGCCGCTAATCCGTATTTTATTACACTGCGTCTGGTTGGCCAAGACGCTGGCATGGCATGTCCTCCAAACCAAAAAAGGCGTGCCGAACTCTCCTTACAGCAGGAGATGGTCCGAGAGCGCCTTTAGCATTCTGCCGTAACCACTCGATGAATCGCAATCGTCCGGTATGAGACACACGTTCACTCGTGGTTCGGTGTACCGGGCAATCTGTGACAATTTTTAGGTTTATCGCGGTCTCACAACAATATCAACTTCCACCTGCCGGAATGCCTTCATCCCTATGGCTTGAGTCCATCATATGGATGACGCGATCCATGTCAAGATGAAAAGTCACGGAGAGGCGCCGATGGCCATGGGAAAAAATGCACGCTGGATAGCGCTGTTTGGCTAAAGCATTCCCAATCTCCAACAGCACTGCGCGTGGGTCACTAATCGGGTTCCGGAGATTTCCAACTGCTCCGCGAGTTCAACCGCGCGAGTATGAAACTGGTCATTGGGCGACGACAGCGCAATAGCATATGCCGTGTCAAGAAACACTTCAGTCTGCATTGGACGAGTCTCCACCATACAGATACTCGTCGATGTTCGCTGACCAATCCGGAGGTCCATCGATGTTAAGAGTACGCGCCGTGCGAAGAAAAGACGCGGTTTCGCCTTCGGCAGGCGGAACGGATTCAATCGTCATGCGCACACGCGTATTTGGGGCAAGCGCGATGGGTTCCGTTGGGCGGAATACAGTTCCATCAAACAATAGGGTTGTTCCCCAATAGTTAATGAGGTAGGCTATCCTCCCCCAAACGATGGAGGGAGCCCAGCCAGGTCAT
>CBCXVS010000356.1:0-6602 GCA_965178525.1 uncultured bacterium | reverse complement strand
GCCAACCGGATGCAGAGATGAAGTGGGTAGAGCGATTAAAGCTGTTGGTTGGGGCTGAGCTACCGATATCCCTGGCAAACCACAGCATAGCACCACAAGCCACAGTATCGAACACTTTAAACTCATCGGAATTGCCTCGTTTGAATTGGGCTAACCTGTTGATCTACTTAACCCTCCGCCTATTCTGCCAGGGGAACTTCGGGCTAGAGGAGGCGCCGTGGAATAGGATGATATCATCTGCGTTGTGTGGGGTATTCTCGTTGATCTGACCGGGCCTTGTGCAAACGCATAAGACCCATCGAGATTCCTCTGTCTCCTTCATGGTGAGGACAATCTACATACGTCATGGTCTAGACAGCCGTTCTGAGACCGATTGTAGTGCAGCCCCGTCTTGGCGTCAAAGGACGAATCCGGGCGTGCTTTTCCTATTTTTAAACCCATGCTACAGTGTGGCGCCCTCTCCACTGAGAGGACGGTAGCATCCGCTCACGAAACGGACTGTCGTGTCGTACCATCTCATACCATTTGCCGATATCGCAAGAGGAGAACGCACCATGTACATCATCCGACGCGTCGCCCGCACCAAACCCGGAAAAGCCTGGGAAGTCGCAGGATTACTCACCAAAATCTGTCAGGCCTACGAGGCCCAAGGCCGCAACAAGGCGCAGGTCTACATCGGCGGGCAGGGGTTGCCTGGCGAGGCCAACGTCGTCTATGCCGAGTGGACCCAGGAACGTATCGAGCCCAATCGCCGGCCTAATGTGCCGGAATCGGTGTTGCGTGACAACCTCCAGATGCAGGCGCTGCTCACATCCTATGATATTGAATTCTACGAGCTGGCGACGCCGGACAAGCTGCAAGAGCGTGGCGTCGCGTAAACGCCTAGCGGATACGTTATTTGAGCCCTTTGGCCTGTAGAACCAAATCGGTTTTCAGGTGATGCAGCGTTGCCTCCAGCCCCACCGGATACGCGTGTGGGTTGAGGTGACGCTTGATCGTCGGGTGCAGCATGCTGAGTTGTTCCTGCGCGTAGGCCCTGATATCCTCCAGGGCCGGCGGCTGATCCACACATGTCCCACCACGGAATACCGGAATCAACAAATCCTCATAGGCCGTGTTGCGCCTGGCTTGACGCTGCCGGGTGGCATCGAGCGGATCGATCGTCACCGCATGGGCAGCCGGTGGCTGTTCCTCATTGTAGATCATGTCCTAGGCAAACTTGCCCCGCTGGCAGTAGCGCCGAATCTGCTGCATGCCCGGCGTGGAAATTTTGATGAGCTGCTCCGAGAGCTTGATCGGATATTGCCAGGGCCCGCCCGGCGTGCGCCAGGCGGCCAGTTTGTAGACACAACCCAGGGCCGGTTGGTCGAAAGCGGTAACGAGTTGGGTGCCGACGCCCCAGACGTTGATCTTCGCACCCTGTTGCTTCAAGCTGGCGATGAGGTACTCGTCGAGGTCGTTGCTGGCAAAGATCTGCGTCTCTGAAAACCCCGCGTTGTCGAGCATCTTGCGGCCTTGCTTGCTCAAATACGCCAAGTCGCCGGAATCGAGCCGGACGCCAATCATCTCGAAGCCTTTGCGACGCAGCCACTGGCCGACCTCGATTGCATGTCGGATACCGTCGAGAGAGCTGTAGGTATCGACGAGGAAGACGCAGTTGTTCGGCATGGCCTGGGCATAGGTCATGAAGGCCGTGCACTCGTCGGCAAATGACATGACCCAACTGTGTGCATGCGTCCCGCGGCAGGGGATGCCGAAGAGTTTGTGGGCCAACACGTTGGATGTCGCATCGGCGCCGCCGACATAGCAGGCCCAACTGGCCAGCAAGGCGCCATCAATGCCCTGCGCCCGGCGCAGGCCGAAGTCCAGCACCGGCTCGCCTTCGGCGGCAAATTTGACACGGGATGCCTTGGTCGCAATGAGACTGGGGAAACCGGTCAAGGTCAAGAATGGGGTTTCGAACAACGTGCCCTGAATGATGGGTCCCTGTACGCGTAGCATGGGTTCGAACGGAAAGACGACACTGCCTTCACGGACGGCATGCAGATCACAGTCAAACCGCATGTCGCCGAGGTCATGGAGAAAGGGGTCTTCAAAGAGCGGTTGGCCATCGTTGCCGCGCAAGTCGGCCAGACAGACCAGGTCGCTATCCTCAAAGCGAAACTGTTTGATGAAATCGATTGTGTGGGTCAAACCGCAAGCCAGCGTGTAGCCTCCCTGGAAGGGATTCTGGCGGAAGAAGAGGTGAAAGACGCCTTCCTTGTCGGCGGTGCCGGCCTTCCAGTGCGCATAGGCCATGGTGAGTTGATAGAGGTCGGTGAGCAGGGCCAATGACGTGCGGTAAATATCGCTGATGGGTTGAGCCGGTTGCGGGGTCATGGTGTTCCTCTGGGTTGGCTTACGATAGGGTCAGGAGTTGCACGGTGCGGTCGCGCACCACATAAATGCCGCCGGAACCTGGCAGGAGGCGGCTGGCCGCATCGACAAACGGCTCGGTATGCGAGAACGTCTTGGTGGGGACCAGCTGCCCCTGCCGGATGTCCACACGGGTGATGCCCTCATCGGTCGGGGCCAGGAGCATCGCGTCCACCGCCAGAGCGCCGGACGCCGCCTGCAACCAGGAGGTGGTATCGCCAGCTGTACTGAGCGTCGCTTCGACCGTGCCGTCGGCGCGAATCACGGCGGCGTGTTTCAGCACTCGTTCGCGTGCCTTCGTGCGCCAGATCAGCCAACAGCGGTCCCGGGCGATCTGACACGTGACGTCCATGACGTGTCCGCGCATGGCGGGGAGGCGGATGCTGTCGTTCAGGCCGGCACCGCATGGATCGAAGACAAAGGCGACGCAGAGGTCACCGGCGCGGTAGAATCCAAAGCCCAGCGTGGGGCCGACCCAAATGCGCGTCTGACCGGACAAGACGTCGCCAATGCGTTCCGGACCGAATGCTCCGGCGCGCATGAGCTGACCGTGTTGCACCCAAAAATACGTCGCGCTATTGCTGTCAAAAACCGGCGTGCCGTGGCACGTCTCGACCTCCAGGCATGTGGGCGGCGCAGCATGCGGCACGATGGCGAGCTGATGGCCCTGGCCGACCAGGGTCGTGTTGGGGAGGAGGCGCAGATGCATATGGGGGTGAAGTTGCCCGGCCAGGACGAGGTGTTGATCCTCTCGCACCACCCCGGCGTCGGTGCGGATGAGCAGGCGTAGGGCGCCATCGGCCACGGTGGCGCATAGGATGGGACCTGGCGCGTCGACCACGGTTTTGGCAGTGACGCCACCCTGTACGTTCACAACGGAATAGACCACGGGCAGGGCCGTGCCGTGACATACGGGGCAGTCGGGGCGCGTATGTTCGAGGCCGCATTGTGCACAGGTGGTCCATGTGAGCGTGTCCAAGAGCGCCCGTGGAAACACGCCGCGTACATCTCGTGTCAAAACGTGATGAAAGTACTGGAGCAAGGCGTCGGGCAGAATATCATAGCGATACGCCGGTTTCGGATATTGCACATGCGGGTCGAAAACCGTGATGCGATGCAGCGGACGCGCCGAGTGCGGCAGGCGCTGGCTGGGCCGCGGGGGTTTGTGCACCCCGCCATAGGGGTGCAGCAGCAAGAGGGAGCGAAAGAGCATGACGGTGAAGGCATACCAGTCGGACATGTCCGTGTAGGGCTGCTGCTGCACCGGGCGGGTGGCGTGCGGATCGCACAACATGGGATCAATAACATGCTCGGTGTAGACCTGGCACGGAAAGGCGCCGAATTGGAAACTGTCGGCGTCGATGACATAAGCTTCGGTATCGCGTACCAGGACATTGAGGTCGTTAAAATCGCCAATAATGATGTCGGCGGCATGGAGCGCTGTCACCGTGGCATGCAGGTCGCGGAAGATATCGACGACCATCGCGGCGCCGATGCCCTGCTGGCGAAACGCTTTGTCGCCATAGCGCCAGAGCACCTCGGCCTCTTGCACCAGCGGCATGGTATAGCCTAAGACTTTTGTCCCGCCACGGTTGGTCGCAAGCTCAAGAGGTGTGACAATGCGGCCCGGCAGTCCCGCCGGAAACGCCGGGAGCTTCGTCTGCAGGGTGGTCAGGCGCTGGGCCGCCGCCACCTGTTGCTCGGGACGGGCGGCAAAATCGGGATGCTCGGGTGGCTTAAATAGCTTCAGGGCCACTCCCTGCCCCAGCGTGTAAATATCTGCTTCACCACCATGCCCAATCGCATCTTTCGGGGTCACACGAACA
This sequence comes from uncultured bacterium, assembly GCA_965178525.1. Classification (GTDB taxonomy): domain Bacteria; phylum Tectomicrobia; class Entotheonellia; order Entotheonellales; family Entotheonellaceae; genus CBCXVS01. The sequence goes on along the minus strand of CBCXVS010000356.1, from coordinate 2,361 downwards.
CGTTTGCCGGCAATATAAACATCCATGCGGCTATTTGTCCTTCGCGCCACCCGCCTTGCGGCGGATGACAATGAGCGTGGTATCATCGGCCAGCAAGCCTTCATGGCGTCTCAGGTCGCGCCGCTCCCAGTCCGGTTGCATGACGGAGCGATTCAGGCGCGTGAGGTGGCGCGTGATGCTGTACGGGTTCGTGAAGTAGCGGTCCTGGCGCCAGAATTGTGCCAACGGACCCACCCGTTCGTCCCGGCCCGGCAGGCGGGTATCGGCATGTTGATGCAGCGTGTCGACGCCGTCCGTCCCAAGCAGGATGGCATGCACGTTATCGCTGCGTCCGCTGTAGTGCGCCTGAAACATCAGCTGTGCCCGCAAAGCCTCATCCAGCTTGTCTGCAATCAGGCCATAGGCGAGGTAGGGGGGCGTATTATCGTCATAGCGCAGGCTCGTCACCACGCCATTGATGGCCACGACACCGTCACCTAACGTGAAGACCAAGGCGTGCTGCGGCGTGATCACCGCTGCAACCACCGTAAAGAGGAGATATTCTCGGATGGTGTGCAGATGATTGCCGCCCATTGTACGGACGATGCCGTGCAATGGGGTCAACACCTGCTGCCGCACGTGTGCGAGAATCGTGCCTGCCGGGGTGCGATGGAGATCGGGCAACCACAGGCGCAGCGTTTGCAACAGTAAGTGAGCGCCGAGTTGCGCGCCGAACTCGCTGTGTTGCGCACTGCCGCAACCGTCGCAGACCACGGCGATAATGGCGTCATCGGTGCAGCACCAGGCCAGGGCGTCCTGGTTGTTGCGGCCGGATTGGTCGTGTGTACGGCCGCGTACCGAGCCGCCCGCTACGTCGAATAATGGCGTGCCCGTGCGGTGTGCTCTAACGCTGCCCGTCTCCATCGGCGATCCTCCAGCAGCGCTTCGTTAATTGGTAAAGCCACCCAGGGCTGTCTGCGTCAGGGCGCCAGCCTGTTGGGAGACGCGGACAGCCGATTGGGAAAAGACCTGAAAGGCCGTACGGATCTCACTCGCCGAATTACCCGGTGTGAGGATCCATGTATCCGGAATGCCGATATCCCGAAAGACAGTGCGAAAGTTCGTCGAGCCATCGTCGATGCCCATGGCGGCAACGATGTGCGATTCACTGCGCCGCATGTCCTCGACCAGCGCTCGCACGGTTGCAGCCGACTGATGTCTGGAATGCTGGTCGACGCCGTCGGTGATCAGAAGCGTCACCGTCCGCACAGGGACACCGGTGTCCTCAAACTCCCACGCCTTGGCTAAGACCGTCCCGAGCACCACGGCGATCTGATCATACAGGGGTGTGCCCAAATCGGGATTGTAGTTGGTCTTGCTCATCCGCACGGTATCTTCTAGCTGGCAGTACGGAAACAGCACACAGCCGTTGAGATAGCGGGTGTGGGCCAGGATATCGGCTTGCTGTTTGCATGGCGCCAGGGCGTCCAGTACCAGGTTATGCCCATCCCGGACGACCTGGGCGTTGCCGGCAAAACGGATCGACCCGGAATCATCCGGCATCATGGTCACCAGTACCACATCGGCACTTGGCACATCGTCCGGGGCAATACCCAGGCCAGCCTGAATCTGCGCCCCGATGTCCGCCTGCACCGTCAGCGCCTGCAATCCCTGCGAGGACAGTTGGCCGCCGGTGTGCGCATTTTGGAATAAGGTATTGATATGGGTCGTACTCATTGCTACGCTCCGTGCTTGAGGTTGTCGTATGATTTACAGGTCCATATCCGGCCAGCTCACCATCGGCTCCGTACTGCTCACCACGTGCATGCCGGCATCGGCAAAGCGTTGCATGGCCTCGTCCGCTTGCGGCGTGAAGTCGGCCAGGAACTGGCCCGCATGGGCCGGGTCCGGCACCGCGACGGCGGACATGCAATCGCGCAGGATGTATACCTTGCGCACCAAGCGCGCATCCGTGGCCATGATTTCCCCAAGCAAGTCTTCAATCGAACTCTTCACGCAATGGCTGGCCGCCTGCCCGGCGATGATGACGGCATCGGCCTCCAGCAGGGTTTTGACGAACTGTGTATTGCGCTGCGCCAGTGGGCGGCCGTCGTGGCGCATCAGGACCTCCGGCGTCAGCACCGAGTAGTTTTCCGTCAGGGCGTTGCCCCCCTTGATTTCCATCCACGCCTTGGCGCCTCGGACAAAGGCGTGGAACAAGCGTGCCTCCTGAATGACCCCGGCCAGAGCGTGCCCGTCCGCACCGAGGAGACAGTGAGGCGGCCACAGGTACAGCGTGTACTTCCCGGCCTTTTCCAGTTCGTCGCAGTAAAAAGCGACTTGCCGCTGCAACCAGGTATAGTTCCCGTTGCATAACCACCA
>CBCXVS010000355.1:0-6605 GCA_965178525.1 uncultured bacterium | reverse complement strand
TCCTTCAACTGGTTCAAACCACTTAAGTTAGGCGTCTTCAGGTCGCACGCCGTAAATCCCATCCTCGGCCTCCCAAAACCGGCTCTTGGTCTGCCAGCCGACTTTGGCCGCCGGCCGGTAAGCGATGTCGGCCAGGGCGTTGACAAAGGACGTCGAAAAGCCACGGCCAACCTGCACCAGTTGGATCGGCGCCATGGTGGAGATGCAGTAATCCGCCTGGGCGACCACATCGTTGCCATGCACAACCTCAACCCCGGTGTTGAAATTGCGAACGGATTTGACCGGGCTGTTGAGCGTCACCAGGGCCTGCACAGTCGGCTCCCGATCGGACCGCATATCGGGCGGAATCGCCTCGACCGGCACGCGCTGCGGCAAGAAACCGCGTTTCCAGATCATGTCCATGCCACCGCTCGGCTGCATGAGCGAGGTCTGCCAAAAATACTCCAAGTGATTGAACAGCTCCGGGTTCCAGAACTTCGAGGCGATGATCGTCTTCAGGCTGATGCCCGGATACGGCGTGCCGGCGTGGAGATTCGCCCCTGGTTCGACGCGATAACCGGATCGCGGGTAGCCGTGACTGGGATCAGCCGGGATTTCGTAGACGTATTGACCATTGGATTTCCGTGTCAGGGCGCCGAAATTCCGCAGCATGTCCAGGAATTTCTGCCGGTCGATCGGGCTGAGTTCCTTGTCGAGTTCGCCCTGTTGGGTCACCTTGGCGAGCAGCTCGGAGATGACGCCGCGGAGGTTATGCTGCACGCGGCGAAACGGCACCGGCTTGCCATCGAGGACGTCATCGTTTTGCAGGCGATTGGCTTCACAGAGAAAGATGTACGGCTCCAACGGCACGTTGAAACGCCGGCAGTATTCCAGCACCACACAGTGATGTTGCGGGATGCGGCCGGGTCCGGCGTTGAAGTACAGGCGGTCGTTCGTGAACTGGCACGCTTGTTCCGGCCCTCCGACTTCGCGGAATGTATCGCCACGGCGTATGGTGAAGCTGCGGCCGCCAAAGCGGTCATTGGCTTCAATGACCCGGACGCGGAATCCGTTATTGGCCAGCAAATACGCCGAGCACAAGCCCGCGAGACCGGCGCCAAGCACGATCACGCGCTTGCCCTTGCCGATATGGGTGTTGATTTCCGGCATCTCGCAGCCTGCGGCATTGGCCTCAGGAATCCGCATTAAACCTAGCGTGGTCAAGCCGTGATAGACAGCGCCAGCGCCGCCAATGGCGCCGAGTCCCTGCAGGAAGTGTCGTCTGCTGAAGATGGGCTGGCCATGGTGCATGCTTACCTCCCGTTTCCAATAGCTCACACGTTCGGTCTCACATACGTCGCGCATACGGTATACGAGTTGCGCACGAAGTGCAAGGCCCGCTTGTGCTGGCCACATCGCCTCATGGTTGACAGGGCCAGGAAGCCCTTTTACTATGGTGATGATCGAGACGAGCCCCTGCTGCGAGAGGAGATTGTGTGATAAGGGAGAAGCGATGAGTAGCACGAGCCACGCAGAGGAAACTATCGAGGTCGGCTTTGGCAAGGTCCACCTCATGAAAGGCGGCCAAGGCAGCCCCCTCCTTCTTTTCCAAGACGATATCGGGAGCCCGGGCTGGCTCCCTTTTTATGACGAACTTAGCCAACGGTTTACGGTGTACATCCCGACGCATCCGGGCTTTGGCGCCTCAGAGCGTCCGGAGTGGATGCGCAGCGTGCGGGACATGGCGCTCACCCATCTCTGGCTCCTGAACGTCCTGGGCTTGCAGACCCTGCCGGTCGTTGGCTTGGGATTTGGCGGCTGGGTCGCGGCCGAGATGGCCACCATGTGTCAACGCCAGTTCGAACGCATGGTGCTGATTGGCGCCGTGGGTGTGCAGCCGCCAGAGGGCGAAATCGCGGACCAGTTTCTGGTCTCCGGCGAGGAGTATGTGAAGCAATGCTTCCACGATCCGGCCAAGTTCGAAGCGCTGTACGGCAAAGAGACGACGGTCGATCAGCGAGAAGCGTGGGAGATCAACCGGGAAATGACCGTTCGAGTCGCCTGGAAGCCATATATGTTCAACCAGGCCCTGCCCATTCTGATGGGCGGTGTTGAGACGCCAACGCTGGTCGTATACAGCAAGGAAGACGCCGTCGTTCCGGTGAGTTGTGCGCATCGCTATGTGGCGTCGCTTGCCAATGCCAAACTGCATGCGCTCGACGGCTGTGGTCATTGCATGGACGTGGAAAAGCCGCAGGAACTCGCCGACGTTGTAACCGATTTTATCTCAGGGTCGTAACGGCCTTACCAAGGGGAAAAGAGAGGAGATCGTCATGCATCTCATGTATTTTACCGAGCAGCCCATGTCGGCCTATCCGGAGGAAGAGGCCCTGAAACAGGGGGGCGTCAGCGCCCTCATGTTCTCGAACCAATATTTCAGCCCGGCCGAAGGCAGCCGCCTCTACAATGAGCGGCTGGAGGAGTATTTGTACGCGGAAGAAATGGGTGTGGACGGGATTATGCTGAACGAGCACCACAACGCCCCCTTTTGCATGCAAGCTCGGGTCAATATGTATGCGGGCATCCTGGCGGCGACGACCAAGCGGGTCAAGATCGTCCTGTTGGGCAATCCCCTGCCGGTGAACGACAATCCCATCCAGATTGCCGAAGAACTGGGGATGATCGACATGGTCTCCAAAGGCCGGCTGGTCTCGGGTTTTGTGCGCGGCGGGGGCACAGAGCAGCTCTCGAACAACGTCAACCCGGCCTACAACCGCGAGCGCTTCGAGGAAGCGCACGATCTCATCGTGAAGATCTGGTCGGAGCCCGGTCCGTTTCGGTGGGAGGGCGATCACTATCAGTTCCGCGTCGTCAATCCGTGGTCGCTGCCGCTGCAGCAACCGCACCCGCGCATCTGGATCCCCGGTGTGTCCAGCGCCGAAACCATCGTCTGGGCGGCTGAGCATCGCTATCCCTATATCTGCCTCAACACGACCGTGCAGCAAACCCTGGATATCTGGGGGATTTACGATGAGACAGCGAAGCGGGTCGGCTATGAATCGGGTCCGGAGCAGCGGGGCTATCTGATTCGGTGCCACGTGGCCGATAGTGAGGAAAAGGCGCTGCGCAATGGGCGCGAATTTATGTGGATGCTCGGGGAATTTACCGGGCTTGGCCATCCGGTGTGGTTTAGCCCGCCGGGCTACAGTTCCGCTGCGTCCCGGCGCTTGCGGGCGCAAACGCAGCTCGACCGCCGGGCCGATCCCTTTGAGAAACAACTGGCGGATAAGAATATTATCTGTGGCACGCCGGATCAGGTGATCCAGTCGCTGCGCCAAATCCTCGAGGACACCCGTCCGTCAATCCTGGCGTTGTGGGGCAACGATGGCAAGGTGACGCATGAGGATTCCATGGATTGCATTCGTCTGATGGGGCAGGAAGTGATGCCGGCGCTGCGGGAGATCGGCAAGGAGCTGGAACTCAATAGCCCGTTCGATCTCGACACGCCGGTGAGCCTGGCGCAGACGCCGGCGGCGGAGTTGCAGCCGGTGGGGGCGTGAGTCGAGGCATGAAGGATCGGTAAACGCAGATGTTATTTGTAGGCGCGCCGTATAGGCGCGCTCTTTCGTCTTGAGGGCGTTGATCTGCCTGGGAGAGATTGTGACTCATGGATTTAAAATGAAGGTTAAGAATGTATTCTACATCGGTGACAAGACCGTTTTCACCGGTGAGTTAGAGACCATCTCGAAACACATTGAGGCTTTGGAGTGCAAGATCATTGTAGACGGATGCGAGGTTGATCGCGTTCTCGTCGAGGGTGAGGTTCTTGGCAATTGGGGCTACAGAGATCTCTGGACCAAAGAGAAGGTAGATATTGACAGATACCAGATCGAGAAAAACGATGTTTGGCTGACTTCAGTAGAAAGGCTAAATTAATGAGTTTACCCCTTGGCTTCGCCATAGCCAGCGTGACTATGGGGGAGATTGTTCGTAGTGATCCAATAGGGTCATATCGTTGAGCTTATGTCGAAGTTTTGTCATGAAATGATCGCCGGGATCTTGCTTCACTGTAAAGTATGATGGGTCCTTCTCTTGCCATAAAGGCGTCCCGCGAAAACGTAAATATTCATGATGCCCGATCAGATATTGAATGGTCTCATACTTCTGGTATAGGTACCGAACAAGCCAGGCATTGGCTTCTAACTGCGCATCCGTAAGAGGCCACTTAGGCCCCCCGACATTTTCAATCCCAATCGCCAAACGGTTTAGACCAATAGTATGCCGTGCCATCCAGTTTTCCGGCATGATCTGATAGATAGCGCCATCACGATCAACTATAAATTGGGAAGAAACATTTACTTTGCCTGCTTTTCGAATTCTCCAGCGCCGTATAGATAACGATTCAGGTGTTAATGATATTTAATATATTCTAAAGTTAAGCGTTTTCTATTTTCTCCAAAAGGCATAGGACGATAAATAATCGTATTGTTTTTTTCTATTTTATCATTCTTTATAATTTTTGATCCTTCTACATGCGCAACAATGTAATAAAAATGATTAAATATACTTATAGAACTCATAACATATATTTTAAGTAAAACATATATTACAAGTTTATTTCTATTGAAGGTTTTCATGTTTTCTCTGGTAGTCCCGAATGAATTTAGCATTTTCCTGTTGAGTCTTAGTAAGAAGTGATACTGGAAATTCTTTAGGATCATATTGAGGGGAATACCATGGTGGATCATTAAAATAGTCCTGCAAATCCTTACGCTTGAAACGGCGGCCATGACGGGCATAAATTTCATTACGCATGACATCCAAATCCCATTGATTTTTGTCACGCAGGTCTTGTGCACTGACAAGGCGGGTCATGAAAAAAGGTAATTCCGTGATCGAACCACGCGTCACCGCGTTATCAGGAACATAAGCTACTATTACGTGGGTCCGTGGCCTGCGCTGGGGCGACCGAAATACAAATTCTCCCAATTGATGTCGGGGCAGTTGGGCAACCGATGGCGTTTGATAGGCATTGGATGCCGCAGGAACGATGTAAGCTGCTAATTCCGAAAAGGTTATATATCCATCGCGGTTGAGGTCGGCCTTGCCTTCTTCAAGAGCTTTTAACAGCTCTCCCGTAAACACGCTGTGCTGCCCTGGGCCATTATCCACGACCTGCTGATCCTTACCCCCCGCCATGAGCACCTGCCGAGCTCGGCGCTTCGTGATTTCATCCAGATAGTTGGGGATCGTGGCGGGAATGGCGCCACTTCTCAATCCCAATAGGCCGCCATAACATGCATCCATGATAAATAATTGGTGCTTGGCATTGCCCATCTTGAGGGATTGCGTTCTGAGTGTCTCCATGGAAATATATGAGGCACTGCTTGAGGTACCATCGTAGGGCACGATGTACCCAAAATCCCCACCGCCGAGCGTTTCAGTATAGCCGTGTCCGGCAAAAAAGACCAAAATGCGGTCATTCTTTGCAACCTGACGAGCAAGATGATTTTGCATCTTGGCAATAATGTTGGTTCCAGTGGCTTGCGCATCGTAGAGCGTCGTGACCTTAAACCCTTGTTGCCTCAAGAATTTGGCCATGCTTTTGGCATCCTTGACAGCATATCTGAGGTTCGGCCATTGCAGAGAAGGATATATATCGATGCCGATGACGAGTGCATAACTGCTATCGTAATATTGCGCCGCGGTATTCTTTGCAAGCCCACATACGATTATCGTAGATAATATGACAGCGAATATTCTCAGACGTTTTCTCATCATGGCATTCTCCCTCACGGTTACTCACAGGAACCGCTTTTGAATTTTTCTAGCTGCAGGGCGTATCGAGTCGGGTTCAGCTCAGCAGCCTTGCCTATCGAGTGCAGAGCTTCGGCGTCTTCCCCAGCCTTACACAGGATCACAGCGAGCGTATCGATGATATCAGCGTTGTCAGGCATCACCATAACCGCTACCCGAGCAAGTGGCAGACCTTTGTCAAATTGCCCCTCTTTCTGGTAAAGCCAGGCCAGATAATTCATCGGAAGCGCTGCCAAAGTCACGGCCTCTCGATAAGCCGCCATGGCCTTGTCCGTGTTATGTTGCCTCTCATACTCGATGCCCGCTTGCGTCAAGGTTTGTAATGTGTTGTCTTCACCACCACGGAGTACCAGCTTCGAAGCGTTGTTGAGCGTTTCAAAACTGAACCCCGGAGGACTCTGTACCAACATGACGCTAATAACGAGCACACCAAACAGCGCGAAACACGTCCCTGGCGCCGCATTTTTGAGCGTGAAGCGCGACCCTGCCACATTTGCCTCGATATACGTCTCCTGGCCGACGCTGCTATCCGGCCAGATACCGCGACAAAACAGGCGATACCCCAACACAATGCTAATCACGCCGGTGGCAATGATCGTGAGACGGAAGAGGGTGACGTAGAGCAGGAAGGCGAACGCAATGCCCATGTTGTCGACCATTGTGATAATCTTTTCAAGATAGTCACCACATTCTGAATTTCGAATGGGATGATAACATAATGCGGATATACTACAGCAATTCCCGCTTATCGCCTATGATGCCTATACGATTGATGTCGGCGGAGGTATTTAAGGGCAATTTGACGCCCG
>CBCXVS010000354.1:0-6815 GCA_965178525.1 uncultured bacterium | reverse complement strand
CAAGTCAGAGATAGAGGTCAAATGAAGCATGGGAAGGTCGATTGATAGGGGGCCTGATGATCGTGAAAAACCGTATTGAAGGCACACGGATCACCGTCTGGGATGTCCTTCATTACCTTGAAGCTGGGTGGTCACAACCTGATATTGCCGCCATATTGAATCTGACAGAGTCCCAAGTAGTGGCCGTCGCCAGTTATATTGAGGATCACTGGGCCGATGTAATGGCGGTGCATCGGCAAATTGAAGACCGTAAGGCTCGTGGCAATCCTCCCGACATTCGAGCCAAAGCGGCCAAGAGCAGAGCCAAGTTGCAGGATTGGCTCCAGCATCATCACCAAACGAATACGTAGCGTGTGGCTTGAGATGAAGGCCCTGAATTGCTTGAGGCCACAATCCAGCCACACAACACGCCTCAGAGCCTGCCCGTATTCACGCTTGCCAATGACCAGCGCATGATGCGAGATCGGCAGCACGCCGAAACGGTTGCCAATCGGCTGATCGAGTTTTTGTTTGACATGGATCGTGATCGTGGCACGGGTCGGCTGTACTTGCTTTGACACCCACAAGCTCCGTCGGTGCAGCCGCTCATCCGGACTCTGGCGCTATGGACCGGCGTCCGCCCATCAGCCACCGGTTGCGGTTTGCTCAGCCGGTCATCATAATATGCGGTGATTTTCCTGGTGTGCAAGAGATGTGGCAACCTAACCGTTATCCGAGGACGGTGCCATGAGTGACGCGGTGCGGCAGATGTTTACGGCCATTGCCGCCCACTATGATCGGATCAACAGTGTCCTAAGTGTCGGCCTGCACGTGCGGTGGCGGCGGCGTGCCGTCACCTATAGTGGGGTGCCGCCGGACGCCATGGTGCTGGACGTGTGTAGCGGCACGGCTGATCTGGCCCTGGCCTTTGCCCGCCATGTGGGGCGGGATGGCCGGATTGTGGCGACCGACTTTTGTGATACGATTTTGCGCTATGGTATAGGCAAAGCCCGTAAGCGCCAGGAGCCGCTCGTGTTCGCATTGGCCGATGCGCAAGGCTTGCCGTTTCGCGACGCGAGCTTCGATTGTGTCACGGTGGCCTTTGGGTTGCGTAATGTCGACTGTCTCCGTACCGCCCTGCGCGAAATGCACCGGGTCTTGCGGCCCGGTGGGGTGGCGCTCGTGGTGGAATTCGGGCAGCCGCAGGGGCCGGTGTTGGGGCCGCTCTACCGCAGCTATTCCCGCATGATTATGCCACGTCTCGGTGGCTGGCTGTCGGGCAACCGTGATGCCTATACCTACTTGCCGCAGACCGCGGCGGTTTTTCCCGCTGGCGCGCGCTTTTGCCAGGAAATGGCGCGCCAGGCGTTTACCGATGTGCAAGCTCAATCTTTGCATGGTGGTATTGTCTATCTCTACAAAGCCAAGCGGACGGTGGCAGCTGGATAACGGCGTGCGCAAAGAGGGAGAGGATAGAGTGCAGGACGCGTACCAAGATATCATTTATACCAAAAAGGACGGGGTGGCGACGGTCAGTATGAATCGGCCGCGGGTGCTCAATGCCTTTCGGCCCCGGACCGTCGATGAAATGCTTGAGACCTTTCAGGACGCCTGGTACGACGACGACATCGGTGTCGTGGTGCTGACCGGCGAACACGGCAATTTCAGTTCAGGCGGGGACCAAAAAATCCGAGGCCATGGGGGGTATGAGGACGAGAGTGGCACGCCACGCTTGCAGGTGCGCAATTTACACCGCCTGATCCGGGAAATTCCCAAGCCGGTGATTGCCAAAGTGGATGGCTATGCCATTGGCGGCGGGCACGTTTTGCATGTGATTTGCGACTTGACGCTGGCCTCGGAGCGGGCCATCTTCGGGCAAACGGGCCCCAAGGTGGGCAGCTTCGATGCCGGCTTCGGCGCCATGTACCTGGCTCGTATTGTGGGCGAGAAGAAGGCGCGGGAGATTTGGTATTTGTGTGATCAGTACAGCGCACAAGAGGCCCTCGATATGGGCCTGGTGAATAAAGTGGTGCCGCCGGAGCGTCTGGATGAAGAGACGGATATGTGGTGCAAGAAAATTCTGGCGAAAAGCCCTGCGGCGATTCGGTTTATGAAATTCGGGTTCAATGCGGATACGGACCATGGCTATGGCCTGCAGGCGCTGGCCCATGGGGCGACTAGCCTGTTCTATACGAGTGAAGAAGCGCAGGAGGGCCGCATGGCGTTTCTGGAAAAACGGCAGCCGGATTTTGCCAAGTATCGCCGCACACCGTGGTAATGCGGAATGCGGAATGCGGAATGCGGAATGCGGAATGCGGAATGGTGAGGATACAGTGGATGCGGGAGCAGCTAGGGGCATGGTATTGGGCCATACGGCCGTTTTCGATGAGTGCTGCCGTGGTGCCGGTGGTGGTTGGGAGTGTGCTGGCGCTTGGGTATGGCATGTTTGATGGATTTCTCTTGGTGCTCATGCTCTTGGGCTCTATGTTGGTGCTAAGTGGAACCAATTTGGTGGATGAATATGCAGATCATGCCCAGGGTCAAACACCCGGTAAAGTTCTGGCGCCCTATAAAGTGATTGCCCGTGGCCTGCTGACACCTCCAGCGGTGCGCCGCGGCGCGCGGGTCTGTTTTGGCGTGGCGGCGGTCATTGGGGTCTATCTGGTGTTGCGCACGGGCTGGCCGTTGGCCTTGGTCTGCCTGGCCAGCGTGGCCGCGGCGTATGGCTATAGCGCTGGGCCATGGCCGTTGGGGGAGTTGGGCTTGGGCGAACCGCTCGTGTTCGTCTTTATGGGGCCGGTGATGGTGATCGCCAGTTTTTATGTCCATACGCATGCCCTGTACGGGCCGGTTGTCTGGCTGTCACTGCCCATTGGCTGCCTGGTGACGGCGATTCTCGTGGTCAATAATCTGCGCGATGTCGACGAAGATTTGCAAAACGGCAAGGCGAGTATGGCGACCGTCTGGGGCCAGCGCACGGCATCCCGGGTGTTTTGCGGGTTGCTGCTGGTCGCTTTCGGGAGTCTGGTCGTGTTGGTGCTCAGCGGGGTTGGGCCGTGGGTCTGGCTTGTCCCTTTCCTGGTCTTGCCGCAGGGGGTGGCGGTTGCCAAAAAGGTCCTGCAGAGCCGAGAGCGCGCGATCTTGCAACAGGCTCTGCAAGGGGCCGCCTCTTTGCATTTGCGTTTTGGCCTGTTGCTTGCCATGGGTACGGTCGCCGCGTGGGTCACGGCGTTATGACCCACCGCTCAGGCGCGTGCGTAGCGTCACGCCGATAGGTGTCCCGAGAAGAGCGCCAACGAGCCAGAGCCATCCGTGTAGGCTGGTTGAGGCGACACCGCTGAAATAGGCGCCGATGTTGCAACCGTAGGCCATGCGAGCGCCATAGCCGAGTAACAATCCGCCACAAAGCGCGATGGCAACGGCTCTGAGGGGTAGACGCCAGGCTGGCGCGAACCGGCCGGCGAGACCCGCGGCAAGGCAGGCGCCCAGGATCAGCCCGATGTCCATCACCGAGGTGATATCGGCAAAGATTGAGGCATGTAACGCTTGCTGTTGAAAAGCGCCATTCCAAAACGTGGCCTGCGACAGGTCGTAACCGGCGGCCTCTAGGGTTTTACCTCCCCACAATGAAAAGGCCCAGGTGATGCTCCAGGGATGTCCGGCGAGGAGGAGGGGTGGCGGCATTGAGCCCGGCGAGCCCGACCGCTCCCGCAAGGAGGGGCCAAGGGCCGCGCCAGACGAGGCGCCAAGGCCGTCCGGCGGACGCCTCTGCGGCACGTGGTGGACGGGCACGGTATTCGATCCCTCACGTGACCGATGCGATGATGGCAAACAGGACGAGCTGCGCACCGATGGCAAGGGTCCATCCGAGCTGTTGACTGAGCATCACGGACCCGAGTGAGGGCGTGGACCACCAAAACGGCATGTGGAATGTGGCGAGTGTGGTGCCGGCAATGAAACCGGCGAGCGTGAGTAAGGTGCCGGTTGAGCCTCCTCCGACCTGGAAGAGCGTGCCTGACGCTCAACCGCCCCCAAGTTGCATGCCAATGCCGAAGATAAAGGCGCCCGCCAGGACCGAGAGACTGAGCGGAGCGACAGCCCCACCGACGTGGGGAGCTGAGCGCTAAGATCGGGGCGAAAAGTAGCGTGGCGAGCGCGAGCATGACCATCTGTGCTCGCAGGCCACGCCCATCGCCTGTGACAATGAGCGCGCGAAAGGCTGAGGTGAAACCGAAGCGGGCGTGGTAGAGCACGATGCCTAGTCCCGCACCCACGAGCAGCAACATGGCGTGGCGAAGCCCATAGTGACTGAACAAGCGTCCGGCGCCTATGAGGAGGAACATCAGGGCGCAGCCGACAACCCATGGCTGCACCCGTTCCGGCGTAGCGGCTGGGGGAGCGCCTCTAGGGCGAGAATCTGACATAGCTGCCATCTTTCATATAGGTGACGTATGACGCCGGCATGATACAGAACGCATGAGGATGAATATATTGGCTTTCCCGACGTTATAATGCAAGAGCAAGAGACGGCGCTTTTCCGCGTCAGGTAAACTCAGGCGGTATCGCACGAGAGATAGGACACAGCCTATGTGGCGTCGTAGAATAACCCGGAGTACGGTCAGCGGCAGTATTCTTCTGATGTGGCTCGCCGTCTGGCCGTATCCGGCCTCGACACAGGAAGTGGTGCCGGCTGCCGCCCATCCGACTTTACCCACCGAGGCGGAACGCGCCAAACTCCCCCCGGATGGCGGACCGCATTACAACCGGTTGGTATTCGAACAGAGTCCCTATCTCTTGCAACATGCTGCCAATCCGGTCGATTGGTATCCTTGGGGCGAGGCGGCGTTTGCCAAAGCGTGTCAGGAGAATAAACCGATTTTTCTCTCGATTGGCTATTCGACCTGCCATTGGTGTCACGTGATGGAGCGTGAATCGTTTGCCGATGCTGACGTCGCCAGGCTGATGGCGCAACACTTTATTGCCGTGAAAGTCGATCGGGAAGAGCGGCCGGATATCGATCATGTCTACATGCAAGTGTGCCAGCGCACGTCGCGTCGCTGTGGTTGGCCGCTCAATGTCATCATGACCCCCGAGCGCAAGCCGTTTTTCGTCAGTACGTATTTACCCCGGCAGGCGCGTTATGGGCGTCCGGGCATGTTGGAACTCCTACCCTACGTCCACAAGGTATGGCAAGAACGCCGGCAAGAGGTACAGCAGCTCGCTGAACGTGTCGTCGCGGCCCTGCAGCCACCACCTGCAGAGACGGCAGAGCAGGTGCTAGACCAAGCCACTCTCGATCTGACCTATGGCCATTTATCCGCGCTCTACGATACCGAGCATGGCGGCATTGGGTCGGCGCCGAAATTTCCCAAGCCCCTCATGCTGGGCTTTTTACTGCGTTACTGGAAGCGCACGGGCGATGCCAAGGCGCTCGCCATGGTGGAGCACACGTTGCAGGCCATACGCCGTGGCGGCATCTGCGACCACATCGGTTTTGGTTTTCGCCGCTATTCGACCGATGCCCAATGGTTTTTGCCGCATTTTGAAAAAATGCTTTACAACCAGGCCTTACTGCTCATGCTCTTCACCGAGGCCTACCAGACCACTGGCAAGGCGTTGTATGCACAGACGGCGCGCGAGATTGCGACGTATGTGCGGCGTGATATGACCGCGCTGACAGGAGGATTTTATTCGGCGGAGGATGCCGATAGCGAAGGGGAAGAGGGCCGTTTTTATCTCTGGACCGCTGAGGAAGTCCGGTCTGTGCTGGGCAAAGAAGAAGCGGCGCTCTTTCTGGACGTCTTTCGTATGACCGTTGAAGGGAATGTTCACGACGGCAAGTCGCAGCAGCAGAATATTCCGCATTTAACGACTGATCTCGCTACGACTGCGGCTCGGCTCAAGATGAGCCCGGACGTCCCTGCAGACGCGCCTGGAAGCGAGCCGGCAGCGCCTTTTCGCCGCCCGCAAGGCGCGCCCCCATCCGTTCAAAGATGACAAGATTCTGACCGACTGGAATGGCTTGATGATCGCGGCTTTGTCCCGAGCCGGGCAGGGGCTGGAAGAGCCGTTGTATACGGCGGCGGCACGCCGTGCCGCCGATTTTGTCCTACAGACCTTACGGGATGAGCAAGGTCGTTTGCTCAAGCGTTATCGCCATGGACACGCCGCCCTGCCCGGGCATGTCAACGATTATGCGTATATGATTTGGGGCTTGCTCGATCTCTATGAAGCGACGTTTACGGTGTCGTATCTGCAAGCGGCCATCGACATCCAGCGCGTCATGTTGCAGTACTTTTGGGATGCGAAGCAGGGCGGGTTTTTCTACACCGCGAGCGATAGCGAGCCACTCCTCACCCAGCCCAAGGACACATTTGATATGTCCCTGCCGTCGGGGAATGCCGTGGCCGCATTGAATCTGCTGCGCCTCGAACGTATGACCGCCAACCCGTCATTTGCCGACAAGGCCGCCGCCTTGTTGCAGACCTTTGCCGGGCAAGTGGCGAAAAGTCCGTCTTCTCATACCCTCTTCATGTCTGCGGTTGATTTTGCGCTAGGACCGTCCTACGAAGTGGTCATTAGCGGCCGCCCGGGCAGTCCCGATACGGAGGCCATGCTCCGCATCTTACGGCAGCGTTTTCTGCCCAATAAGGTCGTCGTGTTCCGGCCCAGCCATGCGTCGACCCCGGAGATTGTGACCATCGCGCCTTTTACCCGCACGCAAAAACCGCTGCAGGGAAAAGCGACGGCCTACGTCTGCCGGTCTCACAGACCGGACCGGACCGAACATGAAACCATTGATGTCATGACGTTTATTGGCCGGATGATCCCGCACA
>CBCXVS010000353.1:0-6827 GCA_965178525.1 uncultured bacterium | reverse complement strand
ATGGACTTTTGAATTGGGCCAACCTGTTGATCTACTTAACCCTCCGCCTATTCTGCCAGGGGAACTTCGGGCTAGACGGCGCTCCGGCACCCGGAAGTCGACGGCTTTGCCATACATGTGCTGGCTGTTCTTGGCCACGCCTCGCCGCCGCTTGCGCAAACGGGCATTGGTGGCGGGAGACCGGTAAGCGGACATGATATAGAAAGGATGTCGTGCTTCCACCCTCTGGGCGAGTGCATACAAAAGGTCGAGCAACTTCGGATCGATGAATCGGACTTCATCGGCCCGATGGTCGCGCAAGAGATGGTTAATCTGGGCCAGGGCCTCGGGCACGTAGTGTCCTTCCGCCCAATAGACGGTCTTGAGCTTTTCTCCCGTATGGGCATGGTATAATTCCAGCGATTTTTTCCGACTTTTGGTCCGGTGTTGACGTGCGAGGGCCAAGCGTGGAAGTCCGGTACCTACCGCCAGCGCACCCAGTGTGAGAAGACCCCGGCGGCTCATGGGTGTTGTCGTGAGCCTGACCCCGCGTTCTCCAATCGACATGATGACATCTCCCTTTTCGTGCTCGTTGAAATCGTGTTTGTGCGCTGCGCAGTTATCCCCCACAGGTAGCAAATGTTGTGCCACAGGTAGTATGCCTGCGGCGACAGCGCTCGCTAGAGCACATCTGGGAAAATTGTGCAATCTGTTGTCAAACCTGCAGGGTTGTGGACCACCAGAGCAGCGTCGTAAACCTGAGATCGTTCTCAGTCATGAGACCGGTTGGAAGCGGTGGCCGGAGATCAAAGGACCTAGCTGTTTATTCCAGCATAACGAGCGCTTGAGTGAGACGACCGTCTGCGTATACGGCCTTCAGCCTACCATGTTTGTGGGGCACAGAGCAATAAAAAATGAAGAAAATGCTTGACATTTTTAGTGATAAACGACGGGTCTGCCTAGCGTCGTCCCCCTCGTACTTGTGCGATGTGAGAAAGCAGCGAACCCCTACATGCGATGCTTGCCGTACGTGGAGATGGGAGCGAGACGTTTTATGCAATATTACCGCATGTGGAAGTTGACCGATGGACATTCAAAGAATGATGCAACCGAATAGCATGGAAGCACAGTCGAAGCTCATTGGCGTTCCGTAGGACGAGAGAGCTCCATGCCCTTGGCGTTGAAGCACAGATACTCAGACATCCATCCGCTGTCAAGTGTTTCTACAATTGATCCGGTACCAACAGCCGTGGTAGGCTGAAACCCGCATGTGACGAGCAAGAGACGTAGCGCTGTTACACAATCCTTGTCTGCACCCAGTGATGAATACACGAGAGTGATTTGAATACCCCAGAAAATCATGCCACGATCCGGCGAATCACGCTGGAGATCGGGGAAAATGGCCTAACGACGCACGGCAGGACACAGCAAGCCATGCACTTCCAAGACCTGAACACACATGAAACGGGAGATGGTATCATGTCGATTGGACCACGTGGGGCGAGGCTCATCACCGAACCGCTGAGCCGCCGGAGATTCCTCACCCCAAGTGCACTGGCCGTAGGTACCGGGTTGACCCCAGGCCTGACACATGCCCAGCAGCACCCGTCCAAGGCCCCGCAAAGATGGCTGGAATTATACAATGTCAATACGAAGGAACACCTCAAGACGGTCTATTGGGCGGAGGGACAGTATGTGACCGAGGCCCTCGTGCAGATTGACCATCTCTTGCGCGACCATCGGGCCAATGAGGTCACCGTTATAGACCAGAAACTCATCAATCTCTTGTATGCGCTTGCCCAGACGTTACAAACGCACGAGCCCGTCCATATTATGTCCGCCTACCGATCTCCGGCTACCAATGCGCGCATGCGCCAGTGTCGACGCGGCGTGGCCAAGAAGAGCCAGCACATCTATGGCAAAGCCGTTGACGTCTGGGTGCCGGAACGCCACCTGACCATCGTCCGCCAAGCGGCGCTCGCCTTACGCGGGGGCGGCGTGGGCTATTATCGCCGTTCGAATTTCCTGCATATCGATACGGGTCCGGTCCGGTCGTGGTAAGTACTGAGCAAAATTAAATTTATATCTTGCCCCTGGAGAAATCTATCCAGGTCATGATGCCCAGGCACTTAAGATGGCTGCTTGCCAGACATGTGTGGGAGCGACTGACTCGGACCAAAGTGTTTCGGTGCCGAAACATACGTTCTTGCATGTGCTGCAACAAATCTGGTTTTTTGTGCATCTTAAATGGTGAGAACCGTGCTGGAATGGGACCCCCCAGCCGGGTGACCCGCCAGTTCCTCAACCGGCGCTGAGGAACTGGCCATCTCTCTTTTCACCGCACCCCATCCTCCTGTAAAGTTCTTTCCGCCCGAGCAGAAATGTGCCTATTCTAGCGTTCACCCTGTTCGCTTTCCTATGTTACACTCGCAGCATGGCGCAGCATGCCCTGGCGATGCCGTAGCGCCCAGAGCATGGCCGAGCAGTTGGCATGTGGCGCAATTGGAAACCACGGGGGAAGAGAATATTATGATGGCGGAGGCAGTCGGTTTCATCGGACTTGGCAATATAGGAAATCCTATGTCGCGGCGCGTTCTCGGCGCGGGATATCCCTTGGTGGCGTATGATGTGCAGCCGGAGGCGCTCGCTCGCTTGGTACAAGCTGGAGCAGAGGCCGCGACCTCACCGCAGGATGTCGCGAGCCGGGCGCGGACCATCTGTTTATCCCTGCCCATTTCGCCGATTGTGGAGCACGTGTGCCTCGGACCGGACGGCATTATCGAAACGGCGGTGCCGGGGATGGTTGTGATCGATCTGACCAGTGGGAATCCGCCGCATACAGCTCGCATTCATGCCAGGCTGGCCGAAAAGGACGTCCATCTCATCGATGCCGGCGTCAGCGGGGGCATCCCGGGCGCTGAGGCAGGGACATTGGGCATCATGGTGGGAGGAGACGCACAGCGCTACGAAGCGTGCCTGCCCATTCTACAGGCGATCGGGAAAAATATTTACTACATGGGACCGAGCGGCGCCGGCCATATGACCAAAGCGCTGAATAATTACTGAGCCGCCACCAACTATCTTGCGGCGTGTGAGGCCATCACGGTGGCGACGAAAGCCGGGTTGGATCCGGTAAAAGTTGTCGACGCGATCAATGCGAGTTCAGGGCAGAGCTTTGCCACCACGCATCGCTTTCCCAGGTTTGTCCTGCAGGGGGATTTCACGCATGCCGGCGGCATGGCCATGGAGCTGATGACGAAGGACGTCACGACGGCGCTGGGCGTTGGGAAAGACGTGGGGGTGCCGATGCCGGTCGCCGGTCTCGTGCAACAGATGTATCACCTAGCCGAGTCCATCCTGAATGCCAAGGCGCCGAACCAGAGTGCCGTCAAGCTCTACGAACAGTGGAGCGGTGTGGAAAACCGGGCTAAATAAGTACCGATAACACCTATAGAAAAAGCGAGGTGAAAGATGCAGATGCTCATTGGCGCTACACTCATTGATGGTACGGGAGCGCCGCCGGTGCCGGATGCGGCCATACTGATCGATGCCGCCGGACGTATCACCACAGTAGGGACACGGCAGACCGTCCCGGAACCGCCTGAAGCCGATGTGATCGACGTGAGTGGCCTGACGGTGTTGCCCGGCCTCATCGATGTGCATGATCACTTGGCGAACCACGGCTATGCCCTGACTCGGCACTGGGGACTGGAGGAGCCGCAGAGTACGACGCACGTGCGCACGGCCGCGGTGCTGCAGCAGACGCTGGCAACGGGGTATACGACGGTTCGGGATGCAGCGGGATTGGACGCCGGGTTCAAAAAGGCGATGGAAGAGGCGTTGATCACCGGACCGCGTTTGCAACTGGCGTTGGGGATCATCTCCCCCATCGGCGGTATCGGTGACCGCATCAGCCCTTCCGGTCATTCCTGCTGTGTCCCCCCCAGCCCCAATGTGCCGCCGAGTGTGGCCAACGGCGTGCAAGAGGTGCGCAATGTCGTGCGCACGATGGTGCGGGCCGGCGCCGATGTGATCAAGTGCGCCACCACGGGCGGAGCCAGCTCCCGGCTAGGCCATGGTCCACATGATGTCGCGTTCAACCGGGACGAGATCCGGGCATTGGTCGAGGAGGCGCATACCTTGGGCCGCCGCGTCATGTGCCATGCCCTGGGCGGGCCGGGTTTGCGTTTGGCCATCGAGGCTGGCGTCAATTCGATCGAGCATGGCTGTTACCTGGATGAGGACCCCGAGTTGATACCGATGATGGCAGAGCAGGGTACGTTTTTTGTGCCGACGCTGACCGTCTACGTTTTCCACCGCGAGCGGAGCGCGCCGCATATGCAAAAGCGCGGCCAGGCCTTGTATCCCCATCACATCGAGAGTATCCAGCGGGCCCTTGAGGCCGGGATCAAGGTTGTCGCGGGTACGGATGCCGGAGGGCACGAACATGGCATCAATGCCCGAGAGTTGCAATATCTCGTCGAAGCGGGTCTGTCACCTATGCAGGCATTACAAGCGGGTACGGGATGGGCCGCGGAATGCCTGGGGCTGGAGCAAGACATCGGCACCATCGAAGCGGGTAAGTTGGCGGACTTGGTGGTTGTCGAGGGGAATCCCTTGCAAGACATCACGATTCTGCAGGCGTTAGAGCGGATCAAGCTGGTGTTGCAGGGCGGAGAGGTCCGAGTCGACCGGCGGGCGGAGCAGGCGGTAGTCGTGTCATGACATGGGCTGTACGTCCCTCGCCTCCCGCAGGGGCGGGGGAAACATGCCGCCATTCGGCGGCGCCCGTGAGGCATGTGAAGGCGCGACTATTCTTCCTGACCGTGACGCTGCTCGTCCTGGCGGCGATTTTGTCATTAAAAGAAAAAGAATTTGTCGAAGCCGCCCGCGCCATGGGCGCCCCACCGGGCCGGTTGGTCATTCGGCGCATCCTGCCCAATGCCCTGAGTCCGGTCATCGTCGCGGCCTCCCTAGGCGTGGGCTCGGCGATTCTCGCCGAATCGTCTCTCTCCTTTTTAGGCCTCGGTTTCCCCCCCGATATGCCCACCTGGGGCCGACTCCTGTTTGATGCCAAGGACTATCTGGATTCGGCGCCACATTGGGCGCTGTTTCCCGGCCTGGTGATTTTTCTCGCAGTGTTGTCGATCAACTACGTCGGTGATGGCCTACGGGACGCCCTCGATACCCGAAAGGTATTTTAGTTAGTGGTGGGTGGGTGGTTACGGGGAGGGGCGTGTGGCCCAAGCTTGAAGCAACTGCACAACGTCTTCATGGCCCTTCCTGGCCGCGTAATCCACCGGGGCGTTATCCCATTTATCCTGAGCCTGGACCGGAGCGCCCTGTAATAAGAGCGCGTACACGGTGGTCAAGTGGCCGTTCTCGGCCGCATAATGCAACGGCGTCGCACCCAAAAAGGCTGTCCTGGCCTGTAGGCTAGCGCTATGCGTCATGAGATCATGCATGACCTCGTCATGCCCCACGCTGGCCGCGGTATGCAGGGGCGTCAGGCCCAAGCCATTTCGGGCATTGACGTTTGCGCCACGCGCCACCAGAATAGACACGATCGCTCGATGGCCCGCCTCCGCCGCCTTGTGGAGGGCGGTATTGCCTTCGCCGTCCAACCCATTGACCAACCCGCCACGCGCCAAGAGGCTGCTGACCGTGGCCTGGTCCCCGCGCATGGCCGCTTTGTGCAGCCGGCTGAGACGCAGTTGACGTTGCACGGCGCAGCCCGTGCTCGCGATCAGGAGTATCAGCACGAAGATGCGTACGCCCGGCTGTTGCATGTCAGCCCTCCTCTGCAGTGGATGTGACTATGCCGACTGACGCCCGTCTATGCGGACGTGGTTGCGCTCACGTCAGTTATATTCAACGATATGATACACGGCCATGACGTGTCTGCAACGCTAGGGCCGTATAACGGGATGGAGAAATCGATGGGTACGACGTGGGATGAGTTGGCGTATTGGCGCGATATTTCCTATTTGCGTCAAGGCACAGCGCGTCAGCAGCAAGCCTACGCGGCCCTGCAAGCAAATGACGTTCCGCGCACCTTTTTGTCTTGCCTCTGGAGCAGGGTCCGGGATGTACGCTTTGCACGAAGGCAATGGGCCGCGTCGGTGCAAAGAGGAAAACGACCATACGCTTATCCGCATCTCTTCTCGTGGTCGCCTTCCAGGAAGTAGCTGACGCCATGGCGTGTCATCAAGGAATGAGTTTGACAAGATATTGTACGCTACGATATAGTTGGTGACAATAGCTATTTTCAGGAGTGTTCGTGAAGCGCCTGTCAGTTTTGCCTAGCACCTCGAAGGTCTCTCATGTCATTGGGCAGCCTGGATAAGACATCTAAAATCATTGCCATGCTATGCATCTGCATTGCCGTTGTGATGGGTGTCGTATGCCAGTTGCATGCCGCGCCTCATACGCATGCTATTCCTGCTGAACACCATCAGCAGGATGTCTCCTCATCTACTGTCGATGATTTCTCTTGTGTGACGGCGGTGATACCGACCGCCAACATCTGCCCGGTGTTCCTTTTCCTCATGCTCTATGTCTTGCTTCCCATTCTAAAAGCCCTTGGGCCAGCTTTTGAGCTGGATATTCCCCCTCGCCATTTTCTGCATTGGTTTCCTGAACGTCCTATGGTCAAATATACCCTGCGTCCGTGAAAGCTCTATGGACTAATCGAGGTCCGTGTGCGTGCACAACCGATGCGTGATGTCAACATCTCGGCATGGCCAACGCATGATTGCCGCCGCGTGTCGCCTAAGCCGAAGTTCCTCCCGTGATTCGGCGACAACTTGTTGAAATAAAAACTCAAAAGCCTGAAACGAATTGACCTT
>CBCXVS010000352.1:0-6857 GCA_965178525.1 uncultured bacterium | reverse complement strand
CATGACAAAACCCCCTCATGTGTTGGGTCAACCGTTGACACGACATGCAGTTAGAGCTTCACTTCAGGCCATTCGGGTTCGCCCTCAGTGTGTTGGGGAGGTGGAAGTATGCTACACTTACGCACCTTTGGCTTACCATACGCCTTTTCGCCTATTGTGCAGCACGGGTTCCATGTGATGCCAAGGAGATTTTCTAGGTATCGATTATGTGAAAAGAGGTCAAACGTGTATCTGATGAGTACCTCCATCGGTCTTGCTTTCCTTCAGGGTAGCGACTATACTAGTCCCTGGCCATATGGCTCTAGGGTGGGCTCCATCCGAAGTCACGCCTGTGGAGAGCATGTGAGACCTGGGGGAGTAGACGGTTGCCTCATCGCCCTTGCTTCCCTGCAAGGACGATAGCGTAAAACTCCCCACCATGGGGAGTTGAATTGGCGAAAACGCCCTTGCTTCCCTGCAAGGACGTTCAAGCCGTCCCTTGGGCAGGCTCATGGAAGCAGGAACTACCCCGTGATCACTTTTGATCACAAAGTAGAGAGCAGTGACCGACCATGCGAGGTACGCCGTCCGCAGAGCCCGATCGCTTCACGACCCAACGCCATCTGCCGGTTGAGGCGACGCGCCGGTTGTTGCGTCGCGATGCCTATCTGAACCTGGAGCGCTTACTGCGGAAATTGCACGGTCGTGACTGCGCCGTCATCCTCTCGCATCTCGGCCACGGCGAACAGAGTAAGTTGTTGGATCGCTTGCCTGATCTCGACCTTGCCACGACCATTTTTACGTATTTGGATGACGAGACACGGGCGCAACTGATGCCGCAGCTGTCGACGGCGCGCTTGGCCGTCATGGTGCGTTTACTGCCGCCGGATGATGCCACCGATATCCTTGGCGACATGCCGCCGGACCGGCTCGTGGAGATGCTCGATCAATTGCCGGAGGAACTGGCCGCGCAGATCAATCAGCTGCTGGCGTACTATCCGCAAACGGCGGGTGGTCTGATGACCACCGATTATTTTGCCTTGGAGGATACGTGGACGGTGGCCGAAGTGCTGGAGCAGTTGCGGCGGGCCGGCAAAATCGAGACGGTGTTCTACCTGTATGTGGTCGACGCGGCGCATCGCTTGGTCGGGGTGGTCTCATTGCGCCAGTTGGTCATGGCGGAGCCGCAGACGGTGGTGCGCAGCCTCATGGAGACGGACGTCATCAGCGTCGTGGTGGACGAAGATCAGGCCCATATTGCCCGTCTGATCACGCAGTACGATTTCCTCGCCCTGCCGGTCGTGGACCACCAGCATCGCCTGGCAGGGATTGTCACCGTCGATGACATTATCGATGTCATCAGTGAGGAAGCGACGGAAGACATGTTGCGTCTTGCCGGAGTCAATCCGGACGAGATGTTACACGCTTCGTCCCGGCGGACGATTCGTCACCGCTTACCCTGGCTGTCGGTGAGCTGGCTCGGGGGCTTGCTGGCGTCGTATGTGATTGATGCAAATGAAGATACGTTGCGTAGCCTGGTGGTTCTGGCGGCGTTCTTTCCGGTGATTATGGGCATGGGAGGCAATGCCGCGACGCAGTCGCTCGCCGTGGCGGTTCGGGGTCTCGCGACTGGGTCCATTGACCCCCGGCGCTTTGGGCAGGCCGTGGTGAAAGAAGGGCGCATTGGGCTGTCGCTCGGGGCGATCTATGGGCTCTTGCTGGGCGCCGTGGCCTATGCCTGGCAGTCGTCATCGATGCTGGGTCTGGTCGTGGGGGTCGCCATTTGGGCCTCGATGGGTGTTGCGGCGATGCTTGGCGGGCTCTTACCCTTGTTGTTTGCCCGGGTCGACATCGATCCCGCTGTGGCCAGCGGACCGTTTCTGACCACAGCCATCGATGTGATTGGGCTGGCGATTTATTTGGCCACCGCCAAATGGTTGTTGCTCGCCTGAGCAGGGGCTCGAGACATCAGACAAACGCCTCAATGGCGTGGGGCCAGCGTTCTGCAATGGCGCGCCGTTGATTGGGAGCCAAGCGATCCCACTGGGCCTGTCGCGCGGCGTCGGGATCGATATTGAGCAGACCACACAGGACACTAAAGTCGGTTTGGTGGAACACAAACGCGGCCGCTTCCCAGAAGCTATCGTCGAGTCCGTGTTCGAGGTCGTGTTGGGCCGTGCGCAGGACTGCGCCAAGTAACTGGGCACAGGCATCAAACGGGATCGCCTCGCTCGGGACCTGGCGATACGCCAGACAGTTCTCGCAGCTCAACCCCGTCCAGCCTTGTTCTGCGGCAGTACCTAAACAGGCGCTGTAGTGGAAGCAATCGTACCGGGCATTGTTGACACTGCTGGTGGCGGACTGCGGATTAGGCTCTCCGCCCGGCATGACCAGCGCGGCTTCGGCTTGGGAAGGCATCTGTGGTGTTAGGGACGGTTCCGCTCGCATACCAAGTCGCTCCTTGTGCAGCAAGCCTTCTCTTTGCGCTCTAGAACCCTGCCTGCATCTTGAGGGTGTGCAGAATGAGAAGATGTTGAGTTTTAAGACAGTACTATAACATGATTGTTCGTCATTTGACAAGATGATTGTGAAACTGCAAAGGAGACACGGCCTATCCGAGACCACTGAAAATGTCCGATTCTGGGGGCTGAATCGGCTGTGGACTGCGCACGCAGCGCAATGATTCGTAGGGAAAGAGCCAACGGCCGCCGAGCCGCAGAAACCACCGGAAAAAGTGGTTGCCGCCCATTTGACTGCGGTGTGTGGAGAGGGCGCGTCCTTTGGTGCGTATGACCGGCCGGACATCGACACGCGTGGTGATCAGTTTGTCAGGACACCCCCATTGGTTCGGATCGAAATCCGGATCCCGCAAGGGCGTTTCACGGCCTAGAAGGTGCAGGACTTTGAACACCCGCAGCATGTCGGCGCGCGCCCATGTCGTATAATACACCTTGGGCACGGGCCAGGGCGCACCAGTTGCAGCGCCACACGCGGTATCGGCTGCCGCGTCCAACGCGGCCATGGTTACACGATGGGCCATCATGTGATCCGGATGCCCATAGCCCCCGTTTTCGTCGTAGGTGATGGTGACGTCCGGGCGATGCTGGCGGATCAGGCTCGCCAGGCGGCCAGCCACCTCGTCCATATTGGCGTTGACAAAGGCATGGGGCGCCGTATTGGTATCCCAACCCTGCATGCCGGAATCATGATAGCCGAGCATGTGCAGATGCGTAATGCCCAAAATGGACGCGGCCTGGGTGAGTTCTTGCCGGCGCACGGCGCCAAGGCGCGCGCCATCCTCAGCGCGTTCTAAAGGCTTGAGATGTAACGACGGATCTTTGACGTCGCCGAGTTCGCCGTTGGTACAGGTAACGAGAACCGTGGTGTGGCCTTGCTCGGCCGCCAGGCGCAAAATCCCACCCGTGCCGCTCGATTCGTCGTCCGGGTGGGCGTGTACCGCCATGAGCGTGTGAGATGACCGGCTCATCCGCGGCGGCCCTTGCGGCTTAGGAAATCCCTGAATCCTTCCCGTGGATGGCCGGCCAACAGCCCCGTGCCCCGTGCTTCCTCCTCGTTTTCATAGCGTTCCTGGTATCCCATGCCGATGTCTTCGAGGAGCAAGCGTTTCAGACCCTGCACCATGCGCGCATCATTTTTGGCCATCATCTGCGCCATCTCGACCGCCGTGTCCCGTAATTGCGCCGCCGGCACCACCTGATTGAGGAGTCCGATGCGTTCGGCTTCGTCTGCCTTCACTTCGCGGCCGGTATAGAGCAACTCTTTGGCCTTGGGCAGGCCGATGATGGTGGGCAGGGACCAACTGGAATTGACCCGGCCGTAGCTCGCGGCCAGAAAGCGGAAGGAGGTGCGCTCGCACCCGAGGCGGATATCGAACGTGGAACTCATCAACGCCCCCCCGCCAAAGGCCAGGCCGTTGATGGCCCCGATGATGGGCTTCGGATAGGTGGCAATATACCACGTCGCCTTGTTGCGCAAGCCCTGGCGCTGGGCCAGCTCTTCAGCACTCATGTCGGCCATCTCATGGATGTCGGCGCCAGCCGAAAAGGCGCGTTCCCCGGCGCCAATGAGAATGACCGCTTTGACATCGTCGTCGTCTTCGAGTGCAGTGAGTTCATTGTCCAATTCTTGGGTGAGGCCAAAGCTCAGAGCATTGAGCTTTTCGGGGCGATTGAGCGTAATGATGGCGGCGCCCTCCACGCGCTCGGCCAGAATGAATTCGTAACTCATGGGTCGTACTCCTTGCAATGCGGTGTGGAATGAGGCTCTCGTGCGATGTATTAGAGCAGAAAAATGCCGCGGGTGCAATTGGGGGAAGCTATCAGCTATCAGCTATTAGCTCAAGAGGGAGGAAAGAGAAAGAAGTAAGGCAGTGCATGGCGTGCACCCTACTCTTAGCTGACGGCTGATAGCTGATAGCTAATAGCTAAAATCCCTTGCCAGCCGAACGCGTAGGGTGCAATATAAAAACCCAGCTATGGGAGATCACGTTTAGGAGACACACGCTATGAGCACATATAGTTATGCCGCTGAGCTGGAGGCGTATCAGCAGGCCAATCCGCGTTCCGCCGCCCGCTTCCGCGAGGCGCAGCAGGTGTTGGCCGGGGGCAATTCGCGCCTCACCGCGTATTTTGCGCCCTTTCCGTTCTATGTGGACCGCGCTGAAGGCTGTTTCTTGCACGACATTGACGGCAATGCCCGGCTCGATTTCTACAACAACGCCACCTCGCTCATTCTGGGCCACGCCAATCCGCAAGTCACCGCCGCCCTCATCGCGCAGGCCGAGAAAGGCACGGCCTATGCCAATCCGACGCAGCCGGAGGTCGAACTCGCCACGCGGCTCACCGAGACCCTTCCGTCGGTGCAGCGCATCCGGTTTACCAATAGTGGTACCGAAGGCGTGGCGCTCGCCATCCAGGCGGCGCGCGCGTTTACCGGCAAGCCGAAAATTGCCAAAATCGAAGGGGCGTATCACGGCACCAGCGACGCCGTCAGCATCAGTGTTGGGACGGACCTGAGCCGTGCCGGCAGTGCCGAGGCGCCGCAGCCGGTGCCGAGTTCGGGCGGTGTGACGCCGAACACCCTGGCCGATGTGGTCATTCTGCCCTTTAATAACCCCGCTGCGGCCCGCCGCATCATGGCGCAGCATCAGGACGAATTAGCGGCGGTGGTGCTGGAGCCGGTGATGGCCGGGCTGGGCTATGTTGCCGCGGAGGTCGAGTATCTCGAAGCGCTGCGTGAAGCGTGCGATGGTCAGAGCACGCTGCTCATTTACGATGAAGTCCAGACCTTTCGCATGAGTCCGGGGGGCTTGCAGCAGTGGTTCAACATCCTTCCCGATATGACCTGCCTGGGCAAAATCATCGGTGGCGGTCTACCGGTCGGCGCCTTTGGCGGCCGGGCGGATATTATGGGGGTATTTGACGCCACGGAGCATGCGCCAACCATTCCGCACGGCGGCACGTTTAATGCCAATCCGATGACCATGCAAGCTGGCTTGGCGACGATGCGGCAGTTGACGCCGGAGGTGTACGACCGCATCAACGAGCATGGCACGACGCTGCGCCATCAGCTCGACGAAATCGCCCGCAGTTACGACGTGCCTTTACGCATCACCGGCATTGCGTCGTTCTTCGGGCTACACTGCACGACGCAAACCATTCGGGATTATCGCAGCGCCCAAGGCCAGGATGCGGGGCTGCGGCAGAAGCTTTTCCTGCATTTTCTCAACCATGGTATCTACATTGCCAATAAAAACGCCGGTAATATTTCCGCCGTCATGGGTCGGGAGGAACTCGATCGCTTCGTGGAGGTGTGGGAGGGGTTTATCCGGAGCGTATGCTAAGCCACATGTAGGGTGTATTCCACACCCCATTTGTAGGGTGTATTCCACACCCCATTTTTTCCGGGCTCTCTCTGGTTCCCGCTCTCTCCCTATGCAGGAAGAGAGCGGGGAAACGGAATCACGCGACTTATCGCTCCCGCGGGTTGACTTGGCCGCGGATTTCGCCAGGCGGGTGGGCGACAGTATGCACATTGGCCTCCAGCACATCGCTTGCTGCGATGGTGCCCGTGAGTGCCGGATCTCCCGACGCCGGACAGGCGCGCTGCTGTACGCCTGGCGGAAAATTCCCCATGTTCGAGCACAAGAAGACGACAACAGGGCCATTCGTCCCGGGGTTCCCGAGATGAATGTGCGCTTGGGTGACCGCAGTCGATAGCGAGAAATAGCGCAGATTAAATACAGGATCACCCGGGCCGAGGTGTACCGAGAAGGTTCCAAATCCCGGTGAGATGAGAGGCGGGTTTTCTTAAAGGCCAGTGAGAAAGGCGTCTTCCGTGCTAACCTGAGCGTGAGCGACTAGAGCGGGCACACCCAGAAACAGCACCAAAACCGCCAAGGCAAGGGGTGAGGTGACGCGAAACTGTCTCATGTCTCTCCTCCTTCTGAGATTATCGTTTGCTTCCCTGTGCACAGAGCCCGTTGTGTGCGAAACCTCGATGGCACATGGCCTGCTGAATGGAAGCTTAGAATATGTGCGAAATTTTGTTTTGTCAAGAGCAAATTCTCTCAATCATCAAAGATGTATACGGAATCATGAAGATATATAAAGTTCGTCATGGGCTTAGAACATAAGATTTTTATCTCTGCTCAGCTCATCATGACGTTGGTAGTATCGTCTGGCATCTCATTGCGATGGGTAGGTAGAGGAACTCACGGCGGGATATCATACGCAGTGTGCCGCCAAAATCGAGACATTGACACGGCTGTCCGCTACTTTACCCTAAACCGAAGTTCCCCTGGCAGAATAGGCGGAGGGTTAAGTAGATCAACAGGTTGGCCCAATTCAAAAGTCCAT
>CBCXVS010000351.1:0-6919 GCA_965178525.1 uncultured bacterium | reverse complement strand
GGCGATAGGTCCGCACACGGACCTGCATTTCCTTCAACTGGTTCAAACCACTTAAGTTATGCGTCTTCAGGTCGCACCCTCAGGACCCAGACCTCGCAGGTACAGCATACTCGCATTCGACCATCGACCGTGCCGGAGGGCTGTGTCGAGACGCTGCGGATTGACGAGGACGAGATCCTCGTACACCGCACGCTCGTGCGGTGTGCGGCGGCAGACGATAGCGCGGCCTTCGGCCCGCGCTTCGATCGCATAGTGGGACGAACGCGGCGCAGGCAGGGAAGGGGCAATTGGGCTGATAAATGTCACGAGCGTTTGCGGGGCGCAGCCAGAGGTGAGCACGCGTAAGTGCGGCGCCGTTTCCCACTCGCCATAGCGCGCCGACCATCCCCCCGTGGCGTCAAACTCGACGGACGTATCTGCCGCGTCATCGACATGAGCAAACGCCAAGCGCAGGCCGTATCCGGAGGTGGGATCCAGGGCGCTGACCTCTTGCGCCGTTTCCCGTTGCAAACGGACAGCGGGCGGAAAATGAAAGTGTTACGTATAGAGATGGTCCTCTTGGCCCTCGAGACGATCGATGACAATCCATTCGAGCGGGCGCACGAACAGAACGGTCCTGTGGTGCACGACCGGCTTGAGCAAGCGGCTGTAGCCATCGTGCATGGCGTGCACGTAATCGAAATGCGCCCCGTGATACGTTTCCAGGAGGCAGACCCGCATTGGGTTGACCCACTTGAAGGTATCGTAGATATCCGCCTGATCGAGGTGATCGACCGTGAGGGTGTTATGTGCGGCGGTGCGGCGAAAGGCGCGGCGGATGGGCGGCGAGCTAAAATACGTGCCGGTGCCAGGATCAGCCAACAGGAACGTGTCGTTAATCCGGATGAGAATACTCAACGCATCGGCGTGGCCATGGGCGGCATGCGGCCATAATCCCAACGGTCCGACATCAAAGAGTAATTCCAGCCGTGTACCGGCGTTGGCAGCCTGCAAAAAGCCATAACCCCCGTCGGCAAAGACGCGAGAACGGCTTGCCGGCACCACACTGGGGAGCCGATGGAATAGCTCGACAGCGTCGCCGGCCAAGAGCCAGAACGTGATCTCGTGCAACGCGCCCGCGGCGTGCTTCCAATCGGGCCGTTGAAAGAGGACGGCGCCAGTTGAGAGTAAATCGCGAAAATCCCAACCTACGCCCTCCAGAAACGGCACGCCACGCGCATCATCACTATCGCCAATCATCGGCGCCAGGCCGTGTGCTCCGGCCAGGGCGGCGGCAAACGCCAACATCGCTTCAATGCGCTGGATGATGATGGGCGGCAGTGGGGTGCTCACGCGGCGGGCCAGGATCAGGATTTGCAGATAGAAATCGAGCACAAACCGATGGTAGCTCGTCGCCTGTTCGCGGTTGACGCCATCCGGAGCAATTTGCCGTTCCACCTCGCGTGTCAAGATACCCAGGGCGCGCTGCTCCTGCCGCTTCGCGTCGGGCAGGTCGGGGAACACGACACTCAGCATCCACAAGGCGGTGGCCTCGCCAATCAGATGATTGGTGGGATCCGTGTAGACCGACAGATGCCGCAAAGATACGTATAGTGCGCCGCCAGGCTCTCGCTCCAGCGTTTGACAAAATGCGGCTCGAGTTCCGGCTAGGCCAGCACGTAGGGCATCGTCCACAGCCAAGAGATAGCGCGCATGGCGACTTCGAGGGGGCTCGACCAGTTCACCCCGCGGCCGGCGGGGTTTTGTTCGATCCAATCCCGCACCAGCTCGACGATCCCACGGGCATAACGCGGCTCGCCGGTGAACCAAAAGGCGCGGCCCAGCGTCGTCAAAAACTGCTGCCGATTGATTTCCCAAACATATTTAACATCCGCGCCCGTCACACTGACGGCGTCGCCTTCATCCAGCACCGCTGCACCCCACGTCCGCTGGCTCGTATGGGGGTCAGCTTGCCAATCGATTTCACCCGCGACGAGCCGGACACGTTGGCCCAGCAGGTCGAGCCCCTGCTGCTCGAACGCGGCAGCAGCGGCGGCCACACGACGCGTCGCCGCGGGAACGTGTTGGGCGATTTGGCCGCACAGCCTCTGTTGGTGTGAGGGGCCAAAGAAGAAGCGCTGGTCCAACCAAGCCGCCAGACGCGCTTGTGGTTGTGCCCCGAGAGCCTGGAGAAACACCGCGCTGCGGTGTGGTGAGGCGTGCTGGGCGAATCCGTAGCGCGCGCCGAGCACCGACCAATACTTCCGTACCGGCAACCACAGGCGCGTGCGCACTTCCCCGAGACTCATCTGCGCCACGCGATCCAGCAGGCGCAGATAGCGCTGGGTGGTGAGTTTTTTGCTCCAGCGCAGTGCACTTGCCGGCGTCTGATCCGGCCCGCCAGGCGCAAAGGGTAACGGAGAAGACGATGGCGTGCTTGGTAAATGGCGTCCCGGTGGGGTCATGCCGGGCTCCATTGGGCGTAGACCTTCGCTTCCTGCCGTCTCTCCACCAGCGCCTGCTCCGCGTCCAGGCGTTTGATCACGAGCATTAAGCCGAACAGAAGCCAAATCAAAGAATTGGCCGAGAACCCCAAGTTTGTGTCCCAAAACATTTCCCACAGCAGCGCGATCAGACCCGTGCTCCACCCCAGCGCCACGGATGACATCGCCGGATCCCGCGACCGGGTACACACCAACGCTTGGCGTAAGCCAACGGCAAACACGCCAAGGAAGCTTAGCAGCCCAAAGAGACCCGTTTCGGCCCAGCGCCTGAGGTAGATATTGTGTACCATATACACCCACACGCCTTTCTCGCGTAGTTCCGGGGTGAGATAGTCTTGAAAGACATAGCCATACGCCCCGGCCCCGACCCCCAAAAGTGGGTGCGCCGTGATGACATTCCAGGCCATTTTCATCAAGAGGACTCTCTCGGTGTAGGCCGCACTGTAACTATGGCTCAGCCGGATCATGATTTTGGGCAACAAGAGGACGACCACCAGGACAATCGCGTCCACCAGGAACAGGACGCGGCGCGGCCGGATCATCCGCCGCATCGCCCCCACGGCGAGCAGCCATGCAAAGCCCAGAATGAAGCCCATCCATGAGGCGCGGGTGTAGGTCAGGACCAGGGCAAGCCCGCCCATGACCGCAAGCGGTCCCGTCCAAATCCGGTGGCGCCACGTCGACATCGTCATAAATCGGCTAATGGCAATAAACACGAGCGGCATAATAAAACTGGCAAAGGCGTGCAGCCGCGTCGCCACCGTACCTCCATGCCGGGCGATGTCGCCTTCTCGCACGCTCACGGCGCCAGTGAGCGAGAAGGTCATGCCGATGCTATTTTGGATAAAATACACCACACATTGAATGCCTAACGTGATGAGCAGCAATTTGACAACGAGATCGACATCCTTCCGAGAGGTGACGATATTCATCATCACCAGAAAGACCATATACAATTGCAACAGTTCAAACACGTAGTAAAGAACAAGCCATTTTTCTGGCGTGTAGAGAATCGTGACCATTGTCGTTAGGAATAAGAAAAAGGCAGGGTATGTGATTTCCTTTCCCCAAGCCATGTGCAAATGGCCTTGCGCAACACCGATGAGCCAATATTGCAAGAGTAGAACCATGGCAGGGATCGTCATGAAACGAACAATAAAGCCAGGCGGTTCGGATTGACCAACGGATCGTGATTTATACAAAGAGTCATCACCCAAATGTAGCGCCACCGCGATTTGCAGTCCTAGGATAAAAAGGATGAAGAAACATTTCTGCAGATTGCCACTGGCAAAAGCAATCGCTCCGAGTAATAAGGCCCCCAGAATATAGACGGCCCATTTCGTCTCAAGATTACCGTAGTCCAGCAATCCCATGATTCCCAAAGAGCCGATCACCGTGACCATAATGCCCAAGGTTTCTTTACTGCGCAAACGGCGTATCCCGCCCGATACCATCTATAACTGCTCCTGACCTGCGATCAGCTTGTGATCGCGTAAAAACGTGTGGACGGCCTGCGCTGCCAGCGCGTCGCCTTGTCCATTCCAATGGCCATCCAGCTTGAGGTAGAATGGTGCGCCTCGGGCCGTGCGATTGAAGATCGGTAGGAGATTCAGCACCGGGAGTCCGAGCTGCGCACACAAGTCGACCAGGCGTTGGTTGGGATGATCCAGTCGATACACGTCCTCATCTTCGCCAAGCTGTTGCACGGCCTGTGCCCACGTCTGGGGGGCGAGTTGGATTTGTTCGGGAATGACCACCACGGCCAGTTGCGGTGCGCGTTGTTCGGTCAACGTCACCAAGGTCTGCAGCTGCGCCCGTGTTGTCTCCCACATGGCACGAATGTTTTCATGCTCTGCCACCGTATAAATCATCCGATGTTGGGCCTGGTATTCTTTGGTGATATTGACCGCCGAGCGACGTAAAAGCCAATCCAAAAAACGGCGCTGATAGGGCCAAACAAACTGATACAGATGGGATTTTCGCGCGAGAAATAGCCTGATTTTATACGGGAGAAGGGAAGGCGCCCGTTTTGGCTTCTGCAAGTACCCGTCTATCACGGAGATCGAGGGAACGTAATGGTTTTGACGAATGTCGTTCCCAATATAAAAGTTGAGTAAAATGAGGTCGGGCTCGAGTTGTAAACCCTCTTCTTTTAGGTAGGCGAGTTCTTGTCGCGTGTTGTAGCCGGGTACGCCGGCATTGATCACTTCATACGTCCAGTCACTGCGCTCTGCATTCAGCAATCTCTCGAGGTGCTTTACATAGGTATGCTCCAGCTCAACGCCCACCCCCATGGTGAATGAATCCCCGAGCGCCAAAATGCGGTAGGTATCAGCCGTTTTGGCCCCATACGCCGTATTTTCCCGCAGCCCTGCGGCATTGACGCGGACCTGGGTAGTGTATTCCCGGGTGTTCACGCTGCCGCGAAAATGGGGCGTCAACGTGTACCGCCGAGACGGATGAGGCGCGAACATGCCTTGCGGAAAGCGATACACTTTTTGTGGCGCCATCTGGCGAACCGCGAATTCGCCACCCAGCAGCGCCACGATGACGCTGCCTAGTAGCAAAGCGAGATTGAGTCCTAACCGCCCAAGTCCGGCCAGGACCGTTCGTCATATCCGGCCTTGTCGCCTCCGGTTGTGTGCGGTGGAAGGCGCCCAGCGCGGCGGTCGATTGGCACCCATGGCCTCGGCCTCATCCGGTTTTCGTCATGTCCGGTGCGTATAAATACACCTTGACCGTGTAGTCTGCAGGCCCCCAATTGGCCTTGAGTTCAGCGAAGATATGCGTATGCTCGGCGAGCCATTTGTCGAATCCTTTGGCATTTTTAGGCATGCGCTTGAATGTGACAATCCAAATTCTTTGATCAGCAGCGAAACGTTCGGGTACGGTAGAAAGAAGTTTTTCGTTTGCTATGTCAAGTCCCTCTATAGCCGCCACATGTTTAAATACAAATTCTGTTTTCTTAATATGTATCGCATAGGGTAGAAAATAATCATCTTCCAGTCTATGCTTTTTTAGAAAATGAATCGCTTCCTTTAATCTGCCACGATTACCATAATAAGATGTATAATATAGATAGTCTGATTGTAACGAAGGGAGAATCACGATAGCGATTAACGCTGCGGCGATAAGATGACGATTGACGTGGGTGGAGTCGAGTATATATATACAAAAATAACTCGTAGCTAAAAACACCGCAGGCAAGATAAATAACACGTATTGTGTTCCTGCATTCATCTCCAATAAGGAGGCCATATTCAGTGCCATGAATGGCACGAGACAGAAGCTAGCCAGAAAGAGCCCTCTGCGATCTCTCATTTTCAACAGCAAGATTGAACCCACAAGCGCGACAACCGCAACCGATGAGGTGACTTGATATAATAATTTTATGAAAATATCGCTTCCAAAAGCATCATTGAACAATTTAGATCGCTCCCAATGTTCTAAAAATCGTATTAATTTAAAACATACGATGGGTGCAAATATGAGGGGAATACCTAAAAGAAATATGAGTTTCTGAAATGAGAGGTGTGTCGGACGGAATGGTGGCATGATCAAGAGAAGGACAAGATATACATAACCAATCATAAGCAGAAAATATGCGGTCAAGTGAAGTGTAAGCGCCACAAAAATAAGAAAATATAAAAAAGGAGATACTTGATTGCATTGCGTTCTATATACAGATAGAGGGATAATAACGAGAAGAAGCTGATGATTAATAAAAGTGAATACCACCGCGCCATTTGCGACATATAGATATGCCAATGAGAGACCGCCATCATGCCGGACGCGAGTAAGGCCACCCGTTTATCGAAGAGCGCTTTGCAGGGAAAATAGAGAAGCGGGATGGTTACCATACCAAAGAGGCATGGGAAGAAGCGTAGAGAGAAGGCATTGACGCCAAATAGGTCGAACGACAGCTGCGTGAGCAGCCAAAAAGCTTGGCGATAATCGGAGTAAAACAGCGTTTGCCACGGCCTTTCCATGAAAACTGGCGTATCCACCAGGGTTTGGACTTCATCGACGAAATAACTCCAGTCCCCGACGTTATACCCGCGCAAGATGGCGGCGAGCAGCGTCACCAGCCCCAAGAGCGTATAGTCCAGCCACGAGAGCGCGTGTACGTTTTTGCGGATATCCATCTCAGCCCGCCCCATCAGTTGCCATGCGTTGGCGCTTAGTTGTGATTCCGTTGCATCCACCACAGGGTGCGATCAATCGCGCCCCACGCATCCAGGCCACCGCGGACGAGCAGCTTGAACATCCAGAGCCCCTCGCCGCCTTCGACTTTGATGCGCGGCAAGGTATAGGGCGCACTACCCAGACGGATAGCGCCATGTTGGGCCGTGAAGGCGCATATGTCAGTTGTTACCTGCTCATCGACAATGATGTCTTGATAGCGGCTTTATCTTTATTTCCGTTAAGGGACAAAG
>CBCXVS010000350.1:0-6946 GCA_965178525.1 uncultured bacterium | reverse complement strand
ACCACGGTGATCGATGCCAAACTGGTGCAGGACGGTGTACGGACCCAGTGAGCCGTCGTCCTGAACGGGATAGGCCCGCAGCTCCCGCAGGCGATCTTCCCCGTAATCGCTTTGGACGACGTACAACGTCTTCTGGTCCGGCGATATCAGGATGCCGTTGGGCTGTGTCGTATCGAACGTGACGCGCTGCACCGTCCAGCTCCCATCCGGCTGCGGGTCGGCCCGCAACACGGACTGGTCCTCCAGCTCCATGGTCTCGCGGGGGTCCACGTTGCCGGCGTTCCAGGGATTGGTGAACCAGATACGTCCCTGACGATCCACGGCCAGGTCATTGGGCGTATTGATGCGCTTGCCCTCCAGTCGGTCGACAATCGTGGTCGTGGCGCCGTCAGGCTCAAAGCGGACGATCGACCGTCCGCCCGAACAGCAGCCATACAGGCTACCCTGAGCATCGAAGACCAGACCGTTGGTGCGATTGGTCCCCGTTCGCCACTCGGTGCAGTCACCTGTCTTGGGGTCATAGCACATAATGCGGCTGTTGGGGATGTTGGTGAAATACACGCCATAACCATTCCAGGCCGGCCCTTCCGTCGTACCGCCATAGGGACCGGCAACCAGCTCAAATCTCCATTTCTGCATATGCGTCCTCCTGGCCTATGCCCTCGTCCCGTTCGTGTTGAACATTCGGAAGGCGTGCCGCATTCGACGCGATGCCCGTCGGGATCGCAGATACCAAGAACGTACGAGTCACACAATAAAGCCTCAGACGATATTGTCAAGTGGTAGGGCAATCTCTACACCCCGCCTCTACCCCGGCGGGAAATAGCGCCCGCGACAGCAATCTGCAGGTGTCGGGTGCAGCCGCCTGGCTTGGCGTATGAGCTGGCTTCTCAGGCGGGAACTGACCTCCACTCAGAAGGCCGCTTAGCGGACTGGGAAAATATCAGTTGCAGGGCGACACCCATGGCGCTATGGCCTATTATCTCCGGCATCGCGAAGCCGGTTTAGCTGTATTTTAGGGTTGATTCCCCAGAAAATCCCTCTACACTGCTTGCCACACAATGATCCTCCAGACTGGCTCGCTCCGCAGCGCTGTGCACTTGTCTTGACACCCGCACAAGAGCCTTCCGAGGAGAAACAGGTATGTCCGGCGACATGACCAATCAAGCATCCGAACTGTCCCGCCGCGCCTTCCTCGCGGGCACGGGAGGAGCACTCGCCGGGGCCGCAGCCACGGGCCTAGTGGGATCTGCTGAAGCCGCCAAGCGCCATCCCAAACGCGGCGGCACCCTGCGTTTCTCCCCACAGTCGGATTCGCTCGGCCTCGATCCGCACCGCAATGTCATCTACCTCGTGTCGCAGCCGCTCGCGGCCACGACGCAGGGCTTGCTCGATCTCGATCTCAAATCGCAGCCGGTGCCCGGTATTGCCACGGAGTGGACCATTTCCAAAGACGTCATGACCTACACGTTCAAGCTCCGCCAAGGCGTCCTGTTTCACAATGGCCGCGAAGTCGATGCCGCGGCGGTGAAATGGAACTATGAGCGCATCAAGAATCCGAAGACCTCCCACGCCTTTACCCGCTCGGCTTTGGGCAATCTGAAAGCGGTCGACGTGGTGGACAAGTACACCCTGCGCTGTCACCTGCATCACCCCAGCGCCGCATTTCCGGCTAATGTGGTGTACTACCCGTGCAATTTGATCGCACCGGACAGCGTCGAGCACGTCGATACACATCCGATCGGCTGCGGTCCGTTCAAGTTCGTGAAGTGGGAACGGCACAGCGTCACCATCATGGACCGCTTTGAAAATTATTTCGAAACCGATGCCGAGGGCAACCATTTGCCCTATCTCGATCGCATTGTCGGGCGGCCCAAGAAGCAAGACCGGGTACGCTCGACGGCGCTGCGCAGTGGCGAGGCCGATCTGATCGACAACATGGGTTTTGCCGACGCCGCGGAATTTCCCAAGAGATATGCCGGGAAATTCAAGACCTATGACGCGCCGACGTGGGGCACGGCCTTTGTCACCTTCAGTCTGGAAAAAGGGCCTTTCGCCGACAAACATCACGGGAAAATGCTGCGCCATGCCGCCGCCCACGCCGCCGATCATGACGCCATCCATAAAGCCGTCTATTATGGCCGGGGCAGCATTGCCCGACAATACTATGCCAAAGCCAGTCCCTGGTACGCCGAGGGCGTCACAGCGTGGCCGGAACACGATCCGGAAAAGGCGACGTTTCTGCTGAAGAAGGCCAAGGCGATCGGGACGCCGATTGTGCTGCGGTCGAACAATGCCTATCCGCTCATGCAACAAACCGCCGAATTGCTCGAAGCCATGTAGTCGGCTGTCGGCTTCAAAGTGAAGTTGGATATTTCGGATGCAGCGGTGCTGCGGCAAAAGCGCCGCGCCGGGGATTTCGATGCCGAATCGATGGGGGGAAGTTACCGCTTCGATCCGGATGGCTGGTTCTCCCGCCAGGTGATTTCGACGAGCGCCATGACCCAGGGGCAATCGCGCTTCCACAATGAGAAGGCCGATCAGCTCATCATCGAAGCGCGGCAGACGGTTGACAAAAAGAAACGTCTGGAGCTCTATGCGGCGATTGACAGCATCGTCAATGACGAGCTGCCGGTGCTCTATATCCAGCACGCCGCCATGTTGCAAGCGAGTGTCACGAATTTCATGGGATACGAGCCGGGCGTCTCCGGCCATCCCAGTTCCAGTGGTGCCGGCATTCGCACCGCCTGGATGGCATAGCTGCCGAGCCGGGCCATGTCGTGTGGTGACTTGACATGGCCTGGGGCGTTTGTTACGTTAGCGCCCGGTGACGGGTGTTGTCCACTCCCCCGTATAGTAGCGATAGAAAAGGTAGCGCAACATTTACCATGACAGATAGACCTTACATTCTGGTGTCGGATCCGATTGCTCCTAACGGGATTGCCCTTTTACAAGAACATGAGGAAGTTGCGGTCATGGTCCAAACGGGGCTGTCGCCGGAGGCGTTACATGACGCGATTTCACATTACGAAGGGTTGATCGTACGCAGTTCAACCCAGGTGACGGCTGATCTCATCGACGCAGGGAAGGCCTTGCGCATTATTGGCCGCGCCGGTATCGGGGTGGATAACATTGACGTCGAGACCGCGACGCGTCGCGGTATTGTCGTCATGAATACGCCTGAAGGCAATACAAACACCGCGGCCGAACATACGATTTCTATGCTCCTGGCGCTGTCGCGCTATATTCCTCAGGCCTCGGCCGAAGTGCGGGCGGGGCGGTGGGAACGGCAAAAATTTCTGGGGACCGAGGTCGTCAATAAGGTCCTGGGCGTGATTGGCCTCGGCCGTGTTGGCAGTCTGGTGGTGCGGAAGGCGCAGGGGCTGGGCATGCAGATTGTGGCGTACGATCCCTACATCGCCTCGGAAGCCGCACAGAAATTAGGGGTCGAGCTCTTGGAGCTCCCGGCGGTGTTACAACGGGCAGACTATCTCA
Organism: uncultured bacterium; assembly: GCA_965178525.1. Classification (GTDB taxonomy): domain Bacteria; phylum Tectomicrobia; class Entotheonellia; order Entotheonellales; family Entotheonellaceae; genus CBCXVS01. The sequence goes on along the minus strand of CBCXVS010000350.1, from coordinate 3,451 downwards.
CCGTGCACACCCCCAAGACCTCGGAGACGCGGGCTCTACTGGGCGCCGAGGAGTTTAAGCTGGTGCGGCGGGGCGTGCAGGTGATCAACTGCGCCCGGGGTGGCATTATCGATGAGCAAGCCCTGTACGATGCGCTCAGCAATGGCATTGTTGCGGGCGCCGCCTTGGACGTGTTCGAACAGGAACCCCCACCGGCTGACCATCCTCTCTTGCAACTGGACAATGTCATCTGTACGCCGCATCTCGGCGCGCAAACGGAGGAAGCGCAAGAACGTGTCGCCATTGGCGTGGCCGAACAAATGCTGGATTTTTTCGTCCACGGGCAAGTTAAAAACGCGGTCAATATGCCGAATCTGGACGCGGAAAGCTACCGTGCGTTACAGCCCTATCTGGCTCTGGCCACGAAACTCGGCGCCTTCCAGGTACAGTTGCTCGAAGGGGGCTTGACGGATGTCACGGTCAGTTATAGCGGCGACGTCGCCACCTTCGGCGTCAGACCGATTACCGCCGCCGTGCTCTGCGGCATCCTGGGGCATTTTCTCGGCCCGCAGGTGAACCAGGTGAATGCGCCTTTCCTGGCGCGGGAGCGCGGCATTCGCGTGGTGGAACGCCAACAGCAAGAGTGGGAAGACTATGCCAGCCTCATCGAGGTCGAAATCGGCACGGAGCGGCAACGCGGCAGTGTGGCGGGTACGTTGTTCGGCAGGAATGACGCACGCATTGTGCAGATGGATCACTTTCGCATCGAGGCTGTGCCGGAGGGGCATATGCTGGTGCTGTCAAACCAGGACTTGCCGGGCGTCATCGGCCGCATCGGCACCATCCTGGGCAACGCGCGGATCAACATCGCCGGTTTCTACCTGGGACGTTTGGCCCCGAACGCTACGGCCGTTTGTGTGGTCAATGTCGATGCGGCGATCCCGTCCGATATCCTGGCTGCGATCCGTGCCTTACCCAACTTGATTTACGCGAAAACGGTACAACTGTGATGCTACCGTCAGAAATCCCCCGCGGCACCCGTATGCTCCCACCCCTCATGGCGGCCAAGCGCCGGCGGCTGGAGGGTGCGCTCCTCGAGGTCTTTCTGCGCTGGGGCTTCCAGGAAGTGGTGACTCCGACCTTCGAGTACATGGATACCCTCACCGCCGGGTTGGGGGACGATTACAAAGAACGCTTATTCAAACTGGAGGAGCGGCACACGGGGCGGATGCTTTCATTGCGCCCGGATATCACGCCGCAGATCGCCAAGCTCGCGGCCACGCGGCTCAAGGACCAACCGCGTCCGCTGCGCTTTTGTTACGTGTCCAATGTCTTTCGGTATAACGCGTCGCAAACGCGGAATCTGCAGGAACTCTATCAGGCCGGAGTGGAACTTATCGGGCTCGAATCGCCGGAAGCGGACGCCGAAATGATCGCGATTGCCATGGAATGTATGCAAGCCGTGGGGCTGTCCGATTTTCGCTTGGCCGTGAGTCAGCCGGAATTTGTCCGCCAGGTGCTGGCCGAAGCCGGGACGACGCCTGAGGAGCGCGAGCAGATCCAAGCCGCTCTGTACATCAAGGATACGTCTACGTTGGAAACCGTGGTGGCGCAATGCGCTATCACCGAGCCCTATCGTGAGGTGCTGCGGCAATTGCCGACGCTGTGCGGCAAGGCCGAGGTGTTCGACAACGCCGCCAATCTGATCCACAGCCCGGCGGCCCACGCGGCGTTGACCAATCTCGTCCGGGTCTATGATATGCTGAAAACGTACGGCCTGGAACACCGCGTGCTCATCGATTTGAGCGAACTGCGCGGCTTTCATTATTACACCGGCATCATGTTCGAAGGGTTTACGCCGAACCTCGGCTACCAGGTCTGCAGCGGCGGCCGTTACGATCATCTCCTGGGATGCTATGGGCCGCCCGATCCCTCGACCGGTTTTGCCATTGATCTCGAAGCCTTGCTGGAGGCCCTGGAAAATGCCAATCCGATGCCCCTGCGCCCCGCGGCGGATTGTTTGCTGATGGATTTCCGCCAGGACAAACGCGAAGCCCTACGCATTAGCCACGAATTGCGCCACCGCGGCCACCGCGTCGCCCGCGACATTATTCCGCGCGACCAGCAGGGTTCTTTAGAATACGCCCGCCAGACCGGTATCTCTTATGGCCTGCTGATCGGCCTGGAGACCCTCCCCCCGGACCAGGCGATTCTGCACGATGTGAGGCAAGGCACCGAGGAACGCATTGCCATGAACGACGTGGTGGATCATGTGCATACGGTGCTCACGCGGGCACGTGTTTAGGGTAGCGTCCCCTTTTTCTCTTTTTCTGATTGTTAAGACGAGGCAGGAGGATTGTCATGAGCTACCTGCTGGAGATACCGGATGAATTGTATGCCGTGTTGAAGGAGGCCGCCGAAGCCAGTGGTACGACGCCACTGGGCTGGATCGCGGCTCACCTGCCCCCAACCAAAGGTCGAGAATCCCTACCAGAAGGACTGAAGGAGGGGCCAAGGACTCTTGCAGAGCTGTTTGCAGATCGAGTGGGACGCATCCGGAGTGGTGGCAAGGAATGCTTGTCCGAGGAGGGCGGCGAGAAGTTCACGGACTACCTGGAGGCGAAGCGGAGAGCAGGTAGCTTGTGACGCTGTGCGACACGGGTCCGCTGGTTGCCCTGATAGACCAAGACGACTCCCACCATGCCCGCTGTGTGGCAGCGCTGCAGACCCTGCCGGCGCAACCGCTACTGACCACCTGGCCATGCTTAACGGAAGCGATGTACTTGCTGTGGCGGGCAGGTGGTTCCCCGGCTCAAGACGAGCTGTGGGGTTACCTTGCCGACGGTCTGGTCGTGCTGCACACGCCGGAAGCCGACGAATGGTCACGGATATGCGTGTTGATGCGGCAATATCAAGATGCCCCGATGGATCTCGCTGATGCTTCCCTCGTGGTAGCTGCCGAGCGGCTACATCTCCGCCGCATCTTTACCATCGATAGTCATTTTTACGCTTACCGGATCAATGGCCAGTACCCCTTTGACATTATTCCGTAGCCGACGCTATGGTATTTTGGCCGGACATTGTGACTACGGCTTGCTGTTAGAGTCAGGAGAAGCTGTCAATTGTCTGTTACGCCCTCACCGGCAAGCACAGCGACCAGAACCGCCATGAGATCGTCAAGATCAGCCGGAACACGGAACAGGTTAAATCCTGTACCGCCTGCTTCGCTGCGCGATCGAGAATGCCGAATTGCCACACATTCCCCATAGATACCACCCCATACAATAGGTTGGTATCATGATACAGCCACTGATCGAAGGCGACAAGTTCCACTGATAATTGCAGGAAGCCCTGCTGTAAATCCGTATTCTTGGCTTCGACAATTAAAAGGTTGTATGCTTGCTGTACATAGTAGAGTTGTTCCTCAATAGCATAAGATCAGGTTCCCTAGCCCAGCCCAGATGCCCACCGA
>CBCXVS010000349.1:0-7063 GCA_965178525.1 uncultured bacterium | reverse complement strand
AGGGTGGAAGGGTGGAGGAGCTCCCGTCATGATGGCCCAGGAAACGGAGGGCCGACCGCGTCTGCTCCAGGCAGCGCTAGACTCCTTACGAGTTCCAGACCTGCGGGGCAAAAATGCCGAAGTGCGTCCGGGCATCCGCGGCGGTCTCCGGCCCCGAATGGCCGGCAAGAATATGCAGCACACCCATGCGGAAGCGGCTGTCCTGGCTCTGCTGGCTCCACACGCGGGCGGGCAGGTACATCAGCGGGGTAAAGGCGCCATAGGTGCCGCTCAAGGCCCAGACCCCGGCAAACTGGTCCGGATCGAGTGAGGCGCTCTGCCCCACTAGGCCAACGGCGGTGGAGGCATTGCCGGCTTCTTGAATCGGGGCTTTGATCCGCGTGCCGACCGGATTGCCGTCCGGACTGTAATGGCCCCACAGGGTGCCGCGCTCCACGTTAATGGAATCGGAGAGGTCGGCAGCCAGGGTGATAAACCGGTTGTCCGTGACGTAATTCATCCATTTAATAATTTCCGAAATGCCCCGGCGCGTACCGGCAACCTCACCGGGCTGGCGGAAGAGAGCGATATTGACGTCTTTTTCGGCGCCGGATACAGGGTTTTTCACCGTGACATTCTGCGGCTCAACCGGCAGGTTGCGGACGCGGAGGCGGTCATCCAGAAAGGGATCCCGTGTCGTCTTCACCCGCAGCGGCAAGTCGTTCTGCACGCTATCGCCAATCGCCACGAGGCGATCCGCTAGCCAGTCGCCCAAGTCATTGCGGTCGAGCAGCGACATGACGATGTCAATATTGGTCTTGAACTGAATCAGCCGTTCACGCGGGTCGCTTACCGGCCCCTGGCGAATGCCGTCGAATGCTACGTCAAACCGCTTCTCAAAGGTCTCGGCCAGGGCGACAAAATAATCCGAATTCATGCTCATCGCGTACGGGTGGCTGGGGTAGCTGACCAATTGATCCCCATATCCCGGTATCTTGCCATCCACCGCGCCGGGCCAATATCCCTTCACCGTTTTGCCGATGACGATCATCGGGCGGCGGTCGGCGGGGTCCCAATCCTCCATGGTTTTGAGGACGGCGAGAATCTGATCGTAGTCATTGCCGTCGTCCAGCGCAAACACGTTCCACCCGTATGACGTCCACTGCTCCTCGATCTGGTAGCGGTCATATTTGGCGTCAATCACCCCGCCTACCAACGTGTCGTCGATGCCGGCGTTATTGTAGGACAGCAGGATGCGCAGGCGCTTGCCCACCTGCATGGCGAGCGCCTGCGTCTTGAGTTCCTGCGCGTGCCCCTCGGTCATGGCGAATTCGCCTTCCAGCGCCAGCACCTTGAGGGACGGCGGCGCGCCCATAAAATCCCAGAACGCGGCTTTGCCGGCAGCCGTGGCAATGCCGATACCCGACGGCCCGCCATTGACATCGTTCGTGACGTCGGTCGTTTCGGCATGGCCCGCCAGGGAGCGGATGCCACGCACGTTGGCCTGCGCGAAGAGCGGATGGTCCTGCAAACCGTGGTCCTGCAGCAGGGTTTTCAGCGCCCCGGCCCCGCGGCGGAATCCCAGCGCATCGATGGGCAAGACGGCATGCTCTGGCGCCACCTCGTAGCAGGCGTCGCCTGTTGCCGCGTGCTTGCGGGCCATGGCTTCGCCCATGATCATCCACAGCGCATACGCCGTTGGAATGTTATGCCCCCCGGCGAGCATGAATTTGTCGCAGAATGGGTGTTTCGGCCGGCGGTAATCGTAGCGTAAGCCACCGAACTTGGGACCGGCCAAATGCATCGCGACATTATAAGGCGTGTAGGCCAGCGGCCCGCCAAAATGGCCCGTTTGCGCATAATTCCCCAGCAGCACAAGGGTCATACAGGTCATGTACCCGATATCCTCGAAGTGCTCCCGTTCGTATGCTGCCGTCAGTAGCTCTACAGGTGACAATAACGTGTGTGTACTCATCAAAAGCTCCTTTGACGTCAAATCCCATCGAACCCCTGCTTGCGTATGTTATGCTTCAACGCTTGCCTCTTCGGGCTCCCATCACGTGTCTCGCTCCGATCATAAATGAAACGGCGAATGCCATGCAACTTGGCGCATCGTGTCTGTCATGCCACAGCCTCGATGCGCCGGACAACGCCACGTATCGAGCCAAGACCCCGTTCTAAGGCACGAGCATAGCGCGAGTGATCTCCGTTTGCCGTTGGTTCCATTCGGCCTTTTCGAATGCCGCGTTCACCTCCTCCAAGGGAAATTTGTGGGAAATGATGGTGTGGAAGGGGAGTTTATAGCGATTCCGCACCAGATAATCTAGCAGCTTGGGCAACAGTGACGCCCGATACATGCGGGAACCGAGAATGTTCTTGCCGCCCAGCAGCTTCGTCGGATCGATGGACACTTCGCGCCCGGCGACGATATCGCCGATTTCCACAAACGTGCCGCCATTGCTGAGCATATCGATGCCCTCAGCCATCAACTCAGCCCGGCCCACCAGCTCCATGACGATATCGGCGCCGCGGTCGTTGGTGAGTTCTCTGACCCGCTGCACCCGTGCCTCCGCCGTGTCGTATTCGTCCACATTGATCGTCGCATCCGCCCCGAACTCCTCGGCCAGACGCAGGCGATTATCCAAGCGATCCAGCACGATCACCTGATGCGCGCCCATGTCCTTCGCCATGGCTGTGGCGTGCAGCCCCAGGCCGCCGGCCCCCATGATGACCACTAGGTCTCCTTCTCCGGCATCGGCCCGCATCAAGCCGGTGGTCACCGTCCCCATGGCGCAATTGAGCGGCCCCAGAAGATCGTCATCGAGTTCATCCGGCACGCGGAAGAAGGGATGGCGCGGCGGCAAGTACAGATAATCGGCGTAGGTGCTGGTAAAGTATGGCCAGACCCCAGCGGCGGGATAGGCGCGTTTGGCGCACCAATTGGTATCGCCGCGCAGACAGAGATGACAGTGGTAGCACGGGAAAATCGCCGAGTAGACCACCCGGTCGCCCTCCCGCACCGGCGTCCCCAACGTATCCGCCGCGATGCCTTGGCCGAGGCGCTCGATGCGGCCCGTGCCCTCGTGCCCCATGGCGCGGCCCGTCGGAGGCAAGGGGACATTGACCTGATCGCCGCGCCAGGTGTGCAGATCGGAGCCGCAAATACCGGCCTGGGTCATGCGCAGCAAGACCGCCCCCGGCTCCAACTCGGGGACATCGTACTCCTCGATCTCAAAGGGTTTCATGTACTCCTTGCATACGACCACGCGCCCTTTCATACCACTCCTCCCCGTATGTATGCTGTCCGGATCACCATGCACTGCAGACCATGTGCATGACGACGGTTTACTCCCCCGCACCATATCATAGAATATATCGGGTGGGGTAGTCGAATAGTCGTGCTATACTCGGTGCGCCATGATTGATATATTTGCCGTATGAGGACGTTGGCAAAAGGAGGAGACAATGGCGGCAAAAAAGGGCCGGGGCCTGCTCATGGTGTACACGGATGTGCCGGCAGAGGTGGAGGACGAATTCAACCGCTGGTACGACGAGGAGCATATTGCGGAGCGCTTATCGATTCCCGGCGTGCTGAACGCCGCGCGGTACATGGCCGTGCGCGGCGGCCCGAAATACCTCGCCTGTTATGAACTGTCGGAGCCCGAAGCGTATTTTTCCGACACCTGGCAACATTACCTGAATCACCCCACCGCCTGGTCGCAGCGCATGTCGCCAACCGTCGTGGGGCAGAATTTTGTCCGCAATCTCTACCGCCTCATCTACCCTGATGAGGTATCCGAAGATATCGCCCAGGCCGACATGGCCCCAGCCCTGCTGGTAGGCCGCATGTCGGTGCCGGCGGAACTCGATGACAACTTCAACCAGGCGTACAACTCCGAGCGGCTGCCGCTATACCGCCGCATACCTGGCTACATCTGGGCGCGTCGCTTTGAAGTCGTGACGGGGGAGCCGAAATACACTACCGTGCACGAATGTCAGTCGCCCGAGGTGGCAGACAGCCCCGAATGGGAAGCGGTGCGGAAGGCGCAGACGCCGGTATGGAACGCGACCATCAGCCCGCAGATGGCTTTTGCGCTAGGGTCGCCGGGGGTGTATCGCCGGATTTTTCCGGAGTGATCTGGGCGGCGTCAAATCGGACAAGAACCTTTGTAGACTCGTTCATCGCCTACGACATGGTCCCGAGAATTTGCTGGCCTGTCGTTACGGGATGGCAATGAACGTATTGGCGCGAACGTAGCCGTCGTATTCGGCTCGTTCCGGTTCGGTCAGTTCGCCTTCTGTCGAATTTCCAATTGCTAGCGGACGCATGGCCAGAGGAGGCACAAGACAAAGTATGGACGATATTGCAGGCAACGCCTTTGACGGAGTTTCTGACATTGAGTAGCTACACCCCGGCTCATACTCAGCACATTATCTCTATGGCAACAATCAAACCCCAGCATCTAACACCTCAATCCGCCTAAAATCCTCGATGAGTCGATAGGGGGCAAAACGACGTGTTGCTATGGAAGATAGGGTTCGTAAGAGGCAAGACGGAGATTTGCCGCCTATTCCTCTTCCACGATTTGTCAGATAACACGAGCCAAGCATGGTATCGGCTACCCTCTCCGCAATAAATCCAGGCAAAAATTCATCCATAGCAAACAAGTCGGATAGTCAGGCGTTTCGCCTGTCATCCTGAGTGGTTGAAAGTGACTAATGCAGTGATCAAGGCTAAAATCAGATCGCTGGATTTTTGCCGGATATAGGCCATTATCCAGTCTTTTAGGGTTACCAAGGGGCCAACGCGTTGATCGGATCCAGCCGGGGAGATTTGGTTTGCGGCGTGTCTGCGCCCTACTGACCTGACGCTACATTGGTGTAATCGAGCCAGCGTAGGCGGCTGTGCGGCGCCAAACAGGGGTATCCGTTTAAATCGGGACAGTCAGAATACGATTATCTCCACTCAATATGTCCTTAAGGCCCATTACGGGGGAACCCAGCTCTCAGGAGCCGGAAAATATCGTGGCACATCGTGTTCCGCCTTAAGTGGATGCCCCCAAATGCTTCCAGACTTGAGCAGGTGGATCCACGGCAGCGGCACGAGCGCCGCCAAATACCAATAAATATACAGGCGAGCCACATTGTAATACAAGTTAGCTTGACAAAGGAGAAAACCAATATGTATCTAATCTGCAATGCGATTTTAGGGGCCCTTGGTCAACTGAGTGAGCGAGTGATTAAAGACAGTTACGAGGCACTCAAGGCGGTTATCGCCAAAAAATTTGGGGCGAATGGTGACCTTGTTGAGGCAGTCGAGAAGCTGGAAAAGAAGCCAGACTCTGCCGGACGGCGAGAAACGCTCAAAGAGGAACTTGTTGAAGCCAACGCCGAGCAGGATGAGGACGTTATGCAAGCTACTGCAGCTTTAGTCGAGCAACTCAAGTTGCAGTCCAACAGACATCAGATAGTCCAACAAACGGTGACCGGCAACCAAAATATCCTATCTGGCACTGGCACTGTGAATGTCAACTTTGGCAACACCAAGCAGTAGAGCCGTTGCTCCCAGAGTATGAGGAAGCTACCATGTCTGAGCCTACCATCAGACAGAATATTCAGGGGCATCACAGTCTCTCCACCGCCACAGGGGACATCTACATCGAGTATCAGCATCTGCCTGCTGAAGCTGAAGACTACAGCAACTTACGCACCCTTTTAGATCGGGTCAAGCGATTCTGGATTGAGAATGTGCTCGAACAATCTTTGCATGGTGCTGCTTTACTTGAACTTGGCAAAAAGATACGGAGAGACACCATTGAGCGTCCGTGGAAAATGGTTCCGGAAGTCCCGGATGAAACTCCCCAGCTTCTCTCTCCCGAGCAGAAAATGGTTGACATTTTTAACAAGGATGGGCCGACCCTGCTGATTCTCGGGAAACCTGGCTCGGGCAAGACCGTCACGCTGCTTGAACTTGCCCGTGATCTCATTACCTATGCCGAGAATGATCCTTGTCAACCGATTCCTGTTGTTTTTAACCTCTCGACCTGGACGAAAGGTCAAGACCTTGTCAACTGGCTTGTCTCCGAACTCACGGCCAAATATCACATTCCCAAGAGGTTTGGGCGAGATTGGCTCGACAAGAGCCGTCTCGTGCTTCTCCTCGACGGCTTGGATGAGGTCACGCCAGATCACCGAACAGCCTGCGTCCAGGCGATTAACGACTTTGTCGAAGAGTTCGGTGTGGCGGGCCTCGCGGTTTGTAGCCGCCTTAAAGCATATACCGCCCTGCCAGTGCGACTCAACTTCGAGGGCGCGATCTGCTTACAACCTCTCACGCTTAAGCAAGTGGATGACTATTTGTCAGCCGCGGGCTCTCCATTGACTTCGTTACGCATGGCCTTACAGACTGATCGCCCTTTACGAACGCTGGCTCGATCCCCCTTAATGTTGAGTATCATGAGCTTGGCTTACCAAGATCTGCCCGCCGAGCATTTAGCTGATGCAACTATTAATACGCTTGAGAAGCGCCGTCAGCACCTATTCGATACCTATATTCACCGTATGTTCGCACGGAAAGGGAAAGCGAATTCGCCTTACGCCAAAGCGCTCACCCAGAGATGGCTCTCCTGGTTGGCTCGCAAGATGCGTCAACACTCTCAGAGCATCTTTTTAATTGAGCAATTACAGCCAAATTGGCTACCCACGCAACAGCAACAGTGGCTCTATGCGTTTTGTTCAAGCCTGATGGCGGGGCTGATTTTTGGGCTCAGCGGAGGGCTCATTCTGGAGCTGGTATGGGGCGTGCAGGCGATGATGTGGGCTCTGGTGCCAATGGTGGGATTGGTTGGTGGACTCCTGGATACGTTTCGGTTTACCAGCATTGGCCCATCACGTAAGATCAACAAGAAATACGCGCTCTGGCAGACGATCATCGACATTTTGGGTGCGGCACTCGTGGTGGGACTCAGTGGGGGGCTCATTGGAGAACAGATTTTAGGAGCCAATCATTGACGTCCTCCCCCCACTAAAGTGAGGGGATTCCCTTGATCGGCGTCTGACGTCCCAGACGGAGAAGGTTAGGCGC
>CBCXVS010000348.1:0-7063 GCA_965178525.1 uncultured bacterium | reverse complement strand
TGCACGGAAAGGATCAGCTTCTGAACGAAACGCTCCGGATTGCTTGCCCCCCTCTTGCCATACGTTGCGAGAACCCTTGCCATCCCGGTTGATATGTCTTGATGGGAGGGAGTATACCTGCTCGCCGCAACAGCTGCATCCTCCTGCCACAGAGTCATAGGGCACTTTGGATTTCCTCTTCGCCATCATTTATCCCAGAAGCGCCCGGCGCACCTCGTCCATGCGCGCCCACTCCGCGTCGCTGAGCGGGGGATACGCCTCGCCCTTCTGCCGGATACCGCCTGTAAACTCGGGCGGACGTTTTTCCAAAAACGCTTTGCGGCCCTCATCGCCGTCGGTACTGAGCTGGGTCAGCAGCGCATTCATGAGGGTCTGCACATGCCAGGCTTCGGTCACGGGAATGTCGCGGAATCGGATGATAAACTCCTTCATCATGCGCACCGCTACAGGCGGCATGGCGGCAATTTGCGTGGCCATCTCCTCCGCCCGGCTCAGCAGGTGGTCGTGCGCCACGACTTCATTGATGAGATTGATACGCAAGGCTTCTTGCGCGTCAAAGGGCTCATCCGTGAGCAAAATCCGCATGGCGTCGGCGTCGGCGACCTGCCGCGTCAAGATAGGTGGCGCCAGGGCCGCCGCCCACCCAGCCCTGGCTCAGCAGGGCAAATTTAAAGCGGGCGTGCTCGCTGCAGGCCAGCCGGATGTCGGTAGACGTGAGCATGAGGTAGAATCCCGCGCCCGCAGCCCAGCCGTTGATGGCGCCGATTACCGGCTTCCAAATTTGCGGATAATGATCACCGAGATGCCCATCCGCGCCGATCCGCGCCCCATTGACGGTCCCGGCTAGAGGCCAGAAAACACTCTCCGTTCGGACGCGCTCACGCTCTTCCGGCGTGATGTCCGGCCGGGGCGCCAGATTGTGGCCGGCGCAGAAGTGACGCTCCCCGGTTCCCGTGAGAATCGCCGCGCGGACATCGGGGTCCTCCCAGACCTCCTTCCAGACCGCACTGATCTCGTCCGACGTCTCACGATCCAGAATATTGGCCTTTTCAGGATTATTAATGGTGATATAAGCGATGTGCTTGCGCTTATCGTACAAAATTTTTGCCATGATGGTCCAACTCCACTGCGCTCAATAAATAATCTGTTCGTCAATCAGGCGGGCCACTTCCGTCTCGGACAAACCGAGCAACTCTTGATAGAGGTAAACGTTATGCTGTCCCAGGACCGGCGCGGCGGTGATCGGCGGCGCCTCCAGGCCGGCGAAGCGCCAGGGCAGACCCGGCAGTGCGCGTGTCTCCCCGTCGCTGGTCTGCAGCGGCGTGAGGTAGCCGCCGCGGCGGAGGTGCGGATCCTGATAGACCCGAGCGATATCGCGCGAGGGCCCGGCCGGCACGCCCGCCGCCTGCAGACGCTGCATGGCCTCATCATCTTGTCGATGCCTGCTCCACGCGGTGATGGCCGCGTCCACTTCGTCTTGATGCTGGAGGCGGCCCGCCGCATGCGCCAATCGGGGGTCTGCCGCCAAGTCCGGCCGCTCCAGCACGCCACATAGCGCCTGCCACTCCGCGTCATCGGTCACGGCAATCGCGATCCAGCGATCGTCCCCGGCACAGTGATAAACGCCGTGCGGCGCGTCTCGGTCATCGCGGTTGCCTTGCGGTGGCCACACGGTCCCATTCATCTGATAATCCAGGATCGCCTCCGGAATACTCGCGCTCAAGGCCTCGGCCATCGACAGGTCGATATATTGCCCCTCGCCGGTGCCGGCACGGTGATGCAGCGCCGCCACCGTGATCATCGCCAATTCCATCCCCACCCAGGGATCGGCCCATAACCCGCCCTTGATCGGCTCCCGATCCGGGTAGCCCGAGATCGAATTCCAGCCCGTGTAGTGTTGCAGCAGGCTGCCGTACGCCACATAATCCTGGTGCGGGCCGGAATGCCCGGTGCCGGACGAGGAGACCATGATGATATCGGGTTTCACCGCCACCACCACATCATAGCTCAAGCCGAGCCGTTCAATAACGCCCGCAGCGAAATTCTCCACCACGACGTCCGAGAGCGCGAGCAGCCGTTTCGCCAGCGCCAATCCCTGCGGTTTGGCCATATTGAGCGCGGCATACCGTTTGGACTGGTTGTAGGCCTGAAACGGCGCGCCGCGGCTCGACGGGTCGGTCCGGCGCGCGCTCCCCACCTTGATCACCTCCGCGCCCATCATCGCCAGAAAGCGTGTCGCGGTCGGTCCGGCAATGATCCAACTGAGGTCGAGAACCCGTACGCCGGCGAGGGGCCCGGTGCCGGCATGGGACACGCCGGGTGTCACGTTCGGCGCGTCTTCCCAAACCTTATCATGATGCTGCCCCAACCGCGGTGCCGGCCGCGCCTGGAGTGGAAGCGGCGTATGCGAAAGTTTATAGGGCACGCCGGGATAGATCAGCAGGCCAGCGACCGGGTGATCGATATCGACAAAGAACTGGCGGTCGGCCAGGTGTTCATCGCGCAGCAAGTCTTCCACGGTGTTGACGGGAAAACACGGAATCCGCTTTTCCTGTCCCCAGCGGGCGATGTCGTGTTTGGAATGCTGGCGGCTCCACTGACTGAGCAAAGCCCACAGCTCCGGGGTGTTTTGCTGTCTTGCCTCTCGGGTGGCGTAGCGTGCGTCGCGGCCCCAGGCCGGATGGCCCATGACCTCGAGCCAGCGTGTCCACTGCGCCTCTTCTCTCGGGGATATCGCCACATAGCCGTCGGTGCACGGCAGGACGCCGCCGATGGCGCTGACCATTCCCCCGATGGCCGCTTCCTTCACCTGCTTCAGGTCTCGCGGCGGCGCCGGTTGGCCATAGGCGCAGTTGGCCAGGCCGCTGATCAGTTGGTTCACCATCGCCTCATAGGCCGAGACATGGACCTGGCCCCCCAAGCCGGTCAGGCGCTGGCGGTACAAGGCCGCCAGGGTCGCCGTGGCCGCGGCCATGCCGACGACCAGCTCGGCCTGATGCCCGCCAGCCTGTATCGGCGGATCATGGTCCGGGTCCTCGACCGGCCCCAGCAACCCATGCGCGTTGCCGCTCATATGGAAGAGCACGAGATCCGTGGCTTTGAATCCGGCGTATGGTCCCCAGTTCCCGAATGGCGTAATGGACGTGAGCACAAGACCCGGGTGGCTGGCTTGCAGTGTCTCGCCATCCATGCGCCACGCCTCCGGCTGATGTTCCATATGGCTTTCGATCACGATGTCAGCCCGTTGCGCTAGCTGCCGAAAGCGGCTGCGGTCAGCGGAAGCCGTCAGGTCCAGCGTCACCCCATACTTGTTGGCGTTGAGCCAGAGAAAGAGTCCGCTCTTTTCGGGATGGGGCCGATGCTGGGGAAACGGCTCCATCTGCCGGGCCTCGTCGCCTTGCGACGGTTCGATTTTCATGACCTCGGCCCCCAACTGGGCCAGGATTTTGCCGCAATATGGGCCGGATATGCGCGCTGCGAGCTCCAGCACCTTGACGCCGGCCAACAGCCCCGCTGCTCGGCTCACATCATGTCCTTCTTCTATCTACCGCCTGCTGCTTTCTGTCGCCGCTTTTCGATCGAGAGGTATTCTATCCCAAAGACACTGCTTGTCAACTTGAGCCGTGTGGCGCCGTCTTTTCGCTCTGGACTTTAACGCGTCAATATAACATGTTTCGGCCTCATGCGGTATCACACTAGCGGCAATCAGAAGGAGGGAGTAAGATGCTGAAAAAACGTTTCGCCATTCTATTGATCGCCGTCTTTGTGACGGTTACCGCAGGTTGTGCGGAATGGAGCCGCATGGCAAAAGGCGCAGTGATCGGCGCCGGCGCTGGCGGCGCGGTAGGAGGCGTCATTGGTTATGCCGCGGGTTCCACGATAGCCGGGGTGCTGATTGGGGCTGCCGTGGGTGGCGCGGCGGGCGCCTTCATTGGCAACTACATGGACAAACAGGCGGCAGAAATCGAACGAGACATTGAAGGCGCGAGAGTTGAACGGATTGGCGAAGGGATCAAAATTACCTTTGATTCCGGCATTCTGTTTAACGTGGATAAGGCCAACTTGACGTCCACTTCCAGATCCGAATTGACCCAACTGGCGACCATTCTCAACAAGTACGATGACACCAACATTCTCCTGACCGGACATACCGATTCCAGCGGGACGTCCGAACACAATCTCGACCTCTCCCGCCGGCAGGCAGAATCCGTGGCGGACTACCTGCAAATCCAAGAAGTCAATGCGGGGCGTTTTACCACCTATGGCTATGGTGAGGATCACCCGGTCGCCAGCAATGACACCCGAGCCGGCCGCGCCCAAAACCGCCGGGTCGAGGTCGCGATCTGGGCCAATGACAAACTCAAAAAAGCGGCCAAGGACAAGGTGGGTTAGGGGTTCGTGTTGATGGTGTCCGGATGTTTAGGACATGCGCTGCAAATGGCGCAGGTCGAGGCCAAAGGCCGAGGGCCAGTTCTCCACCACCTGATCGAGCGTCCAGCCGCCTGGGCAGAACAGGGTTTTGACCGGCCGGGGGTCGTCGATCAACGACAGCTGATCACCGGAAATCGCCACGGTCCAGCCGGTGATATCCTGGGCCATATCGGAGGCGAGAAAGGTGACGGCGGCGGCGACATGTTCCGGTTTGCGCTCCATCACGGGCCGCGCCACGGCGCCGCCAATGCCACGCTCAGCACGCAGTTGCCGTGCCGCTTCCGGCACGGTCGCCGTCATCCGGGTGTCGGCGCCCGGCCAGATCGCATTGGCCCGCACGCCGTACTTCGCCATGTCCCGCGCCACGGTGCGCGTCAGGCCGAGAATCCCGGCCTTGGCGGCAGAGTAATTGGCCTGTCCGGAGTTGCCGGCCGCCGAGCCGGAGGAAAAGTTGAGAATGACGCCGCTTTTCTGTGCCCGCATGAGCACGCACGCCGGCTTGTTCACACAGAACGCCCCGCGCAAGTGCACATTGATGACGGCATCCCATTCGTCGATGCTCATGTTGAACACCATGCGATCGCGCAAAATACCGGCCACATGTACCAGGATGTCGATTTTGCCGTACGTATCCACGGCGGTTTGAATAATATTTTGGCCGCCTTCCGGGGTGGCCACGGTATCGTAGTTGGCCGTCGCCTCGCCGCCAGCTTCTTTGATCGCCGCCACCGTGGTATCGGCCGCCGACTGCGTTCCGCCTGTGCCATCGACGGCCACGCCCAGGTCATTGACGACTACCTTGGCGCCCTCAGCGCCCATGAGTTTGCAGATCTCCCGGCCAATGCCATTGCCGCCGCCGGTAACCACGGCGACTTTGTCTTCGAGTAGCATGTTGTTTTCCCCCTAGAGCAGGTGATGCCTGTAGCGTGACGGCCTCGCGCCACGTTTTGCCGAGTCGTATGGGCTGGTGTGCTGAGGGTACACCAGAGTTCGTGTGTGGCACAACCCTACACGCTCAGAATGAGCAGATCGATTCGCTGACGCGGCGAGCTATCCTGGAAAGCGCCATCCGGAATGCATGCGGTGAGTCTATCCGAACAAAGGGGAGGATAGGCCGACTCCTCCAAGTTTCGGGGGCATACTATGACGTGCTGCATAGATCCATGAAGCTTGTCGCCAGGTGTTCCAGAGCTAGCCTAGACAGCTGTTCTATAATGCGAGTGCGATCACTGCGGATAGCTTCAAGGGTCCCGTAACGCTGTTCATCTCGCAAGTTGTCCACCAAGCGTGACTCCAGCACATCAACACTTATATGTGCTTCGATGTCAGCCTGGGACAGATGGGCTTTTAGAGCTGCAAGGCCACGATCGTAATTCCTATCCGTAGTAGGTCGAAGAGATGAGAGCGTAGGTTCTGGCGCCGAAATGGATGTACTTGGTGCCGGCGGCAACGGTGTGGAGCGAATAGCCGCAATCAACCGCTGCATCTGGAAATCAAACTCAGTTGGGTTGGTCAGATCCAAGTAGGTGAAGATCTTCTAGGAGAGGAGGTAGCGGACAGCGCTCGACCATGAGGGGTAGAATACGCCGTCCGCGACCAGTCGGATCTTGGGTCTGGGCTATAATGGCCTCGAAAGCTGTCTATTCGCTGTTGATCCAATTTGGGGTAAGAATCAGTAGGATTTTACGGCTGCGCTCAACGGCATTTGCAATATTGTCTAGAACAAATGTGCCGGTTTCGAAGTTCTGAGAATCCAGACAAACACGCAATCTCTCACGTTGTAGTCGCGGTAATAGTCTATCGTGAACCCATGCACTATCGTGATGGCTATAGCTGATGAAGGCGTCATAACGTAATCCCATTTGCAAAGCCTCTTGGACTCGGAAGACGAACTCTTGGCTATCAAAACGAGGAAAGATGCTGAAGTAATCGAATGCTCCATCTCTTCGCAGCGCATTTCGAGCATCAGTTGGATCTGCCGATTTACTAACTACAATAGACGGAACTTGCAAATCATGAGCAAGGTTAACGAGTTCTCCCCCTAGATGCTGCTCTGTCCCATCCAAACCTTCCAGGAAGATTTCGGTAACTAGCAAATGCCAAGGATTTTCGTTTTGAAGTAATCCTAAAGCTTCATTGAAGGTTGCGATTGGTTGAATGTCACTTGCAGAGCCTATAGCACGCAGTGCACGGGCAATGTGACGGGGCAAAATCTTCTGCCAGTTGTCATCATACCCGACCAAAAGAATTTTCAGGGCCATAGAGCTCTTTTCTCTGCTGCCTCCGGCATTGGAATCTGCTTGTACTATGACACTCCTCACTCATAGGTTGGCAATTCCACCGGTCACTATGTTATCATGGGGCTCGCTCTGCTACGTCAGCCTCCTACTCTACCGCGTTCTTTTTGCAAAACCTCTCGAATCCCCATAACGAATTCTTCGCTGTCAACAGTAGCTTTGCTGAAGAAATCATACGCCCCGTACTTTCTAAGAACGTCTCGGACGTCACTAGGCGTTACCAATTCTGACGGTGCACTGATCGCAATACATGGCACTCCTAGACCGAAGTTCCTCCCGTGATTCGGCGACAACTTGTTGAAATAAAAACTCAAAAGCCTGAAACGAATCGACCT
>CBCXVS010000347.1:0-7069 GCA_965178525.1 uncultured bacterium | reverse complement strand
CTGCTCTTCCCTGTGTCTTTACGCCTTGTGTGGCATGACCTCTTCCTCATCTCTCCGGACACATACCCACACCGTTTATCGAACCCTCTGAGAATCAGCAGTCTTGGCGCGTTCTTTCGGACAGTCGTGCATCAGTGCTGCTTGTCGCCATGGCTTTCCGGCTCGGTCAAGACGCTGCTGGGGATGATACGCGGCCACGGACTTCCCATCGCGCGAGCGCAGATGTCCTCTCTTGTCCCCCATCGCCGGACGTGTATCGACCATCAAACTCGGCAAGCCGCCTTCCGGGTCGGCCGGAACCCCATCACGTCCTGACACGACAAAACTGCTCACGTGTCCTCCCCGAAGGCGTTCTGCCATCGGCGGTCTGCGAGCGGCTGCGCGGACGCAAAACGTTCCTGGGGTAAGGGCGTGATGTCGCTGCTGATATTGGCGACGATGGCATCTATCCTTATGGTGCCATCAGTGCCCACTCGCGCCATCACGTTGATGTCACTGGCTGCGTCGCCAAGTAAGACCTGGGTCTCAATATCGATATCCCCCCCCACCCCTTCGCCTGCTGTGGCTAGAATTTGACTGTTCTCCAAAAACACAAACTTCGGATTGTGAATGGTAATGTTCCCGCCCGCTCCGTCCTGTACTTCCGTGTTAATCTCACTATTCATCAAAATCACAGACTCCTGCGCGGTAATCGTAATTTCCCCACCTCCGCCTTCAGCTTTGGCGGTGATACGACCGTTGCGGAGTCGCAATCTGTGGACGTCGATCACGATGTTGCCAGCATCACCAGCGTTGCTGGCCTCTGCTGCGATCATCGCCCCATCAGTCAGCCGGACGTCTGTGGCGGTGATCCGTATCATACCTCCCTTCGCACGGCCTGAGGTACTGCTATCAATGCTGGCACCACCAGTCATGGTCAAACGCTCGACGGTGAGCTGGATGTCCCCGGCTCTGCCCTCCCCCATGGTCCCTGCTGTGATCACGGCCCCACCCCTCAGCTCCGCCTCCACTGCCGATATCTGCACGCTACCCCCGGAAAATTCACTAAAGGTGCTGCTGTCGATCCGGGCTGCATCTGTGAGCCGTAACTGGCCGACCCGCACGACCACGTTGCCGACGCGTGGCGCGCCTACTTGTCTCGCTGTGATGGGAGAGGTCCCGAGGATTCCACCACGCATTTCCAAACGACCGGCCTCAATCCGCACTACTCCAGGTTCACTATTCGACCCTGCAAAACTGAAGATGCCCGTAGACGCTTCTCCACCCCCCTCCTCGGTGATGATCACATTCGCTGCTCGTACCCGTATATCGCCTCCATTTCCCGTACTGTCGGATAACGTCGTGCTGAGAATTGAAGCCCCACGATCAATGGCGACATCGCCTGCGGTTACGGTAATATCACCACCCGATCCAATGCTTCGCGACGCCGTAGTAATAAACGAGTCGTCCGTGAGGTCCACACGACTGGCGCGCACCAGCACATCGCCTCCGTCACCCGAGCGAAAACTTCTACT
This sequence comes from uncultured bacterium, assembly GCA_965178525.1. Classification (GTDB taxonomy): domain Bacteria; phylum Tectomicrobia; class Entotheonellia; order Entotheonellales; family Entotheonellaceae; genus CBCXVS01. The sequence goes on along the minus strand of CBCXVS010000347.1, from coordinate 5,555 downwards.
TGTGAGGTTGCTATTGGTAAAGACAATGCGACCCGTGACGTCTATATCCACCCCAACGCCGGGACTATCCATACTACCATCATTATCTGCGGAGAGGGTTGCTTGCTCCACAAGCAACTCCCCACTGCGGATGACTACCCGCCCTCCGTCATTCCCATTCGTACTGAGCACCGCATCGTTAAGCCGAATCGTACCGAGCTGTGCACTCGCGGCCAGCGAACCTGCCTGGCCCTGCCCGACCGACGTCAGAGAAACTTCCCCAGCAGCGGCCATGCTCGCCAGGTAGAGCTGCCCGCCCGGCGCCCTCACGGTTCCCTGCTCGACCGTAATATTCCCGCCGACGATCGACAAGTCACTTCCCCTCCGGACTTGCAGCCGACTACCCTGGATCGTAATTGCGCGAGGCGGGGAGCGCCCGAGAAATCCAAAGGCTGCGGGAGGCGCGGCAGTCAACATACTCTGCTCCCCCAGGTGGGCTACAAACCGGTTCCCATCCTGCAACTGCAGGTAGTCCGCCGTGCTGACGTGGAACGACCCGCTGACATTCAACCGCGCATTGGGACCGAACAAGATCCCGGAGGGATTTAGCAGAAACAGGTTTGCCCCGGAAATGTCTGAGCGCACCATGCCGTCGATATGCGAAGAAGCCCCGCCCGTCACCCGGCTTACGATATTTTCGATCGTATTCGGGCCGGTAAACGTGGCGCTCTCGCCCATGTTAATATTAAACTGCCCAAAACTATGGAACAAATTAGAGTTGCGGATTTGTCCAACCTCGGCCGAGATGGTATAGTCCGGCCCGCTCAGCGGCCCGCTGGGTCCCACACTGCCGTCGAGGGTAACTTGGGCCAGACTGGCCGCAGCAAATATCCGGAGCAACAGGACGCCACCCAACACGAACGTCAGGCCACGGCGAAAGAACCGGTATGTATGATGGCGTATCGGCATGGGACATCCTTTCACCTCACCTCAGCCACCTGCTGCCGCGTCAACCGCTCACGGCGGCATGAAGCGCAAGGATACATCTGAGCGCTGAGCAGTTCGACAACCTACACTGAGGCTACAACTTCCAGCATGCGGTGATCCGTCACAATGCGATGTCCTCAAGTTGTACCACAAATCGCCAAAAGAAACATAAGGATTGTGTGAGGATTACGTGGGGATTTTGTGAAATTATGATACAAAGGACTCTAGTAGATTGGAACTTTGTTAGGGGGGTCACCGCAGCACGGACCGTCGATGTTGGCCTCTTATGCACACACGATGCGACAATGCTTGTGCTCGCCAAGAAACGTGAGACATCCCGTGTCGATCAGATACAACACGGCCGCCGTAATGAGGTCTTCGTCGCCTGGGGCAAGGTGTGCATCCAGCACCGCGATCAAGTCATACAAAGTCGTCATGATGGGGGTTGTCGTGCCATGTTTCGTAACTGCTGTGCGCTGCTTCGCCATGCCCTGTACGCTCCTTCCTCGATTGGGTTCCGGCATGCCTGGGGGGGACGGCAATCTGGGCGCAACCACCCGGGCCGGCCAGACACGAGGTCCAGCCATTCTTTATCGTCTAATAAGTTCCCCGAATTATATACAACGATCGTCCATGGATGCAGAAAAACGGTTCTATATTCGCTTGTCCCACCAAAACAAAGTCTTAGGAAGTCAAAAAATTTACGGACAGGTGCCGGCGATGATGCGGTTGAGGGACATACAGCCGTTGCGGTGAAAAAGCGCACGACCGCTTGCACGACTGCGAAGAGCGTACTAGACTGCGGCAAAAGCGAAGACACTTTGGGGGAAGGAGATCAGCGGTTCAACGACTTCCGGTACGTTTGGTGGGCTGGCTCGTGCTGTTAGGGTCTATCTGCGTGTCATCCCCCCTCTTGGCGCAGCCCTCACGGGCTGACACGGACCTGCGACGCAAATATAATGCGGCGCTCCAAGAGATCGACCGCTTACGCGCAGAACTCGCCAAAGCCAAACAGGACATCGCCCGCTTACGGCAGCAATCCGCCCGCTCCGCAGCGGAGAACCGCCCCCAGCCTGCTGTGACAGCGGAGCAATATCAAAAGGCGATTGCAGAAAGGACGCGCAGAATTGAGGCGGACCCTCAGGACACACAGGCCTATGTCGAACGGGGCATCGCCTACACGCGTCTGGGCGAGTACCAGCGTGCGCTGAACGATTTGAATCGCGCCATTGCGTTGGATGCCAGCAATGCGACCGCCTATAACCCACGCGGCATTGTCTATTACCAACTCGAGCAATATTCCAAGGCCTTAAAGGATTTTAACCGCGCCATCACGCACGATCCGTACCAGCCCGAGTCCTATAACAATCGGGGTGTCTTATATCAAACGCTCGGGGATTATAAGCGGGCCATGACAGACCTCCGCCAAGCTGCGCGGTTAGGCTTAGATACCGCGCCGGAGGCCCTCCGGATTCTGCGTGCGGACGTGCAACAGGCTCAAAAACGTCTGCAACAAGCAGGGTTCTCGCCTGGTCCTGCGGACGGGGCGCCTGGGAGCAAAACGCTCACGGCTTTACGCGCCTACCAGCGTCACAAGGGGTTGCCGGTCACCGGACAATTCGATACCAAAACGAAGCAGGCTCTGGGGCTACAACCGTCTGCGGGGACGTCGCCACATGCCGCTTCATCAACTATTTTGACACGTTTCGTCAAAAAGCCCACACCGCAGTATCCGATGCAGGCGCGTCAACAAGGCTGGGAGGGCACGGTGACGCTGCGCTTTGAAATGCTTGCCAATGGCACCATTGGCGCGGTTGAAATCGCCAAATCATCCGGGTACCCGTTGCTCGATACAACCGCGCAAAACACCCTGAAACAATGGACCCATCGGCCGGCGCAGGAAAACGGACGTCCTGTGACGCAATGGGCTACGCTCGATTTCACGTTTACCCTTGACAAGAGTTCGAATGCATCCCCCTGATCCGGTTCAACGGCCCGGCTCAGGCGCGGAGACGTTTATCCTGAGATCCTGGACCGAGTACAAGGGTTCCAACGCCAAGCGCAAGGCAACCTAGCACGGTTGTCACACAAATCATCAGTACGATCCATGCGGTCATGGTGATTCTCCTTCCATGTAAGTACCGAGGCGACATGATAGGTATCGCTTTCCTCCGGAGGCATACATCAAGGGGAATATGCCCAGGTACTTATATCTCCAAGCTCAGGCCATAACGTTCATGCGATGTGTCACGTTGTCAGTTCCCTAAACGGGCGCGGACGGTTTTGGAGCGGGGAGAAAAAACCCCACGATGTCCGTTTCTTATTTATTGACAGTGTGTTACCGTGTCGCCCAAAGCGCGTCAGTCGCTCCGCATGTCCCAAAAGGACGGCTCAGGGAACGCCAGGGCTGCAGGTCCAGGCCGCTTGTGGAAGCCATCGAAGCCGATTCCTACACACAGAATCAATCAATTTGTGGTAAGATGCTTATCATGATCGGTGGCACCGTCACATAAGTGCCCGAACCAAACTCAATTCCTATTTTTCCTCTGGAAAAATGATGTCGCTAATTTTGTCCAGGGACTTAACAACCTTTGGCCCGGCACAACAAAGGGGACCCACATCATGCCACGCAAAAAACAGAACAAAGCCCAAGCAACACCGCCACAGATCGCCGGCGAAGTGTGGGAAATCGGGCGTCGGGCGCTAGACGTGTCCGTCGCAGAGCTCGAACAGCAAGGCGAGCAGCCCGAAATTGTCTTCGTGGTCCAGGCTACGGAGCCCGGCGGCGTGGTGTTCGGCGGTCCCCTACCTGCGAGCGTGCCGGTCACGGTGCTCGCCGAGATTGTGCAGCAAGCCATGCGTGAACCCTTGCTCGGCGCCCCGCGACGGCCTGAGATTGTGCGTGTGGGCTCCCCGGCAGAAGCGGATGTGTTGCGTGAAACGCTTCACGCCGCAGGGATCACCTTAGAAGTTGTTTCGGAACTTGAGGCCCTTGAGGCCGTCTCGTCCTATATGACACAAATGCTGGGTGGCATGAACAGCGACTACCGCACGCGCGCCACCCAGACGGGCGAAAGCCTCAGTAACAAAGGCTTACGGGAGCTGTTCGTCACGGCCCGGCAATTCTACCGCAAAGCTCTCTGGGAAATGTTGGACGACACGGAAATCTTCGCCATTGAACTCCAGTCCGCCAACGGTGACGCCAAAACCCTCTATGGCGTACTCATGGGCATGATGGCACAAGAGTTCGGCCTCGTCCTCTACCCCTCGCTGGACGATCTACAACAGGTCTACCGGCTCAATAGCGAGACCTTGGACTTTCCCCTCGCCTCGACCAATGGCGACCCGTCCGATCCCGACTGGGAAGAAACAACCGACACGGCGGCGCAAATTCTCTCAGTCCCCTGCATCAGCTTGACATATACGCCGGAGCAGGACATGCCCCCGCCGCTGGTGCAGGAAAAACAGCGGCTGAAACTTCCTGTCGCCAATAAATCCGCTTATCCGCTCATTGTACGGACGGGCCAGGGGACCATGCAGATCGCGACGGCCTCGGATTTGCGGGATATGTTTGCGGCGCTATGCGCGATTCTGGCGTGGGACGAGCATCTCGACCAGACAGACGTCGAGGATGAGATCGATGAACTCGTGACGCTACAACTACCAACCGTGGCGGATTTGCTGCCCGCACTGACGGTACAGATTACGTTGATCGAAAATCCCTTTGCCTTCGATGAGGATTTCGATGAGGACGACGAGGACGAGGATGAGGACGACGGCGAGCTATTGGAGGCAGATTTCGACGCCTTGTTGGAGTCCTTGCAACATGCCTTGAGCGCTCGGAATGCGCCCGCACCTCACCAGAAAGCGCCGCCCGGCCCTACGTCGAAAAAGACGAGAAAACCAACCGATTCCAAGACCTCCCACGTCTACACCCTCAAGGTGTCTCTCACGGATGGGCCGATCTCCGAGGCGTATGATGGTCAAGAAATTTCCCGGCAAATTCATATTCTCGGACACCAGACGCTGCACGATCTACACCGGATTATCTTCGAGGCCTTCGAGCGCTGGGAGCAGCATCTGTATGAATTCAACCTAGGTGCCGGGCCGCTGGATCGTTCGCAGCTTTATTTTTACCAAGGCGGCTGGGAGATGGATGAGGAGGCAGGCGATCCGCAAACCACGACGCTTGATGAGCTAGACCTTAGTACCGGGCAGTATTTCGGCTACATCTTCGACATGGATGACCAGTGGGAGCACGTCATCGAAATCCTCGACATCGCACATGGCCCAGGTGAAGGGACCTATCCCCGCATTGGTGAGCGAGTCGGCACGTCTCCGCCGCAATATGACGAGGACGAGGACGAGTTTGAAGATGATGATGAACGTTGACGAGTCCAGCTTCAGATGTTATTTGATGAATATATCTTCCATTCCCTCCTTTGCCAAAGGGGGGCCAGGCATGAAGGACGCTATCCTTCAAATAAAACTTGATCCTGCGCTAGACCGAATTTCCTCCCGTGATTCGGCGACAACTTGTTGAAATAAAAACTCAAAAGCCTGAAACGAATTGACCTTTGTTCCCATGT
>CBCXVS010000346.1:0-7070 GCA_965178525.1 uncultured bacterium | reverse complement strand
ACAAGTTGTCGCCGAATCACGGGAGGAACTTCGGTTTAGTCATGCCAAACATTGCGGCGTATAGTGTACAGGACAAGAGGAAGTAGATCAAGTCATACCGACGCTAGACCGTCACCGTACGATGACGGTTGCCGCACGGCTCGCGTTTGGTGTACCATCATGCCCTAACCCGGAGGGGCGCGTCATTCGTTCAAGCACAAGAGGCGCCGTTATGCGCTTCGGATGTTTTGATCAATGGCCGTGTGCCCAGGGCTGGACGGAGCGTCAACGCCATGCAGATTTTATGGCCTAAATCGAGCTTGGGGGTCCCTTTGAGGTGATGCCACCCTGTGGCTGAATGCGGTATTCGCAACATCGCCCGAAGGGGCTTGTCGATCTCGCATGATCTTGCTACGATGTAACATCTCAGCAACTTACGGACGCGCAGATCATCATGGGAGGGGAGTCCATGCAGAACCTGCGTGACCAGCTCTTAAAGAGCGGACTGGCTAACAAACAACAGAAACAACAGGTCGAACAGGAAAAACGGCGTCAGCGCAAGCGGCACAAAAAAGGGCAGGTTGAGGACGCCGCCCTGGAGCAGCAACGCCAGGCGTACGAAGCGCGGTTGGACGCCCAACGCGCCGCCGACCGCCAACGGGCTGCGGTGCAGCGGGCGGAACTCGAAGCGAAGGAAAAATGGCTGCGGCTGCAGCATCTGATCGATTATTGGCAACTCCCCGATGAACCTGGGGGTAACCGGCGTTGGTATTTTACCACCCAACACCAGACGATTTCTTATCTGTACGTGACCGAGCCGACTGCTAATCGGCTCACCGCGGGCGACGTGGCGATCGTGGAACGCCCGGATACCGAGGAGCGGCGCTACGTCCTCGTCGAGCGTGAGGCCGCAGAATATATGGCGCCCATTGACCCGGTTTATATTCGCTTTTCGAATCGTGAGCTGCTGGCAACGACAGGGGCAGAGTAAGGAGAGAGGTTCGATGCAGATTCCCGCAACGCAGTTACGCGTCGGCATGCTCATCCAACTGGATGGCAATTTGTGCCGTGTATTAACGACTCAGCATATTACGCCCGGCAACAAGCGGGGCATGATGCAAACCACTTTGCGCAATGTGCAGTCCGGGAGCAAAATCGATCATCGCTTCCGCTCGACCGATCGGGTGGAACGCGCCATGGTCGATTCCCAGGAGATGGACTATCTTTACGCCGATGGCGACCAGTACGTCTTCATGCATCCCGAAACGTACGAGCAAGTCACCTTGATGTCCGACTTGCTGGAAGACAGTTTGCCGTATCTTCTGCCGAATACCCGTGTCACCGTCGATATTTTCGAATCGATCCCCATCGGCATCACCCTGCCGAGCACGGTGGATCTCCGCGTCACGGAAACTGAACCGAGTATGCGCGGGGCCACGGCCACGGCATCCATGAAACCGGCGACCGTTGAAACCGGCCTGGTGGTACAGGTGCCGCAGTTTGTGACGGACGGCGATGTGGTGCGTGTGAATACGGCGGAAGGCAAATATATGTCGCGCGTATGAGGAATCCCATCAGCCCGTCAGATGGCGTGTGGCAGCAGTAAATTCCTCTGGGGTATTGAGATTTTGAAAGGCCAGGAGTTCCGGATCGAAGGGCCGCAGTTCCTCCGCCGTGACGATACGGACTCGCACTTCAGGGAGAAATCCGACGATCTTGAGGCGGTGCGCTTCCAGGCGCCGCGCCATGGGGTCTAAGCAAGCTCGGCTGTAAATGGCGTGCAAAGGTTGTTGCTCGCCGTTGACTTCCGGCATGATGACGTCATACGTGGCGATCTGCTCGACGAGATAGCGCAAGACTGCCGCTTGCAAAAAGGGCATATCGCAGGCCACAACCAAGCAGTGCGGGGTTTCGGCATAGTGCAAGGCGCTATAAATGCCCCCGAGCGACCCCTTGTCAGGCCAAACATCGCCGACCATCCGGACCTCTATATCGGCATACACCTCCGGGCTGTTGGTCACGATGAGGAGGTCGGCACATACTTGCCGCATCACGCCCACAACCCGATCGATGAGGCGCACTCCGTCGAGGGACATCAACGCCTTGTTTCGGCCCATACGGCGGCTCTGTCCTCCAGCCAGAATGACACCGGTGACGGCGGATGATGGCGCTTGTGGCACGTGTTCAGCCTCCATGACGGTACATGTCATGTCACGTACCGGCCATTGTAGTGTGTCTTGGAACACATTGTCAATCGGGAGTTGACGCCTCGCAGGAAGCACGGTAAGGTAGCGCAACAGCAGACATTCCTTCGCATGGCAGCGCACAGGAGGGATGGCCCGTCCATGATCATTCACGAACTCCATACCATTCAACATCAGCATGGCTATCTGCCAGCGGCAGAGCTGCAGGCCCTCTCGCGCCGGATCAACGTGCCCCTCTACCGGCTCTATGGCGTCGCGAGTTTTTACCCCCATTTTCGCTTACAATCGCCGCCAGCGGTCGAAATCAAAGTATGTCGTGATTTTTCTTGCCACTTACGCGGCGCGTCCGATTTGTATGACCTCGCCCAGACGGCAGCCGATGCGTCACCGTTAGACGACGTGGCGGTCATGCCGGCTGCATGCCTGGGCCAGTGTGATGGCGCCCCGGCCATTGCCATCAATCATCGGCCCTATACGAAGGTCAACGCCCAGCGCATCACCGCTTTGCTTGACACGATCGCCAGTGGCCGCACGCTACGCCACCAACGTCTATCACGCCCCGACACGTCCCTCAGGTGTAACCCGTATGATGGCGCGCCCACGTACGACGCCCTGCGCCGGTTCGTACAGGATGGCGATGTCGCCACGCTCCTGGAAGAGCTGAAACAGAGCGGCCTGCGAGGCATGGGGGGCGCGGGTTTTCCGGCCGGGGTGAAGTGGGAACTGGTTCGCCATGCCGCCAGTGAGGCGAAATACGTCATCTGTAATGCCGACGAAAGCGAGCCGGGTACGGCAAAAGACCGCTTTATCCTACAAGCGCTTCCCGACCTCGTCCTCGAAGGCATGGCGCTGGCCGCCCTCGTGGTTGGCGCGCAAAAAGCGATGGTCTATATCCGGCACGAGTATGCCCGCGAACGTGAGATATTGCAGCGTGTGTTGCGGCAGCGGCAGACCGAAGGCATCCTCGGCGAGCACATGTTCGGGTCTTCCCAAAGCGTCGCGTTCGAGATTTTCGAAAGCCCCGGCGGCTATATCTGCGGCGAAGAAACCGCGTTGTTGGAAGCCCTGGAGGACAAGCGGGCCGAGCCGCGCAACAAACCGCCCTTTCCCGGCACGCACGGGCTCTTCGGCAAACCGACGTTGATTAATAACGTCGAAACCTTCGCCATGATCCCGAGCATTCTCCTCAACGGCAGCGCTTGGTGGACGGCGCAAGGCCGCAATGGCGCCAGCGGCCTCAAATTCCTGGCGGTGAGTGGACATGTCAAGCGCCCGGGCATCTACGAGGTGCCGTTGGGTCTCACCGCCCGCGAACTCCTGTTTGAACACGCTGGCGGCATGCGTCACGGCCACGCCCTCAAAGCCTTTGCCCCTGGCGGCGCTTCGTCGGGTTTCCTGCCGGCTGACCTAGCCGATACGCCGCTCGATTTTCGCGCCCTGGCCGACGTGGGCTCCATGCTGGGCTCCGGCGCCGTGGTGGCGGTGGCCGAAGGCACGGATATGCTCGATCTGGCGCTGAATGTCGTCCGCTTTTTCCGCAACGAATCCTGCGGCAAATGCGTGCCTTGCCGCGTCGGGTCGGAAAAAATCGTCATGCTCCTCGAACGCATCCTGGCCGGAGAAGGCACGATGGCCGACCTGGAGCTGATCGAAGAATTGTCCGATACCATGGCGCTGACGTCCATTTGTGGGCTCGGCCAAGCGGCGCCCAACCCAATTGTATCCGTCATCAAATATTTTAAGGACGACATCGTCCGCCATATCACGAGGTAGCGCATGGTTGAAGCCGCCGTCACGCCAACACTCACCGTTACGATCGATGGCCACCCGATTGACGTGCCGTCGGGAACGACGCTCTACGATGCGGCCCAACGTGCCGGGATCGATCTCCCTGTGCTTTGTCACGCGCCCAACTTGGATCCCGTGGCCGTGTGCCGCATGTGTGTCGTCGACGTCGAAGGCGCCCGGGTCTTGCAGGCCGCCTGCATTCGCCAGGTGGAAGACGGCATGGTGGTGCACACGCAGAGCGACAAGGTCAAACGTTCGCGCCGCATGCTAGTCGAACTCCTGCTGTCGGATTATCCCAAACATGGCCGTGGCGCCTCGAATGGCCACGCCGGCAAACCGGATCTGCTCCTGGCTCTGGCGCAGCAAGAAAGCATTACGGCGCCCCGATTTCCAGCGCGGCCGTTTGATAACGGTCAGGATGCGTCGTCGCACGTGATTCAGGTAGATCATAATGCTTGCATTCTGTGCGACCGCTGCATCCGGGCCTGCGATGACGTGCAAAACAACGACGTCATCGGGCGTGGCGGCAAGGGGTATTTGTCGCGCATCGTCTTTGACAACGATCAGCCCATGGGCGAATCGACCTGCGTCTCCTGTGGCGAGTGTATGGCCGCCTGTCCCACCGGCGCGCTCACCGACAAACCGCTGACGTTGCCAGTGCTGGACAACACGCCGCTGCAACAGGTGGATTCTCTTTGTCCCTACTGCGGCGTGGGCTGTAGCATTACCTACAGCGTGGATCGCAGCTGCAATATCATCGTACAAGTTGCCGGGCGCGAAAGTCCGGTCAACCATGGCCGCTTGTGCGTGAAGGGGCGTTATGGGTTTGACTACGCGCACCACCAAGAACGCCTGCTCGTTCCCCTGATCCGCAAACCGGAATTTTATCCCAAGGCGGTCGAGGGGTTGCAAGACCTCCACGATCCGCGTGACGCGTTTCGGGAAGCCACCTGGGATGAGGCGCTCGATCTGGCGGCGCAACGTTTTCTGGCGATCAAACAGCAATTCGGCGGCCAGGCGCTGGCCGGCTTTGGCTCGGCCAAGTGTTCGAACGAAGACAATTATCTGTTTCAAAAACTCATTCGCGCCGTCTTCGGCACCAATAACGTGGACCATTGTACGCGGCTGTGTCACGCCTCCTCCGTAGCCGCCTTAATGGAACAAATCGGCGGCGGTTCGGTGTCGAATCCGTTCTCCGATTGCTTGGAGACCGACGTGATCTTCATCATTGGCTCTAATACGACGCACAACCACCCGGTCGCCGCGACCTTTATGAAGCAGGCGGCTAAGGCCGGCACGACGCTCATCGTCGCCGATCCGCGGCGGCCGGAAATGGCCGACCATGCGGATTATTACGTGCGCTTCAATCCCGGCACGGATGTGGCCTTTCTCAACGGTCTCATGCACGTCATCATCCGGGACGCATTGTACGATGCCGCGTTTATCGAGGAACGCACGGAAGATTTCGACCGCCTGCGAGAGACCGTGCAGGCCTACACGCCACAGGTCGTGTCGCGCCTGACCGGGATCTCCGAGCCGCACATTCTGGACGTGGCGCGCGCCTACGGCGAGGCGGATCGCGCCATGATTTTTTGGGGCATGGGCATTTCGCAGCACACCACCGGCACGGATAACGCCCGCTGCCTGATCAACCTGGCCATGCTCACCGGCAACATCGGCCGGGCGGGAACCGGCTTGCATCCGCTACGCGGACAAAACAACGTGCAGGGCGCCTCGGACGTGGGGCTCATCCCCATGGTCTACACCGGCTACCAGAGCGTTGAAGCGCCTGAGATACGGCAGAAATTCGAGCACGCATGGGGCGTGGACCTCGATCCGAAAGCCGGCCTGACGGTGGTGGAAATCATGTCCGATGTCCTGGACGGAAACATCAAAGCGATGTTCATGATGGGCGAAAATCCCTTCCTCAGCGATCCCAACATCAACAAGGTGAAAAAATGCCTCGCGGCGATGGATTTCCTGGCGGTGCAGGACATTTTTCTCACTGAGACGGCAGCGTATGCTGACGTCATCCTGCCTGGCACCAGCTTCGCCGAAAAAACCGGGACGTATACTAACACCGATTCGCGTGTACAATTGGCCCGCCAGGCCATCGAACCCCCAGGGCAGGTGCGGGTGGATTGGCACATCATCGCCGATCTCGCCACGCGCATGGGCTACCCGATGCGGTATGCATCGGAAGAACGGATCTGGCAGGAAATTGTTTCGCTCACGCCCGTCTTTGGCGGCATCACCTACGACCGGCTGCAGCATGAGGGCCTCCCCTGGCCCTGTCCGGAGCCGGATCATCCCGGTGTTCCCATCCGTTTTACCGACGATTTTCCCCGTGGCAAGGGCAAATTCTCCCCGGCGGCATACGCCCCGGCGCAGGAATTGCCGGACGATGACTATCCATTGGTGCTCAACACCGGACGCGTGCTGCAACATTGGCACACCGGCACCATGACGCGGCGGGCCAAAGCGTTGGACGCGATCGCGCCCGAGGCGCTCTTGGAAATGACGCCGGAGGATATGGAGGAGCTGGGCCTTGCGCCCGATGCGTTTGTGCGCGTGCGCTCCCGGCGTGGTGAGATCACGGTGAAGGTGACACGCTCGCACAAACCGTCGCCTGGCAGCGTGTTTTTGCCGTTCCATTTCAAGGAAGCGGCGGCGAACCTGCTCACGATCGACGCGCTCGATCCATATGGCAAGATCCCGGAGTTCAAATTCTGCGCCGTGCGAGTGGAGAAATTGTAACGTGACGTCGCTGAACCTTCTGAAAGATCAGCGCCAGCGTTAAACCTCGGTTCATAGGGCTCGCCGGAAGCCAACTTGCAACTCCGGCGACATCCCCGTCTGGCCTTTTGTCTCCCGCGTGTTCACACGGCCTCTCTCCCACCATGTTCACGCTATCGATAACACGGCGTCAACCTTCTGGGTAACGCATCGGCCTGAGCGCAACATTTGCGTAACATTTGCGCAGCATTTGCGCAAACTTTTACGCCGTGGCCACGGTATGGTTTCTCTAACCCGAAGTTCCCCTGGCAGAATAGGCGGAGGGTTAAGTAGATCAACAGGTTAGTCCAATTCAAAAGTCCA
>CBCXVS010000345.1:0-7072 GCA_965178525.1 uncultured bacterium | reverse complement strand
AGAGGGGAGTCGGTCTCAGGCAATCGGCGTAACTGCTTCATCAAGAAAGGAGTTGGCTTGACTTAAGGCCATTCGGGCCTGATCGCCACGGCGAACGCCCAAACCGAGGCCGATATTGCGCTGCAGTTGCAAGCGCCGCATGGCGGTCCGCTCACCGTCTTGCGGGCGAATATGGACCGGCCCAACCTGGCGCTGCACGTGCTTCCGGTCAACGGCTTGGCCCGCAAGCTGGTCACGGTGCAGGCGCTGCTCGACGATTTTGATGGGTGCGGCATTATCTACTGCGCCACCCGCGAGCATACCGAACTGGCGGCGGCCTATCTGCGGCAGGCGGGCCTGGATGCCGTGGCCTATCACGCTGGTTTCGATCCCGAGCACAAACGGCGTGTGCAACAGGCTTTTCTGCAAGGGGGGCACCGGGCCATTGTCGCCACCAACGCGCTCGGCATGGGCATTGATAAGCCGGATATTCGCTTTGTCATGCATGTTGACGTGCCCGGCTCCATTACCGCTTATTACCAGGAAGTGGGCCGTGCCGGCCGCGATGGCCTGCCCGCCGCGGGCGTGTTGTTATTTGACGAAGCGGACCGCCGTATTCAGGACCATTTTATTCACGCGGCGCAGCCCACCCCCAAGGATTTTGCCAAGATCCTGCAGGGTCTCGACCCGGATGATACGGGGATGTGGCCGTCCCTCAACCTGCTGAAGGTGCGCAGCGGCTTGTATCCGACGCGGGTCACGGTCATTGTGGCCGAGCTGGTGGAGCAGGGATTGATCGCCAAGCGCCTGCAAGAACGCAAACAGGTCTATGTGCGCACCGATGCGCAGCAGCAGCCCGATCTCAGCCGTTACGAGCGCCAGCATCAGGTGCGTGGGCGGGAGTTGGAGGCCATGCTGAGCTATGGCCGTGGTGAAGTGGCGTGTGCCATGCAGGCGCTGCGCCAAGCCCTGGGCGACACCGAAGCCACACCCTGCGGCCACTGCGGCCACTGCGATCCGTAGCGGTGGGCCGCCGCCACGCCGGCATTACCCAGCGCCGAGGCCCAACGCTGGCTGGAAGAACGCGAGGTTCCGATTGCGGCGGCCAAAATCCCCGTCATGTCGGAAGGCTTGACGCTGCTGAACAGCGAGCTGCGCTCACCGCTTTTTGTGCAGTTCATGCGCCAGCGCGCCGTTGGCAAAGATGGCCGGATGGTTAACAGCCTGCCATCTGCCTTGCAAGACCTCCTGCAGCGCAAACTGCAGGAGCTGCGCGGGCGCTATGATTTGGGCTTCGTGCTGCCACTGCCGTCGCATACGTGGCAACAACGGGAGTTTACCACCACCTTGATCGGACACACCTTGGATCTCCCCGTCTATGTCGACCTCCTGGACTGGGAGCCAAGACCTGCCTATCGCCAGGGGCAGTTGCACAACAATGATCAGCGCCGGGAAAACGTCAAGGACAAACTGCATCTGAGTCGGTCCCTGCCCACGACACGGGGCGCCATGCTGCTTCTCGAGGACTATACGGGCTCGGGAGCCACCCTCAAAGAGGCGGTGCGGGTGTTGCGCAAACAAGGCGGCTTCAAGGGCGACATCGTGCCCCTCACCATGGCCCGGGTCAAATGGCGTCTTGGCGCGGGCGGCATGGTGTGAAATTAAATTAAAGGATGCGATGATGGACGCTCCAAACGCGAGGGATTGGGAACAGTTGGCCTTGACGTCGCACTATACTACCGCGGCCGCCATCCGCGACGCCTTACGGGAGGGCAACGTGGACGATGCTACGCTTGGAATAGAGGAGCTCATTGACGCCTTGAGCAGGTCAGAAAAACGCGCCTTAAAGAGCTATCTGGTGCGGCTCATGCAGCACATTATCAAGTGGAAGGCGCAACCCGAGATGCGATCCCCGAGCTGGATGTGGACGATCCGTAACGCGCGCTTGGAAATCGCCGACATCCAGGAGGAAACGCCGAGTCTGACGGATGATGTGCTTGCCCGCGACCTATGGCAGCGCTGTCTGCGGTTGGCGCACAATGAGGCGGCAAAAGATATGGGGGTGGCCAAGTTGGCCCCACAGGTGCTCACCTGGCAAGAGGTGTTTGAGGACGAGTACGACGTGGAGGCGCGGTGAGCGTCATGGTGTGAGATTAGGCGTCCGCCGCGTCTCGGCTATAATCCCAGGAAATGACCCGCTGCGGCTCTACCTTGATATACGCAACGCCGGAGGGAGCTTCCTGAGGCAGGTCTTTCTCCGGCACGCCGCGCAGATGGGCCGCTTCACGCCTGAGCCGCAGCACGTTGGCCGCATCGGTGTAGACCGTGGCATGGCCCTGGATCATGGCGCCCTTGATGTCCTGCATGGTTGTGCCGCTCTCCAGCACCAGGCTCACCTTGGGATTGCGTTCGATATTCTTGGTTTTTTGCGTACCGGCCCGGCATCCGATATAGATGTCATCGCCGAGGCGAAAGTACCCGAGCGGCACACTGTGCGGATACCCATTCGGCCCGATGGTCGAGAGGATGATCCACCCCGGTTTGGCGTCGAGAAACGCTTTGACTTCCTGGTCGGTCATGTGTGCTGGCATGATTGATTACCTCTCCCGTTTGCTTCGCGTCCCTTCGCGGCTCCCTCCAAGTGGTGCCGGGCAGCTGAAGGCGCGAAGATGGCTCATCGCCACTCGTGTTTCGGATAGCGCTTCTGCAATTCCTTCTTGATCTCCGGATACGTCGTCGTCCAGAAACCGGCCAAGTCGGTCGTGACTTGTACGGGCCGTTGATTCGGGGCCAGGATCTCGATGACAAGAGGCTGCCGGCCCATGGCAATCGTGGGCGTCTGGGTGAGATCGTAGAGGTCCTGAATACGGGCGGACAGCACAGGCGGCGCGTCTGCCGCGTAGCGGAGGCGGGCCTTGTGCCCATTCGGAAGCTGCAGCCGTTCGGGTGCGTGCGTATCGATGAGGTCCTCTTGTCCCGGCGACAACCAAGCCTTGAGCACGGGCCAGACCGGCTGCTCCAGGAGTTCCCGGGCGCTGTAGGCGCCAAGGCAGATCTGTTGCAGGAGGAAGGCGCGATCCGCCTCGCCGATAGTCGGCAGCCCGAGTTCGGGACAGCACTGGGCCAAGCCGTTCAGGCGACCAATCCATTGGTCCACGGCAGGCGTCCAGTGCTTCAGGGCGAAGCGGCCAGCCAGGACTTCACGGGCCAGGAGGGCGGCGGCTTCGCCCGCCGCGGGCGGACTTCCGAGGCGTTTGCTCCTGAGGATCAGGTCTCGAAAAAACGTCAGCTGATTCGCCACCACGCGTCTGCCGGTTGCATCGAAAGTCACGTCGGTCCGTTCGGTTATTTCGTCGGGAAAAAGCTCGGCCAGCCAGGCTTCCTCCACCGTGGTGGCCAGGCGCAGGATGACGGTGAGATCGCCGTGGCTGTGTTCGATTTCATCAATCTCTGAGGCCACGAACAGCCGGCCATGGCGCACCGCACTGTCGCGCGCCAACTCGCCGCGGCGGCTATGCACGAGATCGCAACGCAGGGTGCCTTCGTCGCGCCGCAGCGCCAGTTGGTCGATAAACGCCGTGAGCACACATTTCCGAATAGCATCCTGGTCGGCGCCACGCTCATTGAGGTCGAGCCCCTGCTCCTCGGCCACGCGCAGGAATTGCTGTAAGAGGGGCGTCACTTGCCGCGCGTTGCGGGCATGAATGCCCAGCCGGCGGCAGGCATCCAACCGGAAGCCGTTTTGCTGGGCATAACGCCAGGCGCGCATGAGAATGAAGAAATCCGAGTCGGCCCGGTCGCCCAGGAGATCTTCACGAGCCGTTCGGACATGTTTGGGCGGGCGGCGAATCAGCAAGTCCCGGTCCTGCGTCAGCGCCGCCATGAGCGCCGCTTCCCGCGTGCAACCGTAGGCGTGCCCGGCCATCAGCATGCGGGCGTAGCGGGGATGCACGGGGAACGACAGCATGCGTTGTCCGAGTTCGGTGATGTGTCCCGCCGCCGGGTCAGCCGCGCCCAGGTCGCGCAGCAATTGCTCGGCGCGCCGCAACGACGTGAGGTCCGGCGCTTCCAGCCAGGGAAATGTGCGGGCATCATCAAAACCCTGGGCCTTCAGCAGCAACAGAATTTCGGCCAGATCGATACGCCGGATTTCAGGCAAGTCGTGGCGAGCCCGCCCGTGCTGCTCCTGCTCCGTCCACAAGCGCAGACAACGGCCGGGAGTGGTCCGCCCGGCGCGTCCAGCGCGTTGCTCGGCGGATGCCTGGCTGATGTTTTTGATAAGCAGGGTGTTGATGCCGCGGTGTGGGTCGAAACGGGCGATGCGGGCGAGGCCGGCATCAATGACGGCGCAAATGCCATCGATGGTGATGGAGGTCTCCGCGACATTGGTGGCGACAACGACTTTCCGGCTCTCAGCCGGGCACACGGCCCGATCCTGTTCCACTAGCGGCAGGTCTCCGTAGAGGGGCAGGAGCGTCCAGCCGCGTGCGCAGGTCAGATCGCCAATGGCCTCGATCGTGCGTCCGATCTCGTACGCGCCGGGCATGAAGACAAGGACATCTCCATCCATCCCGGACTGCGCCAGGCGCTCGAATGCCTCCGCCGCTGTGTCCCATATCGGCTGCCGTCTCGGCTCGACGGGCCGGGAGAGGTAATCCACCTCGACGGGGTAGACGCGTCCCTCGGCGGAGAGCACGGGGCAGGGATCGAGGTAGTCGCGAACCAGACCGGTGTCGAGCGTGGCGGACATGACCACCAACTTTAGGTCCGGGCGCGTGGTTTCCTGCAACATGCGCGCCCGCGCTAGCGTGATATCGCCATAGACGTGACGTTCGTGGAACTCGTCGAAGAGGATGGCCGAGACGTTGTCGAGATGGGGCGACGTCAGCAGACGGCGCAGCAGAATGCCTTCGGTGACGTATTGAATGCGCGTGGGGTCCGAGAGTTTGCGGTCAAACCGGACCTGGTAGCCCACTTCCGTGCCCAGGGGAACGCCGCGTTCTTCCGCCACCCGTGACGCCAGGAGGCGAGCGGCCAATCGGCGCGGTTGCAGAACGACGACGTCTCCCATGCCCAGAAGACCTCGGTCGAGCAGGATTTGCGGGACTTGTGTGGATTTCCCGGACCCGGTTGGCGCGGTGAGGATGAGACGCGATTCTCTCGCTAAGATGTCGGCCAGGTCGGATGCGATGTCGTAGATGGGCAGGGCATGCTGCGTCATGGGAATTCCTACAGCAATACGGCATTTAATTTTGTCTCAGGACGTCTGCCAGTCCGGCCGGCCAAGGCCAAGAAAGCCGATCGGCAGCGTTGTGCTTCCGTCCAAAGCGAGGTCGGCTAGCGCCTCCCCAAGGACGGGGGCAAATTTGAAGCCATGCCCCGAGAGACCGGCGGCAAAGCAGACTTGCGGGAATGCCGGGTGGCGGTCGACCAGAAAGTGCTGATCCGGGCTCATCGTGTACATACAGACGACGTGATGCAGACAATCGTTGGAGACGCTAGGTAGGTGCGCCTCGATGAATGTGTCAAGGGGGCACCGGTCTTCAGGCAGGAGCCGCCGGTCGACGTGCAACGGGTCATCGACCGGCGCCCCGCCGGTATGTTCGGCAATCTTCAGTCCTCGGTCATCGATTTCGGGAAAACCGTAGATGGTCCCGGCCGATGTTTCGATCAGCCAGATGGGGAAACCGGTTTCAGCTCGATAATCGGGGCTGTTCGTGCGGTACCACAAGAGCGGCTTACGGAGCACGCGCAAGTCGACATCGAGAGATGGCAAGAGTTGCGGCACCCACGCCCCGGCTGTGACGATGAGCTGTTCGGCGCGATACGTGTCGCGGTCGGTGTGTATCACGACACGCTCGCCCTCGACGTGCCACTGCCGGATGACGTCACCGGTGCGGAGCGTCGCGCCGTGCCGCACCGCGGCATCGGCATGTGCCTTGACACCATCCTCGACCAGTAGATACCCGCTCCGCGCCTCAAAGACGCCAACCCAATCCTCTGACACCTGGATACCCGGGAACTGGCGCCGGATATCCGAGGCCGAGAGTTCGTCGACCTCAAGCGCATGCTGGCGTGCTGCCGCCAACACGCCTGGGACGACGTCTCCATCGCGAGGTCCGATTTCCAGGAGGCCCGTCTGTCTGTAAAGCGATACGCCCTGTTGCTGTTCGAGCGCTTCCCAGAGTTCGAAGGCGCGGTAGAGCAAGGGCACGTAATCGGGATGTTCGAAGTATGCCAAGCGGATGATGCGCGTGTGGCCGTGCGAACTGCCCTGGTCATGCCCCGGCGCAAAACGGTCGAGGCCCAAAACGCTGGCGCCGCGCTGTGCCAGATGGTACAAGGCGGCACTGCCCACACCGCCAGTGCCGAGGACGATGCAGTCAAAGGTGTGGTCAGATCGGTTCATTGTGCTGGTCTCCACTCCCTGTATGACGTCTTTGGTGAGGCGTTACCTAGATGGCCATGGCGCATACGTTCATCGCCTGTGGAGTCGCCATACGATTATAAGGTCTCGGAGGATACAAAGCGCGTGCAAAACGCTTGGCCGGGGGTTATCAGGGGTCGGACAACATTAATTTTATAGATTCCCGTGGCCTCGTTGATGACATGAATGTTGTTGCGGCGGCAAACGGAACCTGGGGAAGGAGCCTGCGGAGGATCCGTCGGACTTCAGCGAGGAGGACCTGGAGGGGAGGCGGCTGACCCTGAGGATTGAGGGCGAGGAGGGGGCTGCCGGACGCATTGAGCTGCGCTTCGGCGTAGGCAACCGGTTCGAGCAGATCGAGAGGGATGGGGCGCAGGCGGCGAGGCGGCCAGAGGGCGCCGACTCCCGATCGGAGAGCACCACCTCGCGGTCGGGCGCCTACGCCTATGAGAGGACGGGTCCCGGCAGGGGGACGGTGAGGCTGGACTACGATGACGGGGCTTCCTGCGAGCTTCGATTGAGCTTCACCGAGTCGGGAGTGGGAGGATTCGTCTATGACTGCGGGGACCCGGACCCGGCCGAAGGGAGCTTCCGGCTGACAACCGGGTCCCTGTTCGTTCCTGTGATTCTCTCCTCTGCAGGCCAGAAACAGTCCTTTTTCACCTC
>CBCXVS010000344.1:0-7075 GCA_965178525.1 uncultured bacterium | reverse complement strand
CACTTGGCTCGTTCATCCTTGAGAAATGGGGACTTCTGGGATCGGGAAAATGTACTTTCCTATACGATCAAGATATTGGGATTGACGCCGGTGAGGGCCGCAATGCGCCGGCAATCGTCCGTCGTGGCCGTATTCGGTGGCAGTGTAATGGAATCGTTGCCCGTGACATCAACGATGAACTGGATGCCTTTCATACGCGACCGCCTCCTCTTTTCTTTTGCATCCCCCAGGGCAGGGCGCCCTGCGTCGCAGCTCCTGGTTCGAGGAGTATAACACGACGGAGGACGCCCGAGCAGGGAGCCCTGCCCTCAAATATGCAAAGATGGGACCAGTTCTCTACTTTTTACTACACAGTGGGAAATATTGGCGGTGCGGCCGTGATCTGGCGCCGCTACTGGCTGGCGCCCTCGCACCCGAGCGGCCAGGACACGGCGTGCCATTCGATTGGCAGGCGCTGGAGGTCTACCGAGATGTGGGATGACAGACAGGACATGCTGTGGTTCAACCGTCCACAATGGTATCGTCACCGTGGCGCCTCAGGGCTCGGCTATACCGCTTGCAAAGTTCCTCGATCGTATTTGGATCAACAATGGAATCGGCCTCAAAACCGAAGACCAAATGGGTAAAACCGAGCGCGCCAAGCTCCCGGTGGATGCTTGACACCTCAGACGGCGGCACGATTCGGGCCGGATTGCCAAAGGCGATGTGGCCGATAGGCACCAGGGTACCCGCCGGGCACGTCGTCGCCACGTGCACCACCGCATTGATCGTCACCACGGTGCCCGCCTCCAGGACGGCGCCATTAAAGACAGAGGCGCCCGTTGCGATGAACACGCGATCAGAGATCATGGCGCCGCTAATATGCGCATGGGGTCCGATCAAGACATGGTTGCCAAGCGTTGTGGCATGTTTTCCCGCGCCTCGAACGACGGCGTTCTCCATGATGACGCAGGACGCGCCAGTGCGAACCGGCGCTCCCTGCGCCGTTACCACCGCGCCGGCTAAGACAACCGTGTCCGCCCCAATATGCACGTCCCCGGATATAACGGCAGTGGGCGCGACCACGGCGGACTCGGCGACAACGGGCCGCTTGCCGTCATGTTCGACTTGCATAAGCCGCTCCTTCTTGCACCTGCGAGACTTTCCCGTTTTTATCCTGCGCTGGCCAGTTGGTAAAGGAGACCGCTCAGGCCAGAGCCGGCGAGAGCGAGAATCAGGTACCAACCGAATACGCCACGTCGCACCAAGGCGTAAACCGCGATCGCTGCCGGAATACTCGTCATCGCACCTGCGGTCATGAATGCTAGCGCGGCGCCCGGCGCCATGCCCGCCTGCAGAAGGCCAGACACAACGGGAATGGCGGCAAAGCCGTTGAGATAGGCGGGCACACCCACGACCACCGCCCGTGGAATCGCCCACAGGCTATCGCCGCCGAGCCAGGACGCCACCGCCTCCGCAGGGAGATAGGCCACCATCAGACTCTCCACGAGAAAGGCCAACGTCAGCCATTTCATGAGAAACCAACCCGTGCTCCGGAATGACTGCAGAAACACGACACGCCGCCTGGATGATTGCCAAAATGTCCAGATCACCCCACCCGGGTGGTCCACTGTCGACGCCGTTTAACCCCCATCATTGACGCCGGTGCGCAGCGGGGTGCTCAACCATCCGAACCGCTGTAGGCCAAGGGTGGAAAAGCCGGCCAGCAGCCCCACTCCGATGGCGGCGATCGTCTTGGCGCTCGCAAAACCCACGCCGAGCGTGCCCGCCATCAGGATATACATACTCGGGGACATCACCGGTGAAGCCGTCCAGAACGCCATCACCGGCGCCAGAGGTATCCCCATGGCGAGCAGCGCGGCAATGAGTGGGATGACGCCACACGAACAGAACGGGGAGAGCGCCCCAAAAAGGGACGCGGTGACGATGATGACGGACTGTCGTCCGGCAAATACGCGAGCGATCAGCTGTTCGGCATCGGCGGCCTTGAGCCCGGCGGCGACACTGACGGACACGAGGAGAAACGGGGCAATGGCGAGGAGCTGACGTAGCGTGAAGGCAACGCTGGCCATGGCCTGCTCGGGGGCTACGATGGCCAGCCCAACCCCTATGAGACAAAGGGTCATGACGACACGGTCGAGGCGGATCGGAGACATCTGATCCCATGGACGTAGGGTCAGGCTCTGTGGGCGCACGGTCCATTCCCTCCTGAACTGAAGATCGCTGATCAACACTTACACACTATTATGTAATAGTGTGTAAGTGTTGATCAGCGTAAAGGGGAAAATTCATTTATGTGTCTTGCACCTGCACATCGGGTAGAACCCATCAGCCGTTCTAAACCGGCCTTGCATGAGCGGCCCCAGATCGGGCCGGAACAGGCGTTGGCTCTCGGCCAGCTCTTTAAAATCTTGGCGAATGACACCCGGCTTCGCCTGTTGCACGCGGTCATACGGGCCGGTGAGCTGTGTGTCTCTGACCTCGCTGCGGCTGTCGGGATGAAGCCCCAGGCCGTCTCGAATCAGCTGCAGCGTCTGGTTGACCGCGGCATCTTGAGCGCCAGGCGCCAGGGCAACCATATCTACTATCAGGTGGCCGATCCATGTGTGGCGTATCTCCTTGACCGCGGGCTCTGTCTGCTGGAGGAGACGGAAGAGAGGCAGACCGGGCATGCCAGGACAGTTGACGGGTAGAGTGGCGATGGCGCTTTCCGATGCCTCGCCCTCATCGCAACGGGGCTGCTGCGGAGCCGCTCCAAGCCTTACGCTATAGAGGCGTCAGACGGCGTGGTCCACTTCTGCACCACCTCCAACAACTGCTCAGACTTGATGGGTTTAGTGATGTAGTCGTCCATACCGGCCCGCAAGCAGAATTCGCGATCACCCGTCATGGCATTGGCGGTCATGGCAATGATCGGAATATGGCCACCCGTGACGGCTTCCTGCTCTCGAATGGCGCCCGTGGCGCTATAGCCATCCATCTCGGGCATCTGACAGTCCATGAGCGCCAAGTCATACGGAATGCGACCCATGGCGTCGATCGCTTCAAGTCCGTTAGCCACGACATCGACGCGGCAGCCCAGTTTTTCCAACATCCGCACCGCGACTCTCTGATTCACAATATTATCTTCGGCCAAAAGCACTTTGGCCCGCGTCACCGCCTGTGCTCCGGCAGAGCGATGGCGCGTGACGACAGGGGGCGGAGCTGACGGAGCCGTTTGACTCATCACCAAGGCGATTCGGTCATATAATTGCGATTGGCGCACCGGCTTGGTCAAATAGGCGTCGATTCCCATCTGCTGAGCGGTTTGTCCATGGCCGAGCTGCCCGATCGAACTCAGGATGATGAGACGGGTTGAGGCCAGGTCGGGGTTGGCTTTGATCATGCGCGCCAGCGTCAAGCCGTCCATATCCGGCATTTGCATGTCGGAAATCACGAGGTCATAGGGAGAACCCGCATGGTGGGCGGCTTGCAGTTGGGCCAGGGCGCTTGGACCGTCCGACCGCGTATCGACATGGAGGTTCCAGGTCTGGAGTTGAAGTTCGATCATGGTCCGGTTGGTGTCATGGTCATCTACGCACAGCACCCGGAGCCCCTCCAGGTCAGGCAGCGTCTCGGGCTCGGAGAGCCAGGGCGCCGTGCTGTTGGCCAGCCGCGCCGTAAACCAAAACGTACTGCCCTGACCCGGTGTGCTCTCGACTCCGATCACGCCGCCGAGCATGGCGACGAGACGCGCACTAATCGCCAACCCGAGGCCGGTGCCGCCATGCTTCCGTGTCGTAGAGGCGTCGGCTTGGGTAAACGCCTGGAAGAGCGTCGCTTGCACCTCGGGTGGAATGCCAATACCGGTGTCTGTGACCTCAAACCGAACCACGGCGCCCTCCGGGGTTGCGTCCTCACCGGTCACGCGCACGACGACCTCGCCGGCGTCCGTAAACTTCATGGCGTTGTTGGCCAGGTTCAGCAGAATTTGCCGCAGGCGACTCGAGTCGCCTTGCACCCAAGTTTCGACCTGGGGATGGATCAGGCAGGCCAACTCCAGCTGCTTCTCCGCGGCGCGCTCGGCCAGGATGTCGAGGACATCCTCGACTGACGTGCGCAGGTCAACATCAATCCTCTCGAGTTCTAATTTTCCGGCTTCGATCTTGGAGAAATCTAAGATGTCATTGATCACGGTGAGCAAGGCCTCGCCGGATTGACGAATGGTCCCCACATACCCGCGCTGTTCGTCGTCCAAATCCGTATCCAGTAATAGCCCGGTCATGCCAATGACACCATTCATGGGAGTGCGGATTTCGTGGCTCATGGTAGCTAAGAAGTCGCTCTTGGCGCAGCTGGCGGTTTCGGCCTCCTCCTTCGCCTGTACCAGCGCCGCCTCGGTCGCTTTGCGCTCGGTGATATCCTGGAGGGTGCCGATGATGCACTGGGGCCGCTCCCAATCATCGCGCAGGATTTCCGCTTGTTCGTGTACGATCCGCTCGTCCCCATTGGGGAATCCAATGCGATACTCGATCTGGTAAGCGGTCTGATCTTGCCATGCCGTCTCACGCGTCTGAGCGAGGGCGGCTTGATCATCACTATGCACGGCCCGGATGAAGAGGTCATCTGAGGGCTCAGCGTCCGATTTCTCCACGCCAAAAATGCGGTAGGCCTCACTGGACCAATAGGTCACACCCGTCAAAACGTCGCGGTCCCAGTGCCCCATACGGCCCACGCGTTGGGCGTTGGACAACCGGGCTTCGTGGAGCCGCAGCGATGCGAGCGCCTGACTGGCTCGCAGAATATAGCGAACGCGATGGGGTAAGATAAACCAATTGAGCGGTTTGGTAATGAAGTCCGAAGCGCCTACGTCATAGGCGCGAGCGATCGAGGCGGCATCGTTAAGCCCCGTCATCATGACCACCGGCACCGAGTTGCCTCCCGGCAGGCCGCGAAGCCGCTTACACACGCTAAATCCGTCCCAGCCCGGCATATCGACATCCAATAGGATGATATCCGGATGCTTTTGTTCAAAGGCGTCTATTGCGGCGCTTCCATCGCCAACATCTTCAACTCGAAAACCAGAGGCTTCTAACGTCTCACGCGCCATCACGCGCAACGTCTCGTCGTCATCCACCACGAGAACGATCGACGGCTCGGCGTCCGTCACCGCTTTCGCATCCTCGCCTCTCTCCTTTTGCGGAGACTTGTGCCGCTCCGTTTCTGCGAGGCCAACCGGCTTGACATCAAAGGTGAGTTGATCCGCTTCAAGTTTGCTCAGGTCAAGAGGGTTCTTCAGCAGGGAGAGTAGGGTTTCACCGCTCTGGTAAATGGTTTCATAATAGTTGCGGAGGTTGTCGGGCGGTGCGAGGTGAGCCTGTGCCGCGCCCAAACTGGCCAAGCTCAACAGGTGATGGAGCGGCGCCCGCAGCTCGTAGGACATCTTGGCGGGACATTCGCTTTTTGCCGCATGGGCTGTCTCCTGCGGCGCCTTGTTCTCACGGGGGGGAGGCTCTGCCGGCTCGCATGCGGTGATATCCCGGACGAAGGCGCTGAGATCCGGCTGGTCGCCGGGTGGCGTGTGGAGAAGTCCTGTAAGCGCTTCGCAGACCGCCCCAAATTCTATTTCGAGCTGAGCAAGACGCTCCGTGGCATCGTCCAACTGGCTCGTGCGTCCCATGAGTTCCAAGTCTTGGCACTGCGTCGCCAAGGTCTGCGCGCCGACGTTATGACTGCTTGATTTGAGGGCGTGCGCCGCATGCTTGAGGGCGTCCGCATCGCTTTGACCGATCGCGCGGCGGAGGCCGTCGAGCAGCTCGGGCGCATAGCTCAGGTAGCGCTGGATAATCCGGCTGAGCACATCGGGCTTACCCGGCCGTTGCAGCGCCCGGATGGCGTCCAGGGCGGCTTGATCGAGATGGGGGAGGGTCGCATGGGGGCCTTTGAGAGCTGGTGTCGAGCCTGCCGTGCAGTCGGCAGGCTCAGACCCGGTGACCGATTCACCGGCAACCATGGCTCAAGAACGGCGCACATCTGCTCCATCGCATAGGGTTTACTCAGATAATCATCCATCCCGGCGGCCAGACACTGCTCCCGGTCCTGCTCAAATGCATTGGCCGTCAGGGCAATGATCGGCGTCCGGTGGGCCGTCTCACCGGCTGCGGATTGGCTCTCCCGCTCTCGAATGGCTCTCGTTGCCGCAAATCCATCCATTTCCGGCATTTGACAGTCCATCAGGATGAGATCGTAGGCGGTCTGTTGCAAGGTGGCGAGCGCTTCGAGACCATGCGCGGCCGTATCGACCTGGCAGCCAAGCGCTTCAAGCATCTCGACGGCCACATCTTGATTGACGGGATTGTCTTCCACTAGCAACACCGCCGCGTTGAATCCAGTGGAAAGAGCCTTGGGAGAGGGACGCGTGTGCAGGAAGGAGGAAGACGAGGCGCTCTTTCGATTGATTACCATGGCTAGGCAGTCGTAGAGCTGGGATTGCCGCACAGGCTTATTTAAATGGCTTTCAATGCCGAGGCGCTTAAGATCAGGGAGGTCCGTGTGCAGGACCACCGAGGTGAGCATCACCAGCCGGACGGCGGCAATCTGTGGGTCGGCTTTAATCGCGCGGGCTAGAGCTATCCCGTCCATTTCCGGCATTTGCATGTCGAGTATGGCGAGTTCGTAGGGGACGCCCTGGGCGTGGGCGGGTACGCAGCATGGCCAACGCTTGCGCACCGCTGACTGCACTATCGTTGTGCACGCCCCACATCGTGAGTTGGTGGTGGAGAATACTGCGATTGGTCTCATTGTCGTCGACAATGAGAAGGCGCAAGCCCTGGAAGTCATGAGCCCGATGTGAGGCGAGGGAGGGCGCGTCGGAGCAGGCGAGACGAGCTGAGAACCAAAAGGTCGAGCCTTCTCCGGGTGTGCTCTCGACGCCAATCTCTCCACCCAACAGGGTGACCAATTTCTTCGAGATAGCCAGCCCTAGCCCCGTGCCCCCGTATAGCCGTGTCGTCGAGCCATCAGCTTGGACGAACGACTCAAAAATTTGCTCCTGCACCTCAAGGGCAATGCCAATACCGGTATCCCGTATGGCACA
>CBCXVS010000343.1:0-7134 GCA_965178525.1 uncultured bacterium | reverse complement strand
AATGGACTTTTGAATTGGGCCAACCTGTTGATCTACTTAACCCTACGCCTATTCTGCCAGGGGAACTTCGGTCTAGTCTTTGCCTGCACCACGGCTGACAACTCCTCCCAATTGGCAATATCGAGACCACAGAAAGGGCAATGGCAACGCGTCGCAGCGTCCGGGAAGCGACAAATCGCATAACAGCGCTGACACTCCAGGACAACGCCTTGATAGAGCGTCATGGTTGTCTGTGGAGGCATACTATCCTCCTTATTCTTATTGGCCTGTCGTCACCGCTCTCGTACAGGCCGGCTGAAGTATGTTATCCCTTTGAGCGCCATCAGGTTCACAACATCAAGGTGAGCAAACGTAACGTTATTTGCAGCACGTCGTACTACGGCGTGAGACGCCGATAGACCTGAGCATGTTCCTCTAAAAACTCGCCGAAGATATCGGGATGGACGAGACCGGCGAGGATTTCCAGACTGTCGACAATACGCGGCCCCGGGCGATTGAAGTAGGCATGCCCGTCGACCGCATAGACCTGTCCCAAGCTCACGGCAGGTATGTCGTCCCAACCGGGCCAGCGGGTCAACAACGGGACTTCTGCGAGCGTCCGGTCGAGGGTGTACCCACAGGGAATCAACGCGAGTACCTCCGGCGCATAGTTGCGTAGCGTCTCCCATGCGACCGTCGGGGCGGGCTCTCCCGGTTGACACAAGTCATCGCTTCCGCCAGCCAGTTGGATGAGCTCCGGCACCCAATTCCCAGCAAGCATGAAGGGTTCAACCCACTCAACCACCGCAACGCGTGGCGGCTGCGGGACCATGATCGTCTCGGCGACAATGGTATTCACACGCTCGAACAAGGCGCCAAGCAAGGCATCAGCTTTTCCTACACACCCGAGTGCCTTGCCAACGGTGCGGATATCGGCCCAAATGTCTTGTAATAAATTGGGTTGGAGGGACACCACGTCGACCTGCGAACCGAGGACCCGATGAGCCGCTTGCACCACCTCCGCATACGGCACGGCGCATACCTCACACTGATCCTGTGTCACGATCACGTCAGGCTGCAAGGACCGCAATCGGTCGGTATCGATGCGATAGACACTCAAGCCATCGCGTACGAGCGCCCGCACCTCTTGATCAATCGTGCCGCTATCGCCATGAATGTTGATTTTAGGCGCGGTTAAACGGGGGCGGTCTCTAATACTGACGGGATAATCGCACTCGTGCGACACGCCCACCAGGGCCTCTTCGAGTCCAAGGGCGCAGATGATTTCCGTACTGCTTGGGAGTAACGACACAATACGCTGTGGTGTTGCCATAGCTCCTCTCCTTACACCCCATGTACCAGGGCAAAATCTCTATAAGCATACCGCCTTTCACTGCAGGCGCAAATCGACACGGGGCCTTGAAGTCAACGCAGGTGTTGGGCATGTGGCAGGAGACAGGAGGAATATGCACTCGACGCACGAGTCTGATATAATTATGGCTCCATGGCTGCATGCGCAGGTAAACGGTACATCATTCCGAGCACAGCGTACCGCAAACATCATTACCCTGGTAAGCTTTTGATTTTGTTAACCTGGTGATTCCAAAGGGATGACTTACTTCCGCCGGCCTGTGCGAGACGTAGTGACACTTGGAGACGCACTGATGAAAGCCATTACATTCGACGCACCCGGCGACCCGGAAGTTTTCCATCTCGCCGACGTGCCGGAGCCAACGCCTGGGGCCGAGGATTTGCTCGTGCGGGTGCGAGCCAGTGCCCTCAACCGCGCGGATACCTTACAGCGGCGAGGTAACTACCCGCCTCCACCAGGGGAATCGGAAATTTTGGGTCTCGAACTGGCCGGCGACGTGGAAGCGGTGGGTAGCGCTGTGAGCGGCTTCGCCCCGGGCGACCGCGTTTTCGGTTTAGTCGGAGGCGGCGGCTATGCGGAAAAAGCGCTTCTACAGGCCCGCATGGCGATGCCCATTCCTGCCGACTGGAGCTTCGAGCAGGCCGCGGCCGTGCCGGAAGTCTATTTTACGGCCAATGAAACGCTATTTACCCTCGGCAGATTAACCCAGGGCGAAACGGTTCTGATCCACGCTGGCGCCAGTGGCGTGGGCACCGCCGGTATTCAGATGGCGCGTCACGCTGGCGCCCGTGTGCTCATCACAGCTGGGTCGGCGGAAAAAATCGCGCAGACGATCGCCTTAGGCGCCGATGCTGGCATTAATTATAAGGAAGAAGATTTTGCCGAGCGAGTCATGGCCTTGACCGACCAATCCGGGGTCGAGCTGGTCCAGGATTTTATCGGCGCCGCATACTGGCAACGCAATCTGCGTTGTCTAAAAGTGGAAGGCCGGCTGGTACTGTTAGGACTTATGGGTGGGGTGAAAGTGGAAGCCGATCTCAATACCATTCTCCGTAAACGCCTCCACGTCATGGGCTCAGTGATGCGCAGCCAATCGCTCGAGAATAAAATCGCCATCACGCGGCGCTTTCAAGAACGCTGGCTTCCTCTACTCCAAAGCGGCGCTATCCGCCCCGTCATCGATACGAGTTTCCCACTGGCTGACGCAGCCGCAGCGCATCGTTATATGGAAGAGAACCGCAACGTCGGGAAGATTTTGCTCACCATGTAAAAAGCTGTTAGCTATCAGCTCTTAGCTCTCAGCTTCAAGAAGGGAGCATGTCATACATTTTTCTCTTAAGAGCTGCCAGCTGATGGCTGACAGCTGTCAGCTAAAAACTTATCTCAATCCCGCAAACAAGTCGTCTTCATGCCCATTCACCGAGACATGCGATATGGTGCGGATGAAACACTCCTCGCTAAATTTCTCTTGCGGGATGGCCGGGGGAACTCGAAAATACCACCCATCTGGTGCCACTTGGCTGCGGTGACACCGCAAGGCATCGACTTTGCGCTCGATATAGGAGCGGACATCGACACGGGTGGTGATCTCAGCTTCTGGGACTGCCAGAGGGCTGGACCTATTTCCGGATACTGTGAGGCATCGCCAACGGCATGAAAGGCGGCGACCGTAGTCTGATTGACCCGGATATGATCTGGATGCCCATAGCCACCGTATTCGTTATAACAGGTCACAACATGCGGCCGGACCGAGCTGACGACACGAGCATTGAAGTTCCTCACCCGGACAAAAATTTCGATGGCCTTCCCCCAGCAGTAGGAAAAGAATCCGTGTCCGCGTTTCATGCCAATATAGATGTCCGGGTATAGATGCAACTCTCAGGACGTCGTCGTGTATTTCTGCGCGGGAAAATATGGCGCGAGCTGTTGGTAGGTGTGGTCAAGATGCTGCGGGATAACACGGATTTCGCCAACGATCGTCATATAATTGGCATCCCCTTGCCATCGCGGCACGATGTGGAGATGGAGATGCTCAGCAATCCCGGCTCCCGCGGCAGCGCCAAGATTCATCCCTACATTCAAGCCATCAGGCTGGAGGACCCGCCGCAACACATCTTCACATAACGCGGTGGTTTCCATCAGCTCACTGCGCTGTGACGCGTCCAGTTCTGTCAGCGCCGCCACATGGGCCTCAGGCACCACCATTAAGTGCGCGTTATTATAGGGATAGCGATTCAGCATGACAAACGTGGTCTGGCCACGCCACAGAATCAGGTTGGCCGCATCGCGCTGCTCGCGCGGCTTCTCGCAAAAAATACACCCCGCCTCTTTCTCTGACACAATATAGTCCATGCGCCAAGGCGCCCACAGGACTTCGCCCATGCTCTCCTCCCTCATCTCTATCTATTCGCCGTCCATGTGCAGGAAATCTGCGCAGATTGTAACAGGTCTCGACAGCAAGAGGCGAAATTTTGTGGTGGTCACCTTCCAGACATGGTAAGTTGATACAAGAATGAATGCGAAAGGAGGTTGGGTGTGGTTGTCGTCATTGTGGCGACTGTGCTGTTGGGGACGGCTATTGTCCTGTTTGGCAGTACCTTTGTGATCTATCTAAAAGCGGCGTGTACTGAACCCTCGCGGGTACGGGAAATCCAACGTCTCCGCCAGGAAGGCCTGCAGGCACGCCAGGATGAGACGTGACCGGTGCCGTTATCGCCAGATGCTGACTGTAGAATATCCCATGGAAAACGTGCTGCTGCTCAATGCCTCGTACGAACCTCTACGGGTTATCAACTGGAAGCGCGCATTGTGCCTACTGTTTGCGGGTAAAGTGGAAGTCCTGGAGGAATACGGTCGGGAAATCCGGAGTATCAGCCTGACTATCCGCTTACCGTCTGTGGTGCGGTTATTGACCCTCATCCGTGTGAAAGCCCGTGGCGTCAAATTCTCCCGGCAGCATATTTACGCTCGGGATCAATACGAATGTCAATACTGCGGACGCCGGCTGCCACCCGGCGAACTCACCTACGATCATGTGGTGCCCCGATCACGTGGCGGGGAAACGGATTGGGACAACATTGTGACCTGTTGCATTCCCTGCAACCGCCGCAAAGGGGGCAAACCGCTAGAGCAATCCGGCCTGCGGCTGCTGCGTCCACCGAAGAAACCGGCCTGGAGTCCTTACGTCAGCCTCACCCTGGGTCTACACGATCCGCCGGACAGCTGGCGGCACTACCTCGCATATTGATTGAATGAATCCGTGACGTTTTCCCCCTTGCAAAACCGTACGCCCTTAGGTATTGTTAGTAGCACTCGCGAGGAGAGAGTGCTAACAGCTGAAAGAGTTCTCGTCTTGCGGCGGCACTGCCGCACATCTTTCAACGACATATCTCAAGTATGGGGAAAGGAGACCGAACCATGTCTTTGCGCCCGCTGCACGACCACGTGGTGGTCAAACGCATCGAGCCGGAAGAAGAAATCCAAGGCGGCATCATCATCCCTGATACGGCGAAAGAAAAGCCGCAAGAAGGGGAAGTGCTCGCTGTGGGGCCCGGCAAGTTACAAGACAATGGTATCCGGCGCGCCTTGGCCGTCCAGGTTGGCAACAAGGTGCTCTTCGGCAAATATGCCGGGACAGAAGTCACGATTGAGGGGCAAGAATTGTTGATTTTGCGCGAATCGGACCTACACGGGGTCATCGAATAACCCACGTGCACGTCATTGGGAAGGAGACATAATATGCCTGCGAAACAACTGCATTTCGGTGAATCGGCACGCAGCGATATTCTGGAAGGCATTAACAAACTCGCCAGTGCCGTAAAAGTCACCTTAGGACCACGGGGCCGCAATGTGGTCTTGGACAAATCCTTCGGCTCCCCCTCCTCTACCAAGGATGGGGTGACGGTGGCGAAGGAAATCGAACTCGAAGATCCTTTCCAAAATATGGGCGCCCAGATGGTGCGTGAAGTGGCTAGCAAAACCAGTGATGTCGCAGGTGATGGCACCACAACGGCGACCGTGCTGGCGCAAGCGATTTTCCGTGAAGGTCTGAAGCAAGTTACCGCCGGACACGGCCCCATGAATATTAAACGTGGCATCGAGCACGCCGTGGACGTGGTGGTCGAAGAGCTTCGCAAGCTCAGCAGCGAGGTGCAGGGCAAAACCGAGATTTCTCAGGTGGGAACGATTTCGGCCAATAATGATCCGACCATTGGGGATCTGATTGCCGAGGCGATGGACAAAGTCGGCAAAGACGGTGTTATTACCGTCGAAGAAGGCAAAACCGCCGACACAACTCTCGATATCGTCGAAGGCATGCAGTTCGACCGGGGTTACATTTCCCCTTACTTCGTCACCGATGCTGAACGCATGGAAGGCGTGCTGGAGAACGCCTATATTCTGTTGTATGAAAAAAAACTCAGCAACATGAAAGAAATGTTGCCGATCCTGGAGCAAATTGCCAAATCCAGCCGTCCCCTGATGATTCTTGCTGAGGATGTCGAAGGGGAAGCCCTGGCCACGTTGGTGGTCAATAAGTTGCGTGGCACCTTGCAGTGCGCTGCAGTGAAGGCGCCGGGTTTTGGTGATCGCCGCAAGGAAATGTTGCGTGATATCGCCGTCCTCACCGGCGGCAATGTGATTTCCGACGACCTCGGCATCAAGCTGGAAAACATTACGCTGAACGACCTCGGGCAAGCCAAACGCATCACGCTTGAGAAGGAAAACACCACGGTCGTTGAAGGCGCCGGGACAACGGAGGAAATCGAAGGGCGCGTCGGCCAGATCCGCGCCCAGATCGAAGAAACGACCTCCGACTACGATCGTGAGAAGCTACAAGAGCGTCTGGCCAAGCTGGTTGGTGGCGTGGCCGTGATTAGCGTCGGCGCAGCAACCGAATCGGAGATGAAGGAAAAGAAAGCGCGCGTCGAAGACGCCTTGAATGCGACCCGCGCCGCAGTGGAAGAGGGTATCGTGCCCGGTGGCGGGGTGGCGTACATCCGCGCCCTGGCCGCGCTGGAGCAGATACAGCTTGGGGATGAGCGGCAAGTGGGCGTCGACATCATCAAACGGGCGCTCGAAGAGCCGATGCGCCAAATTGCCGATAATGCCGGGACGGAAGGGGCCATGATCCTGCAACAGGCCAAATCCGAGACGGGCAACACGGGCTTCGACGCGAACACCGGTGATTGGGTCGATCTGGTCAACAAGGGCATCATCGATCCGACCAAGGTGACACGTTCGGCGTTGCAGAACGCGGCGAGCGTCTCGGCTCTGCTGCTCACCACGGAAGCGCTGATTACCGAAATCCCGGAAAAGGCTCCGCCGCCCATGCCCGGTGGCCACGATCATGGGATGGGTATGGATTTTTAAGTTCCTGGAAACACGGGTCCGTACGGCAGCCGGACGAGGCAAACGTACACCATGATGTATCCGGGGCCCTAAGCCGCCCGTCGAGGGGAGTAGGGGTTTCTGCTCCCCTCGACGGGGCTAGCGTGCACCTCTCCCCTTTGCTGTCCACCCTTCATCTCACCTGCCTAAGTTTGGTATACTCCATAGAAGGCGCCTGCCAGCGGGAATTTTTTCTGCACACCATGTGATAAAGAGAAATGCGGAAGCCTCGAACCAGTCCGTTATCATGATGGCATCGGTTTATGGTGCAGTCTTGCATGACCGCCTGTCACAGTTCGCTGTTTACCAACCCCTAGTCCGAAGTTCCTCCCGTGATTCGGCGACAACTTGTTGGAATAAAAACTCAAAAGCCTGAAACGAATTGACCTTTGTTC
>CBCXVS010000342.1:0-7152 GCA_965178525.1 uncultured bacterium | reverse complement strand
AGTCAACCGCACAACGAGCCGGACCTTGATAACGGGCCTGGTATTGAAAAGCCCACCCGAAGGGCGCTATGTCCAACATAATTTTTAGAATGCGTGGTATGAACAAATAACATATCGCAGCAGCGTGATATGTTGACCATGATCAAATCGTCTAAAGATGACTGATGCGACTGTGTATCGTGGATGGTCAAAGCAGTTTTTATTCTCAGTAATTTTAAAAAAATAAAGAATACCCAATCAATATAGGGAATATGGAGTGCAGAGAAATGTACAATATGAGGCTTTTTCGCCAAAACTAAGATGGCAAGTTTAAATAAAGCGATACATTGTAATATACTTAACACCATAAGATGATGTAGTTTTGTGCGTTCTGTCTTGGGAAAGAGCTTGTGAACGGAGTATAATTCATTTTGTGAAGTAAGGTCAAAGGTTTTTCTCGTGACGAGTAACACTTCCGCGCCTTGCTTGGCCAGGGATTGTACTACGTACTCGATGTACGGATTGAGTTGCCAACCATAGATCATCATGATCCGCAATTTATTGTTTTTTTGAGCCTTAGCCATCCAAAACCCTCCTCTATGCGCGTCTCTATCACCGATGAGACGCCTCATACATGCACGTGATCGCCTCGCTCAGCCCGCACGCTGCGGCACCCACACGCGGCGAGACGGTCTATGGCCGTTCATGCCAGCGTTGAAAGCATAACGTGGTTTTGCCTTCACGTGCTCGAAAAAATTGGGTGAATGTTTGATTGCTTGACACGTGGATTCCCACGCTTGTATAGTACTGCCTCGATCGATCCATGCCGCTGAACTTGGCGCACAGCCAGTTGGTTACGTGGTTGACGGCCGTCTATAGGGTTGGACGGGAGGCTGTATTTTGGGAGAGTAATCGTATGTACAAGCACATTCTTGTCGCCACCGGAGGGAGTCCGTCACATTCTTGTCGCCACCGGAGGGAGTCCGTGGTCGGATGCCGCCGTGGCCTATGCGATTGCCATCGCCGCCCGCACGGGAGCCACGCTCCGAATTCTGACAGTTCTCGTGACGCCTTCTATCTACGCGACACCGGATGTGATGGGGGGTGGGGACTACGTCGCTGAGGTGATCGAGCGCCAGGGGCAGGAACTTCTGCACGACGCGATGGCCCAGGCCCATCAGGCGGAGGTCATGGCGGCGTCCGCATATCAGTGGGGCAGTATTCCGGACGCGATCTTACAGACGGCCACCGACACCTCGTGTGATCTCATTGTCCTAGGCACCCGTCAGGTTTCGGGCTGGAAACGTCTGCGGCTCGGGCACATTGCCAATGCGGTCGCCTCGAAAGCCCACCAACCGGTCCTGGTCGTCAAACAACCGCCGGCCGCCGGCCCCACCGCCCCGCTCGGCCGGCGCATCCTCGTCGCCACGGGAGGATCGCCTTGGTCCGACATGGCAGTCGACCATGCCATCATGCTGGCACAGTCGCAACGGTTTTCGGTGTGCCTGCTCCACGTCATGCCAGGACGCCGCCGCCATGCTGCCGCGGAGGCCGAGGGCCAAACGATCCTAGCACGGGCAGAGGCGCGCGCCACGAGTGCGAGTGTGGCGACAACAGTGGTGTTAGCCAACGGGGATGTGCCGACCACCATCGTTGACACGGCAATTCGGCAGGACTGTGACGGTATTATTTTGGGATCGCGGGGCGCGGCCGGATTGAAACGGCTGATGCTCGGCAGCATCTCCAACGCCGTCGCAGTCAAAACGCCTCTCCCTGTCCTCATTGTCAAACGCTTTTTTCCGGCGTAAGCCGGTTCACGATCTGCACCAGACGGTTTTTGCGCTTCGGGACAACCCCTGCTACAATCGAGGCCACACGTTGAGAACCGGCTTGATGGGTTGCCACGATATACCAGGGACTTTTTGTCTGCTGCCGAAGACGAGCATCGGAACCCTGTATTTCTTTCTGGAGGCGGTATGGTTACATCCATTCACGATGAGCTGTTCGATCCGGAAGTCATCGCCGACCCTTACCCCTATCTGAAACACCTCCAAGCAGAAGATCCCATTCACTGGAATGAAAAATACGACGTATGGATCATCACCCGCTACGACGATTTGGTCTGGATCACGCGCCATGACGATCTCTTTTCCTCCGAGGTGGCCAAGCGCGACGGGCGGGCGCCTGCTCCCCCCATCGCTGCCGCTGATCAGCAGCCATACGACGAGGCGCGGGCATTCCAGGCAGAACAGTTCGGCCAGCGCGACCAGACGGAACATTTGGTGATGCGCAAGGTGGTGCACAAGTATTTCACGCCAAAGGCATTGGTACCATGGCGCCCCCGCATCCAAGCTGCCGTCGCCGCTTTGCTCGATACCATACACGATCAGGGACGTATAGATATCCGGCAGGACTTCGCCGTGCCCCTCGATTTGACGATCATGTCCGAGATGATGGCCCTGCCCGCCGAGGATCAACCCCACTTACGCCAGATGACAAACAAACTGTGCGCCCTGCGTGGACAGGAGCCGAATCGGGCACGGATTTTCACTGAGGGGATCAAAGACTTCAAAGACTATCTCTCTCCCCTCGTGGAAGAACGGCTCGCCAACCCTGGCGACGACCTGATCTCTTTGCTTGGCAGCGGCGAACAGGCAGGTGTCTATACGCGTGAGCAGGTGCTGGCCAATGCCAGCGTCCTCTTGCTGGCCGGGCAGGAGACGACGGCCAACTTAATTTGCAACGGTGCCCTCACCTTTATCCGTCATCCGGATCAATGGGCGTCCTTTAAGCGCAACCCGTCTCAGCAGGCGGTTACCCGTGCGATTGAAGAGTGTCTGCGTTACGATGCGCCGCAAAAATCGCTCGAGCGCATCGCCGCGACAGATGTTGACATGCGGGGCAAAACCATTCGCCAGGGAGATCGTGTGCGGTGTTTTATCTCCTCGGCCAACCGCGATCCCGAGGTTTTCGAGGCGCCGGACACCTTTGATATTACCCGGCATCCGAACCGGCATGTCGCCTTCGGCTCCGGCGTGCACCACTGTCTCGGCACTACCCTGGCGCAAATCGAAGGGCAAGAGGCGTTGCGCGCCCTGGCAGAGCGGTATTCAGACTTGTCACTGGACACCGACAAGTTGGACTATGTGCCTAACCTCACGACACGTTCGCTCACCCGTCTCCCAGTATCCTGGGTCTAGATGTTGGTTTGGTGTGTCTTACGCCAGTTTTCGTCGCTGCGTGGTTCGTGGTGAGTTGATGGCCCGCAACTCCTAACCAACCACTAATTACGAACCACTTCTTGCGAGGCGGGATTATGAAGCGTTCGTAAAATCCGCCAATACCGCACTGTGATTCGATGCCCGCAGTTTCTGCAGCGCCATTTTTTCGATTTGGCGGATGCGCTCGCGGCTCAAACCGAAGAGATCGCCTATCTCCTTCAGGCTATGAGAATGTTCCGTCTCCAAACCGAAACGCAAGCGCAGCACGCGAGCTTCACGGTCCGTTAGATCGGCGAGGCACGTGGCCATGTGCTGCTGCAGTTGCCGGTCCGCTACCAGCACATCCGGCGACGCCGCCTGGTCATCCTCAATTTCCTCCTCCAGTTTTCTGCCGTCATCCGTCACCGGCTCATGCAAGGGCATGACGACCTGCCGCGCCCCTTGTAACGTCTCCACCTCTTGCGGTGTCCACGCCAAGGCGGCGGCCAGCTCCTGTGCATTAGGAGCCCGACTGTGGATCTGCCAGAACTTATCGCTGACGGCGCGGAGTTTGTTCTTGCGTTCGACCACATGGCCCGGCAACCGCACCGTGCCACGCTGCTCGATGATCGCCCGGCTGACGGCCTGGCGTACCCACCAGTGCGCATACGTGACAAATTTGAGCCCGCGCTGTGGCTCGAACTTTTCGAGCGCTCGCATGAGCCCCATATTTCCCTCTTGAATGAGATCCAGGAACGGCACACCCTGGTCGCGGTACTGTTTTGCGATATGGATGACGAGCCGCAAGTTGGCCCGCAGCATCTGCGCTTTGGCTTGTTCGAGTTGCCGCTGTGCCCGCGTGCAAGCGCTGTGGGCCGCACACAAGGCCGGATCATCGGGATGGCGACGCCGTGCGGTATCCAACGCCTGCCGCATCGCATCATGTACGTCAGCATGCAGGTGCATGGCCTCACACGTATCCAGCCACTGGCGCCACAGAGCCGCGCGCTCGTGGCGGAGCGCCCGCTGTCGCGACACCGAGTGTATCGCTGCCCTGCCGTGGACACCGCGTTCCCGCAGACGCGCGGCGAGCCGACGCAGATGCCCAATGGCGGTTTCGAATGGCGCATGCGGTGCAGTACACTCTGGCGCCGCGTCATGCACATGGTCCACAAGCTGCTGCAGAGAGAGCTCCTCACGCTGTACACGGCGCCACATCCGCATCAGTGTCGGCAACGCAATCGGCGCAGTATAGAGCGCGCGGCGCAGTCGGGCCTTGCACCATTCGATACGCTGCCACAGAGCTTCTTCCTGCGCCCGGTTAAGCAGAGCAAAATGACGCACATCACCGAAGTATTGGGCAATCAAGCTGTTGGCCTCGAGGGCATGATCCTCTAAAGCACGGTTGCTCTTCGCGTTGTCATCTAACAGCACGGAAGACTCGGCGGCGTCATCCCACGTGTCATGGTCCTGCTCAAGCGCGTTCGCGAGGATGTTGTCCTGCTGGAGCGTTGATCGCATCATTGTTTATGTACACCTCAAGGACATAGGCGTCAGGGTTCAAGCCGCAGGCTTGTTTCTATAGGACAAAACGGTCCTCATAGTTGACCGATTAGTCAATTATAAAGACAAAAAAAGGACGGATTTATTCCCGTCTCAGTGGTTTTTGTACAGGCGCCCGTTTGCAGCCGCTTCAACGAGGTGCACAGCGCCCTGGGCTAATTGCCGCACCAATCCGGGATCGTTATGCGTTTTGGCTAGCAACAGCACACCCTCGAAATAGGCGACGATAGTCCGTGCCGTCGTACCAACATCAAGTGCCGGGAAGTCGCCGTTAGCAGTGGCTTCGTGTAACATCCGTTCGACGATACGGGTCCAGCCAGCCAGCGTCTGGCGCAGTTTTTGCCGGATGATCTCGTCTTGCCCGCTCAACTCCAAGGCAAAATTCCCAATTGGACAGCCGTACATCTGCCCACCAGTATCGACGAGCGCACGATGTATCTCATAGGCAATGTCAAACACGCGCTGCATGCGCTCAAGCGGGGAACGCGTCGACGCCATCGCCTCTTCCCACATGCGCTGCGTATGCTGCCCATAGGCATCAATCACCGCTAAACCCAGCGCCTGTTTGGAGGGGAAAAAATGGTAAAAGCTGCCCTTCTTAACGCCAGCCTGGGCACAGATTTCTTGTACGCCAACAGCCGTGTAACCACGAGCGTACATCAACTCCGTCGCCGCTTCGATCAGACGCGTTTTGGCATCACTGGTACGACCCATGAGAGACTCTCATCCACGCTGATAATTGACCGATTGGTCAATTATAACGTTCTATAGGTGATACGTCAATTCTGTGCAGGGCCATGACGTTTTCCACTGATAGGCGATTCCCCCCTTTGCGAAAGGGGGTGTGCAGGCAACGGCGCCCAGTGTTCGACGAATGCCAAGCCGGTGAGATAAGTTTACACAGACACTTGGCGGCAAGACGCACCAGCATCTCCGACACCGTTTGCATCGCTAGCGGAATCTGGTGTGTGAGTTCGCCATGCGTTGCCGGTTGCAGGCGCGGCTTGGCGGCAACGCATGGCGCATCGCGCATAGGAAGGTATACGGGTATGCATATAGGCGTCATCAAAGAACTCACGGATTGTGAAAACAGAGTGGCGCTGACACCTGCCGGCGCCAAAACGCTGACGCAAGCGGGCCATCGGGTATCCGTGCAAACCGGCGCGGGTCTAGGCGCCGGGTTTGCGGATACCGCCTACCAGGAAGCCGGCGCCGCTATCGTGGCTGTCGACACCGCTTGGGACGGTGATCTGGTGTTGAAAGTCAAAGAACCACTCGCGATTGAATTCCAGTATCTCAAGACCCAGCTCGTCTTTACGTATCTCCATTTGGCCGGTGTTTCCCCGGCCCTCACCCATGCCTTGCTTAAACAACGGACGACCGCAGTGGCGTATGAAACGGTTGAGGACGCCCAGGGCGCTCTCCCCCTCCTGGCGCCCATGAGTGCCATCGCCGGCAACATGGCCGTCACTATGGGCAGTTATTATCTGGCGCATTTCCACCAGGGCAAGGGCGTGCAGCTCGGGACCGTGCTGGGCCTACATCATGGCAAAGTTGTTATCATCGGCGATGGGGTGGTGGGCCAGCATGCGGCGGCCACGGCAGCCGGACTAGGCGCGCAAGTATTCATCGCGGGTATCGAACGGGCCAAGGTCGCCCACCTCGAACACAATGGTGTAGGTAACGTCCACTTTTTCCGTTCCCAGCCAGAGCGTATCGCTTCGCATCTGGTTGATGCGGATTTGGTCGTCGGTGCGGTTCTCCTGCATGGTGCTAAGGCGCCACACGTGGTCACGGAAGAGATGGTCGCCCACATGCAGCCGGGCTCGGTCATTGTGGATGTCAGTATCGATCAGGGAGGCTGTATCGCGACCTCACGACCGACGTCGCATTCGCATCCGGTCTTTGTCAAACATGATGTCATTCATTACTGCGTGACCAATATGCCAGGCGCGTATCCACGCACGGCGACCATTGCGCTCACCCATGCCACGTTGCCCTATGTACAACGCCTGGCGCACAAAGGCTTGGAGGCTCTGTACGACGATCCGGGCTTTAGGCAAGGCGTCAACACTCACCAGGGGCACATTACCTCGAAGCCCGTCGCCGAGGCGCTCGGCCTGACATCGCGCTTCCGGGCCTTTGCGATGCTCTGATGCCACGGCGTCCCGCTCTGTCGGTCTGCGTGACAGGGCGTCCAGGCCAGCGGACATCGCCACCACATAAAGGGAGGAGATGGCGAAGACCAGTCCGTGCCCTCTAGTGGGGTGGCGTCTATCGAAGGGGTTCTGGCGATTCGTCCGGGTGTGGCGTTCATGGTGATTCATATCTATTCCGAAGTTCCCCTGGCAGAATAGGCGGAGGGTTAAGTAGATCAACAGGTTAGCCCAATTCAAAAGTCCATTTACAG
>CBCXVS010000341.1:0-7160 GCA_965178525.1 uncultured bacterium | reverse complement strand
AAATGGACTTTTGAATTGGGCTGACCTGTTGATCTACTTAACCCTCCGCCTATTCTGCCAGGGGAACTTCGGTCTAGACGAATAGTTTCGCCATTGAGCATGGGGCTTTCGATGATGTGCCGAACCAGAGCGGCAAACTCGTCCGGTTGGCCCAGGCGTTGCGGAAAGGGCACAGAAGCGCTCAACGCTTGCCGCGCCAGCTCCGGCAGGCCGGCGAGCATGGGCGTATCGAAGATGCCGGGCGCAATGGTCATCACCCGGATGCCATAGGCCGCGAGTTCGCGTGCGACCGGGAGGGTCATGCCAACCACGCCGGCTTTCGAAGCCGCGTAGGCGGGCTGGCCGATTTGGCCATCGAAGGCGGCGATCGAGGCGGTGTTGATGATGACGCCGCGTTCCCCCTCCTCGTTGGGCTCATGCGTTTGCATATGGGCAGCCGCGAGGCGGATAACGTTGAAGGTGCCGATGAGATTGATCCGGATGACGCGCTCAAACGTCTCGAGGGACAGCGGACCTTGTCTGCCCAGGACACGCCCCGGTGTGCCGATGCCGGCACAGTTGATAGCGATATGCGGGGCGCCGCAGGTGTCATGGACCTGTGTCAGGGCGGCCTCGGTTTCCTCTGTGCTAGTGACGTCGGTATGGATGTACAACGCATGACTACCGCATGCCGCTGCCAAGGCGCCACCGGCCGCATCATTGACATCCAAGATGGCCACCCGGGCGCCGGCGGTGTGCAAAAGCCGTGCATTAGCGGCGCCCAACCCTGAAGCCCCCCCCGTAATCACGGCCACCTTGCCCTCGATCAACATGCGGTTTCTCCTCTGCACAATCCGCGAAAAACGCGCGCAGATCACGAAGGATCAAGAAGCACCCTTTCGCTTTGCATCCCTTTGCATCCTTCGTGGAACTCTTGGCCGTGGCATTCTACCGTATTTTTTGGGGAGCGGCGAGCCTTTCTTTCTGTGGGTGACTCTGGTAGCCTCAATACGATAGGCTCATGTGCCCGAGGCGTGATGACGTATCGACTGAGTTGAACAGACCTGTGAATTGAAAGGAAAGCAGCATGCGGTTTGCGGAGCGTATGTCCCGTCTAGGGACGGAAACGGCTTTCGAGGTGTTGGTAAAAGCCCGAGCCTTGGAGGCGAAGGGCCGTGACGTGGTCCATTTAGAGATCGGTGAACCCGATTTTGATACGCCACAACACATCATCGAGGCGGGTAAAGAGGCATTGGATCAAGGCTATACGCACTATGGTCCATCGGCCGGATTGCCAGAGCTCCGCGAAGCTATCGCGCAGGATATCGCCCAGTCGCGGCAGATTTCCGTCACGCCTGAGCAGGTCGTAGTGACGCCTGGCGCCAAACCCATTATGTTTTACGTCGTTCTGGCCTTGGCTCAGGCAGGCGACGAGGTGATTTACCCCAATCCGGGCTTTCCCATTTACGAATCCGTGATTCGCTTTGTCGGGGCGACTCCGGTGCCGATTCCTCTGCGTGAGGAGCGGGATTTTAGTTTGGACGTAGAAGAGCTGCAGCGGCTGGTCAGCGAGCGCACGCGGTTGATGATTATCAATTCGCCACAGAATCCCACGGGCGGGATTTTGCCGCGTGACGATTTGCAGGCGATTGCGGAACTCGCGGCGCGGCACGGCATTCCGGTGCTGGCCGATGAAATCTATTCTCGCATGATCTATGACGGGGAATTTCACAGTATCACAGCTTACGATGGCATTCAGGAGCTGGCCATTATTCTGGATGGCTTTTCCAAAACCTACGCCATGACCGGCTGGCGCCTTGGCTACGGCGCCATGCCTGAGGACCTCGCAGCGCATGTGACCCGCCTGATGACCAATAGTAATTCGTGTACGGCGACCTTCGTGCAACGCGCCGCCTTGGCGGCTCTCAGCGGTCCACAGGACCCGGTTGACGCGATGATGGCGCAATTTCGGAAACGGCGCGATACCTTTATTGCGGGGTTGAATGAGATTCCGGGGGTGCGTTGTGCCATGCCCCGCGGGGCGTTCTATGCCTTTCCGAATATGACGGATGTCAGTGGATCGTCCCAGGAAGTGGCGGATTACCTGCTCCAGGAAGGTGGCGTCGCCTGTTTGGCTGGCCGGGATTTTGGCGTTCACGGCGAGGGATATGTGCGTTTCTCGTACGCCAATTCATTGGACAATTTGCACAAGGCGCTAGAGCGTATTGCCGATTGTGTGGCGAAACTGCGTCGTTGAAAGGGTGGGGAAGGCGTTTGTTGCACAGCCTCATAGGCAAAGCGCACATCCTCTTAGGCAAGCCGTATCCTGGCAGACCCGCTTTTCTCTGGTCTGGCCGACAAAGTTTTGCTAGGGTATCGGGACGGATCGTGAGCGATGAAAGATTGCTTTGTTGCAGGGGGGACAGCATGCCATCACTGAGACAACAACTGCGCGAGCGGTTGCAACGCGGTGAGACGATCGTAGCGCCTGGGGCGTACGATCCGATTAGCGCCCGCGTGGTGCAATCGTTGGGCTTTCCGGCTGTTTATACCGGTGGCTATATTACCGGGGCGCATACGACGATCACCGAACCTCTCCTCAGCCTGACGGATCAGGTCGAGGTGGCGGAAAAAGTAGCCCGTGCTGTGGAACTGCCAGTTCTTGCCGATGCTGGCGCCGGTTTTGGGGATCCGTTGCACGTCATGCGGTGCGTACGCGAATTCGAGAAGGCCGGTATTGCCGGCATTCACATTGAAGATCAGGTCTATCCGAAACGCGCGTCGTATCATAAAGGGTTGGAGCACATTGTGCCCCTTGAAGAATTCCAGGAGCGCATGAGCTATGCTCTCCGGGCTCGCCAAGATAGAGATTTTCTGATCGTTGGCCGGACTGATGCTTTTTCGGCTGTCGAAGGCAGTCCGCAGGAGTTGGTGCGCCGCGGTCTGGCGCTGCGCGAACTGGGCGTGGACGCGGTGATGCCGCGTGGTGTGCGGAAACGCGAAGATCTGGCGTTTGTGCGTAGAGAGGTGCCGGATGTGCCGCTGCTCGTCATTGCCGGGGCCGATGATATATCCGTGCAGGAGTACGAAGAACTCGGATATCAGATCATTATCTATGCGACCACTGCCATCGTCTCGGCCGTCAGTGCGCTCTTGACGACATATAGCAGTCTGAAAGAGACCGGCCTAACCAATTTCAACGAGCAGCAAGTCGCGGAGATCCGCACCCAGGTGGAGGCGTTAATTGACCTGCCCGCTTACTATCAGGTCGAAGCGGAAACGACCGAGAAGCGCAGTGCCGGGTAAAGAACC
The DNA here is from genome assembly GCA_965178525.1 of uncultured bacterium. Taxonomy (GTDB): domain Bacteria; phylum Tectomicrobia; class Entotheonellia; order Entotheonellales; family Entotheonellaceae; genus CBCXVS01. Next base: position 3,869 of record CBCXVS010000341.1, on the reverse strand, counting down.
GACAATGATGAAGGAAGAAAGGATCCGCGAAGGGACGCGAAGTGCACAGATGCGTCTTGGTTCTTCGTGACTTTGGCGTCCTTCGCGGATGATTCATCTTTCCTCTGGAAATATGCTATTGCCGATCGGGTCCGGGCATTTAAAAACCTTTACTGATACCGAAGCCAAAGCCAAAATGGAAGCGGGGCGCATGGTACCCTTCCTGCCAAAGGTATAGCTCGCGCGGTGTGACGACGGGATACGCATAGTGCGTCTCTCCGAGCGGTAACTTCTCTTCTCCCTGGATTTCCCCAATGACCGACACGGCCCGTCCCGGCCGGTAGAGCGCGGTCTCCAGATATTCCGAAGTGCGTATCAAGAACCGCCCGCCTGAGGCCTGATCGGTCCGCGGGCTATCGCGGCGTCCAGTCGGATACTGCAAGATGGTCAAACGTGTGCCATCCTTCAGGTTGGTGGCTTCGATGACCGTGCCTGCCAAGATGACGACCTTGCCGACATACGCGGTGGGGTCTGCAGCAAGATTAGCATAGGAGAGCCCAGGATCAACCCGCTTGCGGACTTCGGGATCGAACACCGAGGCGCAAGCCACACAGCCGAGAAGGCTGCCTACGAGAATGATCCAGCGCCACCGTATCGGTAATCTGTGGTCATCCTTAGCGTCCCCACGTTCGCTCATCGCCTACGATGGCGAGAGCGATGGCGATGATAGAGATAGTGATGCGGAAATAGAGGATGCCCGTAAAAGGGGTGCCAGTACCAGGGGTAATACCAGGGATCACGTGTGTCATAAAAAGAAGTAGAACGGGACCAGAGATGGAACTCGAGACAAGAAATGAGCGGATAGACGTATTCCGCTTCCCCCACTTGCCCGGTATGACGGCCCAAGACGCGTCCGGCTATCGTCACTTGCCGGTCTTTGGCATAGACCGCAGGATCGAGATACCCCTGACAGCGAGCCATAAAGCGGCCTGCCGTCTGATCGGTGCGTTTCGGGGTTTCAAGTCGATCGAGTGGTTTTTGTAGCACCTCAAGGAAGGTCTGCTCCTCCGTGTTACGTGTCTCCAGGATATCTCCACCCAGAATAACAGTACGGCCCATGAAGGCCTCGGGATTCGCACGGAGCTGGTTAAAAGGAATGGGTGGCGCCGCTTCTTGGCGAATTGGCGCGGATATCGTGTGACGACATCCTAGCCCCGTCACACTAAGTAACCCCAACATACTCCAGAGAAAGCACCAATACTGCCATCGCATCGGGTCATGACTCCTACTTCGAGACGGATTCTAATTTTTTCTATTCCACCCGATGTCCTCTTGCCGAGGCGAGAGAGACACGATGGCGTTCATAATATTGACACATGTCGCCATAGAACCTCGAACCGCGCCTGTGCGGATGATGCGCTGACTATAACATATTCACACGCGGTCCCCCAGGGTGGTAGAAGAACCATGCGGTTTGCCAAGACACCGAACGGGAAAGCGCTACCATTCAGTCCGGGGGTATGATGACATATAGGCCGAATAGCAGCGTCAAAAAATTGGCGCTATGGTGGTTAGGAAATAGTCATTCCGTGACGGGCATCGAAGGCCTCTCCCGTCTTTTTTGGCTACTCTGCCTCACCTCCAAATGTCCAGCGCATCGCTTGTCGTAGGGCACTACACGAGACATGCTGCCGACGGGAAGCGCGTGCTGAGTTCCGGGGCTGCGTTGCCGATTTTGTAGCCATTATGCTGGCATAAATTTTGCACTTGCTCGTTTACGTATTGACGTACAACACGGCATCATCGTTGCCATGAAAACAATGTAGAGAGAAGCGCTCAGCATAGCAAGTCGCAGTCCATCGGCAGCCCTCAGAGGTCGGGAGAACGAAGTTACTATGGCTTCTCACAGACGTGAAGGAATCAAAACCGCACACTCGGGTCACGACGGCCGGACATTGACCATTTCGTTTACGGACGGGGTGTGGATGGAGACCGAGACAGCGGATAGTGGTCTCGATTTCGATGTTGAGGTCGAAGACCATGAAGCGGACCACGGTAGTAATGAATTTGATAATCTGGTAGCACGCTATTTTGGCGATGTGCGTCAGTTTGCCCTGCTCAACCGCAATCAAGAAAAAGAACTCTGGCAGGCAATTGAAGCTGCCCAAATGCGTGTGCGCCGAGCGCTGTGCACCTCGCCTGTGGCTCTGATCACGCTGACCCGTCTATGGCACCAAGTGGAGCTGGAGGAAATCCCACTCGATCAAGTGCTTTGCGACGTGACGGAAGATAGCCAGGGAGAGCGTTGTGCCCGTTTCGGTGAGACCGTCGTCCTGTTGCAGGAATTAGCCACACAGCTGCGGAAGCTCCGTGTACGCTGTCGTGCGACCTCGCGTTCGGCCGTCAAACGCCGGGCTTTGCGTCAGCAAAGTGTCGCGTTGTGGCAGCAGTGGATTGCAGCATGGGAAAGCTTGACGTTACATTCAAGTGTTTACGACGCCTTGCGCCTTGCGCTACGAGTGGCGTTAGAAGCCACCCCACGTGATCCGGCTCTACGAGCTACGCACACCTTCTGGATGCATGCACACGGTCAACTGACGCAGGCGAAGACACAGATGTTGCGTGCCAACCTGCGTCTAGTAATCCACGTGGCGAATCGCTATCGCGGCCGTGGCGTCCCGTTTCTGGATCTCATTCAGGAAGGGAACATCGGCTTGATGCGAGCGCTAGAAAAATTTGAGTACCGCCGCGGCTTGAAATTTGTTACCTACGCCCATTGGTGGGTACGGCAGGCGATTAGCCGGGCGATTACCGAGCAATATCGTACGGTGCGCTTGACCAACCATGTCGTTGAGCGCAAGAATAAATTGCGTTCGGTGGGCGATCGTCTGTGGGATATGCATGGCCGAGCACCAAACGCCGAGGAACTCAGCATGGAACTCGGCTGGACATCCAAGGAGGTTGAAGAGCTTATGCTCGCTGTGCAACCGATTATGCGGTTGCACCAGCCCGTGGCCGATGATGGCAGTATGTTAACGGATATTTTGGAGGGTGATCAAGCTCCGAAGCCTGATGAGATGCTGGCAGAAGAGCAATTACAACGCCGGCTCGCAGACTGCCTCGCCAGCCTGACAGACCGCGAATCCTTTATTCTACGCTTGCGCTACGGCCTGGAAGCGGACCACCCGCATACATTGCAAGAAATTGCGGATATCCTGGGATTGAGTCGCGAACGGGTTCGTCAACTCGAACGACAAGCTTTCGAGAAACTTCGTCAACCTCATCGTAGTGCTTTGCTGGCAGATTTTGTCGCCGTCCAACACATCCTTTCTCTGTTGCCTAGATGCGTCCCGCTGCGCGGCCTCTCATAGCGGGACGCATCTAGGCACAGCCCCGTTTGTTTGACCATGTCAGTTGAGTAAATTTTACGTATGTTTATACGAGTAGACTTAGCTTTATTCACTTTTACTGTATAGATGAGTGATTTGTTAAAGTTTATAATATCTATGTTTAAGATTCACTCGTCATATTATTAATCTTAAAACTACATTAATAATGTGAATACAATGCTAAAGTTTTCATAAAATCGTGCCGATCATGTAAGGCATGAGACCCAAAGGAAGCCAACAAACATTAGAATGGCGTCGGCATCGTGCCATTGAACTCTTAGACGATGGTAAGTCGCCGGCAGAAGTTGCCGAGTTTCTCGGCGTGAGTCGTAACACAGTGTATCGGTGGCGACGACGGTATCGTCGCGAAGGGCGACATGGCATTGAAGCCAAGCCCATACCAGGCCGGCCCCCACGTTTGACTGCTAGACCGAAGTTCCCCTGGCAGAATAGGCGGAGGGTTAAGTAGATCAACAGGTCAGCCCAATTCAAAAGTCCATT
>CBCXVS010000340.1:0-7173 GCA_965178525.1 uncultured bacterium | reverse complement strand
TGAGCGGACCTGATGTGGTTCATGATAGCGTTCTTCCATTGACAGGCAAATTGCGTCTATACTTCGGAAAAAGGTGCAACTCAGGAGCTCATGATTCAAGACTCACATTTCTTCCGGTCCCATCGATCTTTTATGGCTCTGATCTCAGGTTCAATACGAAAAAAACTCTCAACAAGCTGTGAATCGAAATGGCTTCCTGAGTTTACCAGAGACCCGGCAGCATCGGGACCATGCAGCACCGTGCGTGCATGCAACTGCTGGGGCTCCATCTGCTGTACGGAGCTGAGCATTGGGTACAGCAGGAGCAGCCGGAGGAGGTGAGCACGTTACTGATCCGGTTTCTGCCGCAGGCTCGATCCTCTTAGGCGACTTTTTCAAAGTAAACACGATCAGCGAAGGTATGCAGCTAACCGGCACAATAGCAGCTCGGTTATCGCTTGCGCTTGCCAAATTGAGGCGAACCGGGTTCGCTTTGACAGACGCGTCCCACCATGTCAATATGACCATGTCAACATGAAGGAAAAACCTAGCTGTACCAACGGGGTCAGATCTGATCCCTTCATTCCGCATCAATCATACGAGGAGGAGAAAACGATGCGAGCTGTAATGGCGGATATCCCCCCGGATATTTTGGCGTGGCGTAAACGGACCGGGGCAGATCGTTGGGATGAAATGTGGGAGGGTGTGTTGCATATGCCACCGTCGCCCAATCGGGAGCACCAAGACCTGGAGGGGAATCTGGAATTTTACCTGCGTGTGAACTGGGCGCGCCCACGCCATGCGAGAGTCTATCACCAAATTAACGTTGCCGCGCCCGGCGGCTGGCCCCATAACTACCGCATTCCTGACCTAGTGTTACTCACGCCCGAGCGTTTCGGCATCGACCGCAACGAGTATTTTGAAGGCGCGCCAGATGTCGTGGTGGAAATCCGCAGCCCTGGCGATGAATCCTATGACAAGCTTGGGTTTTACGCGGAGCTGGGTGTACCGGAGGTCTGGATTATCCATCGCGACAGCAAAGCGCCTGAACTCTACCAATTACAAGGCGATGGATACGAGCGCCAGGAAGCGGGAGAGCATGGTTGGCTTCTGAGTTCGGCAACGGGTATTGAACTGCGCGCGGGTCGATCCGGAAAACTTGACATCCGCCTCGCAGGAGATGAGACCACTCAGGAGGAAGTGCCGGAGGACTAAATGACAACATGTCCGATTTTTACTTTTCACCCTCTCGTTTCTTGCCTATACGATAAGCAACTCGTCCCGTATGCCGCAAACGATCGTTTATTCTAACATCGGTCTATACCTTTGACATTGACACAGAGTTCAATCCGAACGGCTCGGGACAAGAGTGGCCAGTCCTATGAGGATCGTTAACGATGGCGCAGGCGGAGCAGCATGAATCGGATTCAACTGCAGACAGTCAGGAGCGGTGGCGATTTCTCTGGGCGGTATCCATGTTGGCGATACTCAGCGGATGATTCGGCGGCGATGGCATGTTTGCCCATCTCGCTGGCCGTTTTCCGGACCCCTCAGAAAGCCATGAACAGCCATCGGCCGGTGAGACTGACGCGGGCGCATGCGACATGGGCGATGGCTACGGTTGTGGCGATGGCATTACTCATCAGTGGTAGTAGCCTGGCGGCTTCGCCTCCCCACATGTCATGGCCCAAACAGGTGCTGGGACAAGGTGCAGATGAGGTGGCCTTTGTTGAGAATCGCGTCTGTGCGTCGTGTCATCCCCAGGCCGTCCAAGATTGGCAAGGATCCCACCACGCTCAGGCCATGCAACCAGCCACCGAGAAGACGGTACGGGGCGATTTTAACAACGTGCGCTTGACGCATCAGGGCGTGACATCGCGTTTTTTCAAAAAAGACGGGCGGTTTGTTGTCCACACGCAAGGTCCGGACGGTCACATGGCCGATTTCGACATCCGGTACACCTTTGGAGTAGAACCCTTACAGCAGTACTTGGTCCCATTTCCCGGCGGTCGCTTGCAGAGCCTTACCATCGCTTGGGATACGCAGGCGCAACGCTGGTTTCATCTCTATCCCAACGACAAGGCGCAACCAGGTGATCCATTGCACTGGACCGGCCTGTATCAGACCTGGAATGTCATGTGCGCTGAGTGCCACTCCACGAACCTCAGAAAGAATTATGATCCCAAGACCCACGCCTACCAGACGACCTGGAGCGCCATCAATGTCAGTTGTCAGGCCTGTCATGGCCCAGGAGGTCAACACGTTGCATGGGCTCAAGAACGACAACAAGAGGCCCAACCGCCATACCGCGACACCGGTCTCCTCATCGATTTCACCAGGCTCGATGCCCAGGGCCAAGCCGATCAATGCGCGCGCTGCCATGCCCGGCGCCGTCGCGTCAGTGTGAACGACCAACACGGCCGCCCCTTGCTTGATGATTTTATGCCGGAGGTGCTGCGTGAGGGTCTGTATCACGCCGATGGCCAAATCCTGGATGAAGTGTATGTCTATGGGTCATACCTGCAGAGCAACATGTATCACGCCGGCGTCCGTTGTACCGATTGTCACCACCCGCATCATGTACAACTCCGGGCGCAGGGCAATGCGCTGTGTGTGCAATGCCACCAGGCACAGCCCGACCCGCGATTCCCGAGCTTACGGTCCAAGGCCTACAACACCTCGGCGCACCATTTTCATAGGGCCGGTTCCGCCGGAGCGCAGTGCGTCAACTGCCACATGCCCGCCAAAACCTACATGGTGATTGATGACCGCCGGGATCACAGTTTCTGGGTACCCCCTCCGGATCTCTCGGTCACACTCGGCACACCGGACGCCTGCACCGGATGTCACCTGGGCCGGACCGCACGCTGGGCTGCGAACGTGATCATCCAATGGTACGGGGAAAAGGCCGCGCCTCACTACGCCTCCAGCCTGGCTGCCGGGCGGGCAGGCCGCGCCGATGCGGCCACCGCATTACAGCAACTCGCCGGGTCTGCAACCCAACCGGTGATCGTTCGGGCCACGGCGTTGGCGCTACTGCGTCGATATGGTGCCGCCGGCGCCAGGGCCATCGCATTCGGGCTGCCGCTGTGGGTGGGCTGGACAGCGTCCCACCGCAGGCGCGGCTACAAGCCGGGGCATCCTTGCTGCGCGATCCGATCCGAGCGGTCCGGATTGAAGCCGCTCGCGTTTTGGCCGCCGTGCCGCCCCATGCGTTCACACCCGAGCAGAGAGCGTGGTTTGACGCCGCCCTGGCGGAATTTACTGCCGTACAGCAAGCCATGGCCGATACCCCGAGTGCGCATGTGAACCTGGCGATACTCAAGGCGCAGCAGGGCCAGCCCGCATGGGCTGAACAATCGTATCGGACCGCGCTCCGGTTGGACCCTGCTTTCCTGCCAGCCCGTTTTAATCTGGCGAACCTGTACAATCGGATGGGACAGAACGCGGACGCCGAGCGCACCTTGCACGAGGCGCTCCTGCTGGCGCCGCACGAGGGCGAGCTTTACTACTCGCTAGGTCTCGTATTAGCAGAAGAGAAGCGTCTAGCGGATGCAGCCAACGCGCTCAGCCAAGCAGCCGGTCTCTTACCCAACCGTGTACGGGTGCATCACAATTACGGCTTGACGTTGCAACATCTGGGGCGGCGGCCGGAAGCGGAGTCTGCCTTGCTGCAAGCGCATCAACTCGAGCCCGAGGACGCACGGGTGTTGCAAGCGCTGGCTATCTTCTATATGCAAGAACGGCGCTGGGATCAAGCCGCCGCCTATGCGGAGCAGCTCGTTCGGCTCTATCCCCATGCGCCGGGGCCGAAGCAGATGCTGGATCGGATTCGGCAGCAGCGGAGGAGGTAAGTACGGAGGCAAATCGAAGAGAAGGAAGAGGATGTGCCCCAAAACGTCATGTCCACAAAGCCCCAGTTACATGTCTCACGTCTAAGCGACGACACCCTGCTGGTGCGGCTCTCTGGCAGCTGGCGCATGCAGGATGGGATACCAACGGCGGCAGAGATGCAGCCGCGTCTGGAAACGGAACCCACGGTTCGCCGTATGGCCTTTCACACCCAAGACGTGACGGCTTGGGACACCGGGCTGTTAACCTTTTTGCTCAAACTGATACGGCAAAACCAGCAGCGTCAGATTGAAACCGACCAGACGGCGCTCCCGGATGGCATGCGGCGTCTGTTGGCCTTAGCCACCGCCGTGCCGGAGCGCGAAGATGCGGTACGATCGGCGGTCCGCACGCCGCTGCTGGCGCGTATTGGGTCGCAAGGGATCGCGGCGGCGAACGCTTGCCGTGAGATGATCGATTTTATTGGGGAGGTGTGTCTGGCGTTCTGGAAACTGCTGCGGGGTCAGGCCAGCTTCCGTTGGTCTGACGTGCTGCTCCTCATGCAGACGAGTGGCTCCCGAGCACTGCCCATTGTGTCGCTCATCAGTGGGTTGATTGGCTTAATTCTGGCCTTTATGGGGGCCATTCAACTTCGTCAGTTCGGCGCGCAAATCTATGTGGCGGACCTGGTCGGCATTGGTATGACTCGTGAAATGGGGGCGGTGATGACCGGCATTATCATGGCGGGCCGAACTGGCGCCGCCTTTGCGGCTCAGCTCGGCACCATGCAGGTCAACGAAGAAATCGATGCCTATACCACCTTGGGCATCTCGCCCATAGAGTTTCTCGTCTTACCTCGCATACTAGCATTGGTATTGACGATGCCGCTGCTATGCGTCTATGCAGACCTCTTGGGGATACTTGGCGGGATCGTGGTCGCCACGGGGATGCTGGATATATCGCTGCTGGAGTATTTCAACGAAACTAAGATTGCTGTGAGCCTGAGCGATTTTATTCTAGGCGTGATGAAAAGCGGCATCTTTGGGATGTTGATCGCCATGGCGGGTTGTCTGCGTGGGATGCAGTGTGGCCGCAGCGCTTCGGCGGTGGGTGAGGCGACGACGTCTGCCGTGGTGACGGGCATTGTCTGCATCATTGCCACCGATGGTGTGCTGGCCGTGATCACCGAAGTGCTTGGTGTCTAGAGGAGAACGGCAGGATGTCTGAGCCAACCCCCCGCATTACCGTGGCCGATCTGACCATGGCCTACGGCGATTTCGTCATCCAACGGGACCTGAACTTCACGATAAACGCGGGTGAGATTTTCATCCTGATGGGGGGCAGTGGCTGCGGCAAGAGTACGTTGCTACGGCATCTGATTGGCCTCAAGGCGCCTGCCCGTGGCGATATTCTCTACGATGGCGAGAGCTTTTGGACGGCGGATGCGGAAGCGCGTGAACGCATGACGCGCCGTTTTGGCGTGCTGTATCAGAGCGGGGCGCTGTGGAGCTCGATGACCTTGGCGGAAAATGTGACGCTGCCGCTGGGCGAATACACCGACCTAAGTGCGAGCCAGAGGCGCGAGATCGCCTCGTTTAAATTAGCGCTCGTGGGGCTGGCTGGGTTCGAGGATTACTATCCTTCGGAGATTAGTGGCGGCATGCAAAAACGTGCCGGCTTGGCCCGGGCCATGGCGTTGGATCCGGACATTCTGTTTTTCGACGAGCCCTCAGCCGGTCTCGATCCGATCAGCTCCCGCCTGCTGGATGATCTGATTCTCGAACTTCGGGACTCTCTTGGAGCGACGGTGGTCATGGTGACGCACGAGCTGGCGAGCATCTTTGCCATTGCCGACCGTTCCGTCTTTCTCGACCCGGACACGAAGACCATGCTGGCGGTCGGAAATCCCAAGACGCTGCGCGAGAGTGCACCGCACCCGATCATCCGGACGTTTTTAACCCGAGGTGATGCTGACGGATAAGAAATATGAGCAATGTGTTTTTCCATGATTTGCATACTTTCGGGTTCTCCGTGGAGGGATAAATTTTGATGTTATGCCCCGACGATTGATGAGAATTGATATTGGTTGTATTTCCAGAAATATATGGTATCATGGGTGCCCAGAATTAGAGAAAATCTTGACACATTTAGGAGTAGTGGAGGAGGCATCCATGCCAGAAGAGTCCGTTGCTCATGACTATGATGTGTTTATAAGCTATAGCTCTTCTAGATGCACAATGGGTATATGAATGGCTCATCCCACGTTTAGAAGGGGTAAATCTTCGAGTATGTATTGACCGCAAGGATTTTGAGATCGGTGTTCCCATAGTGGTAAATATTGAAAAAGCTATCGAACGGAGTTATAGAACCTTATTGATCTTAACACCAAATTGGTTTAAAAGTGAATGGACGAAATTGGAATCTTTAATTATTCAAAGTAATGATTCTATTGGTTTTAGCGATCGTCTTATTCCACTAATGCTAAATAAATGCGTTCCTCCAAAGCGTATATCGATGCTTTCATATGCAGACTTTTCGTCACAAAATCAATGGGATATGGAATTACAACGAATCGTAGACATCCTAGACTCTAGCAATAAATCGGAGGGGCAATTCGGTTTCTATAAAAATCCAAGAAATGTAAAACAAAGAAGTCAAAAAAACAGAATATATTCTTTATTAAGTTCATTTAAAAACAGTATTAAGAGAAATAGAAAAGAAAAAGTCTTGCTAGAACTAATAATCGATCGGGATTTTAATGATTTTAATGTAGATGAACAGAATAAACTACTTTGCACTATCGGTGAGGCGTTAAAAATTGGTGGGATATGGGATAATTGTAAGGAAAAAAGATCGTGGAAGCGTGAAATTGACGACTGAACTATCTGAGAGAGATGCAGAAGAACTATTGTTACACATCAAAGCAGGGCGATTTAGACAGTACAATTTAATAGATGCAGAAATCAAACAATATGTTAGAGAATCAGATCAAAGAAATTCGGATTCAGTTATGGCTTCAAATCTTCCAAAATTAGAACGACAGATTCAACCATCTTCATATACGAGTGCATCTTTTTCTAGAGACCGACTAAAATCAGCCTTAATCTATGATAGGTGTGGATTAGAACAGGGTGGGATTGACCAGGTCCGTGATGACTTAGCTGTTCTTTTAGCTGAATATTTAGAAATCAGCGAAGAAGATATTGATCTATACATCGATGATGTAGTCCCTAGCCGGCTAGTCGCCAGCATCACTCTTGGACTAATTTCAAAGAATAGAACATAGAATACCAGAGAATTTGGAATTTGGGGTCTATCATTGGATTTGTAGGTGACGACTCGCCCTCCCCTCGGGTAGTATGG
>CBCXVS010000339.1:0-7237 GCA_965178525.1 uncultured bacterium | reverse complement strand
CGTGTGCGATGAAAGTCGCCCGCACGGTTCTGAGGGGGGGGGCATGGCGACATGATGCCCCTACCCGATGAAGGGCAATGTCATCCTCGGCGCCTACGAATTGGCTCATGGCGATGCCGTGCAAATCGGCTCCTATACCTTTCAGATCAGCTTCCCTTCACCTGATGCTGCCGTCACGGTTGTGGTGCAATCCACGGAGACGGAAACCATACCCGCCGGAGCGGACCCACGAGCGGCCACACCGGCGTCGACACCGGCAGGCAGCGCGCTGCCTGCCGCCATCGCTGCCGGGCCCGACATCTCGACGTACTTTACGCTGGCTTCGAGTCCCTTGACCCAATTCCGTCTGACCATCTGCGGTGTGCTGCTCGTACTGGGCGGCATGGCTGCGGTCTTCATGCTGGCAAGCACGGATTGGGGCAAGCGCCTGCAAGCGGTGTGGGCTCCCGGAAACGTCTCCACGCCTCACAGTCTCTTTGAAACCGATTGTTCCGACTGTCATCAAGGGGCTTGGCAAAATGTCGCGGCGGACGCCTGCAAGACGTGTCACGATGGTCCTGTCCATCAGGAGACACAGCTGTTTACCCCGGCCTGTACCACGTGCCATACCGAGCATCGAGGCCGTCAGGCCAAGCTGACGGACGTGGACGACCGGTTCTGCATCCAATGTCATGCGAACCTCCGAACGAAAGACGGGGGCACGCGCCGTGATGCCAATGCGATTGAGCAGTTTACCGCCGGGCATCCGGAATTTGCCATCCGTGTGCAGGACACCCCAGAGATGGCGGCCGCTCGGGTACGCCTCAATGACCAAGCGAACCTGCGTGATAGCGCGCAAGTGAAGCTCAATCATCAAGAGCATCTCAAACCGCTCAAGATGCACTCGGATGGCAGCCAGAAGCAACTCGAATGTAGCAACTGCCACCGCATGGATGCACAAGGCGCGTACATGTTGCCCATTACATACGAGCACCATTGCGCCGACTGCCACCCCCTCGACTTGCCCTTGGGATTGGATGCGTGTTTACCCGAGAGCATACGCGTGCCCCATGACACCCCCACTGAGGTGCATCGTTTTTTGCAACGGCTCTTGGCGCAATACTGTTTGCAGAATCTGTTGCTGGCGCCGCCGGACGCAGAGGAGACGAATCGCGCCCGCACCCGCCGGCGTCCAGGGCGTCCGGCGGCGCCCCGCGAGGAGGCGCAAGCGATCGGGCAGTGCCGCACGGAAGCCGTGCAAGTCGCGGAAAAGACCCTCTTCACCGGTCAAAAACAGCAGGGCTGTGTCTTGTGCCACACGTTCTCACGCGCCGCTGCGGACGGCGTGTTGCCAAACGTGAGGCCGCCGTCCATTCCCCGGCGCTGGCTCCCCCATAGCGTCTTCAATCACCGGGCGCATATCCACTCGGAGCTGGATTGTCAGGATTGTCATGATGGCGTGCGCAACAGCCAGGCCGCCCGCGATGTGTTATTGCCGGGTATCGCCTCGTGTCAGAGGTGTCATTCAACCTCTGGCGGAGCGCATGCGGGGTGTGTCACTTGTCATGTGTATCACCCGAAAACCGCCGTCTCGTCCTCCGCCTCAGCGCAATTCGGGATTGCGCGGGAAGCGCACGAACGGTAACCGGGCGCCCCGCACCAAGACCTGGTCGGAGCGTATCGCCGGCGGTGCTTCGAAACCGGCACTACCGGAGGCCGCCACGAGGTCGTCTTGATCGATGCCATCGCCACTGACGCCGATGGCGCCGACGAGTACTCCGTTTTTATACAGCGGCACACTGCCGGCGAAAATCTGGATGCCATTTTCGAGACCTGCGATGCGGGTGCATGACGTCGGTACGTTGGGGGTCAACAGGATGGTTTCTACGGCCTCTTGCACCAGGGAAAGTTGGAGCCCGACGTTAAAGGGGCTCCACTCCGAGATGGGGCGCGAAAAGGGACCGGGCGCCGTGCCATCGATCCCGTCGGGCAAGAAGGGGCGGTTGAGAAAGCCGGCCCCGCGATCGCTGAACGCGACTGAACCATCGAGCCTCAGGCCGTCGGCTAAAGCGGCGTTGACGAAGTCGGTAAAACCGGCGCTAGTCAGGTCTTGGCCAGCCCGAGCGCTACTGAAAAAGGCGGAGGTGCGGGCTTTTTGCACCGATACATCGAAGCCGAAAAACGGCGCATCGGCGGTGCTGAAATAGCCCAACATCGTTCCGCTCGCGTCGACCACGGCGACATTCACTTGCGCAAAGCTGCCGCGAGGTTGCCGTATCGCCGCGCGGGTTTTGAATGCCTGCTGTATGGCTTGTGTCAAAATGGTTTCCACGTCGTTCGCTGTTAAGCCGCCAGGATCGGGGCTGGCGCGCAAGGGAAAGCGCGTATTGCCCATCGCATCGACGGCGATTCGGCCTGGCAATCCGGCCAATGTCGCCTCGGCAAAGCCAAAGGCGGGATCGGGCGTGTCTCGGATCGTTCCGTCAAAAAAGCCGGTTGGCGCTGCCGGCACACCGACGGCCATGAGCGCGCCTGGGAGCATGTCAAAATCAATGACCGGCACCGGAGCGGGCATCTCCGCATTGACAAATGGCAAGCGGACGCCATCGAGCAAAATCGTATCGCCACGAATCGCGGCCGGGGCTTCAAATCCCCGCGTGCCAGCCACGGCAAGCAATTCTTCAAAAGGCTGTTCATCGTCAAAGGGGTCGCGGTCAATGCCGTACACGCCATCCCCTTCCACCCCGAGTCCCCCGACTGGCGCGCCATTTTTGTATAGCGGAACCCCACCCGGATCCGCCGCAATGCCGAGTGGAAGCGGCGGATTCGTTTTAATATCCGTACACGGCAGGCTCGAAAATTGCACCCCAAACAGGAGGCCACTGGGCGTAAACATCACCGACACCGGACGGTGTTCTTGAATGATGTCCCCCGCGGTACGGGTGGTGAACGCATTGCCTGAAGTCGAAAAGAACGCGGCCGTGCCGGCTTTGGAAAGCGCGGCCAGCTCGGAGGGCGCATCGACGCCTTCCAGTCTCTGTCCTGGTGTGCCTTCGATGCCGTCAATCGTGGCCCGCTCCGCCGCGCCCGGCATGCGAAACGCACCCAAGACGTTACCGCCACGGTCGGTGACCACCACGGTCACGGCCACGTCGAGGACCACGGCTTGCGTGACCGTCTGCGCAATAATCGTTCTCACATCGTCGGCCGTGAGGGGATTCGCCGCCCTGAATGTGGGCATCGGCATCGCCCGATCGCTTTCCGAAGCGCCACCGCCGCTGTCACATCCGGCGAGCACGCCACCGGCGATCAGGAGTAATATCGCCATGATATATCTGAGCCAAATGATCTGCATCATGTTATCTACCAACTGACAGAGAGGTCTCTTCCTTCCACGCTTGTCAAGGCGAACAGGTATCAGAGGCGCACGATCATCCAACGACGTATAAGCCACACCATCGTATCATATAGAGAAGTCCGAGCGTGTCAAGTAGCGCTCCTGTATGACCTTCGCCATGAATGGAGCATTGACAGCATATTCGGATGTGCTATAAAAAGATTCCAGCTCTCCGGCATGGCGCATGATTTCATCATTCAGGTAGATACGTGTTGAACAGGACGGCTAGACAGGATAAAGTAGATTGGTCGTGCCTCATGGCCTTGCTCCTTTGTTTCCTCGCCGGGAGGACGTGGGGTCAGCCTCCAGGATATACGGCAACATCGAGGTCAGAAGCGTTATGGAGCGTGGCGCCGGATACAACTGCCGTGGCGCAGCGGCTGCCGCGCCGGCCGGACCGGGAGCCGCCGGCCGACGAGGAGCTGACGCCGGAGCCGAGGGAGCCAAACACGTTCACGCCGGTCGAGGATCGCTGGCGTCTTTTTGGCTACAAGCGCAACCTGCTTAATCCCTACCAACCCAATATATTGAAGGGCGACTACCCGATTATCGGGCAGCATACCTTCTTCAGTTTCACGGGAATCAGCGATACGCTGGCCGAATTTCGTGAACTCCCGGTCCCCGCCGGGGTGACGTCCGAGCGGTCTGACAGCGCCGACTTTTTCGGCCGTAACGATCAGCTCTTTGTACGGCAAAATATCGTGCTGCGCTTGCAGCTCTTCGAAGGGGATACCGCGTTCAGACCGCTCGACTGGCTCCTGCAGGTGACGCCGGCCTTCAATCTCAACCATCTCGCGGTGGACGAACGCGGCGTGGTCAATCCCGATGTGCGTGATGGGACCACCCGAACGCGCACCGATATCGCTTTGCAGGAAGCGTTTGCCGAGTACCATCTCCGCAATGTCAGCCGCCGCTACGATTTCATCTCAACGAAAGTGGGAATTCAGGCATTCAATAGCGACTTTTGCGGTTTTCTCTTCAATGACACGAACCTGGCGGCCCGTCTTTTCGGCAACCTTGGGAACAATCGGTATCAGTACAACTTCATCTTCTTCGAGATGTTGGAGAAAAATACCAACAGTGAGTTGAATACCTTTGATTGGCGAGATCAGCAGATTCTGATTGCCAACTTTTACTGGCAAGATTTTATTTGGTTTGGCTATACCACACAATTCAGTGTGCATTACATGCGTGATGAAGCCACCCTGCATTTTGACGACAATGATTTTCTCGTCCGTCCGGATCCGGTGGGCGATTTCACCCCGCATGAGATCAACGTGGTCTATCTCGGCTGGACGAGCGAAGGGCACATCAAGCGGCTCAATATGGCCCACGCCCTCTATCTCGTCTTTGGCGACGACGACCACAATCCGCTTGCCGGCCGCAGTCAGACGATCCGTGGGCAGATGTTTGCCTTGGAACTGTCGATGGATTTTGATTGGCTACGTCCCAAAATCTCCTTTCTGTGGGCCTCGGGCGATGCGGATCCGGCAGATGGGGACGCCCGGGGATTTGATACGATTCTCGATAAGCCCAACTTTGCCGGAGGCGGGTTTAGTTTTTTTAATCGGCAGGGCATCCGGCTGCTGGGTGTGGGTTTGGTGCAACGCGAAAGCCTGATTCCCAGTCTGCGGAGCAGTAAAATTGAGGGCCAAGTCAATTTTGTCAACCCGGGTTTGCTGCTGTTTCATGCCGGGCTCGACATCGAAGCCACGCCGAAACTGCGGGCCTTTGTGAACGCGAGTTATCTGCGGTTTGTGCACACCGAGCCGCTCGAACTGTTCCTGCAACAGCCGGGCATCAGCCGTGACATCGGGGTCGATGTGAGTATGGGATTTTTCTACCGCCCGCTTTTGAACAATAATATTATCCTCACTGCCGGGGTAGCCGCGTTGATTCCGGGAAGAGGCTTTCGCGACGTGTTGACCAACGATACCCTCGTGCAGGGCTTTGTGAATGCCATCTTCACGTATTCAAGAGGCCGCTATGCGTCGCGTGATCGAAATGGAGTACCGTACCGCATCAAGAGGTTTTTGGGTCATGTTGTGGTGCGTCCTCGCCGCCATGGCCATTCTCACCGCGCTCCCAGGCTGCATGCCGCCGCGCCATATCCAGCAGGTCGACGCCACGCGCGCCGGTCCGCAACCCGATCTCATGTGGCAGTCCCAGGAGGACGCCAGGCGCAAGAGCGCCGGATGTCTATCCTGCCACACCCAGGTCGATGCCCCCACCATGCATCGCAGTCCGGCTGTACGTCTGGGATGTGTCGATTGCCATGGCGGTCAGGCGGACGTGCATGTGCCAGAGGGGACGCCCCAAGACGCTGCGGCCTACGCGCAGGCCAAACGGCAAGCGCACGTGCCGCCACGCCAGCCGGACGTGTGGACGAGTTCTGCCAACCCAGAACGATCGTATACCGCGCTCACCCAAGAGTCGCCCGAGTTCGTCCGCTTTATCAACCCCGGCGACCTCCGCATCGCGCCGGAGACCTGTGGCAGTTGCCACCAGAACGAGGTACATCAGGTGCAAACCAGCCTGATGACAACCTCAGCCGTTTTCTGGACGGCGGCGGCGTACAACAATGGCATCGTGCCGTTCAAACAGGGTCGGCTGGGGGAAAGCTACGGCCGAGATGGCGTGGCGCAGCGCATCGAGATGCCGCCGCCACCGACCGCAGCCGAACAGCGTCGCGGCGTCCTGCCGCTGCTGCTGCCGCTGCCACGCTGGGAGGTGATGCCGCCCGCCGATAATTTTCGGGTCTTTGAAGACGGCGGCTTGCTGATCCCGTCGCTGTTTCCGGACATTGGTAATCCGAATCCCATTTTACTGGAAGAGGGAGGCAAACCGGACCTGCGGCAGAGCAACCGTGGCTTAGGCACCGGCCTGCGGATTAGTGTCCCTGTCCTCAATCTCCATAAAACACGCCTCAACGATCCCCACTTGTCGTTTTTGGGCACCAATGACCATCCGGGCGATTACCGCTCCAGCGGGTGTACGGCCTGCCATGTGGTATATGCCAACGACCGCGACCCGTACCATGCCGGTCCCTATGCCCGGTTCGGCAACCGTGGCTACAGTCATACGGCTGATCCGACCATTCCCAAGGATGAACCGGGGCACCCCATCAAACATGAGTTTACTCGGGCGATTCCCTCCAGCCAGTGTATAGTCTGCCACATGCATCAGCCCAACGCGTTCGTGAATACGTTTCTGGGCTATACGATGTGGGATTATGAAACCGATGGGGACATGATGTGGCCGCGGGAACAACGCGCTCCGAGCACGGAGGAAACGTGGCGTAGCCTAGACCACAACCCGGAAGAGGCGGCAGTGCGCGGCTTGTGGACGGAGGCGGAATTTTTGGCCAATGTGTGGGAACTCAACCCCAAACTCACCCAGACCCAATTTGCCGACTATCATGGCCATGGCTGGAACTTCCGCGCGGTCTTCAAACGGGACAAAAAGGGCCGTTTTCTCGATGTGTTCGACCACGTCATTCCCTTTGCTGACATGACCGCTAAGACGCTTCAACGCGCCGTGCGCGAGACGACCGAGCCGCCTGAGGCACGCGCTGGCGTTCCGGTGCATCTCAAAGACATTCATTTGGAAAAAGGCATGCACTGTGTCGATTGCCATTCCGTGCAGGACAATCACGGCAATGGCAAGCTCTATGGCGAATATGCCAATGCGATTGAGATCGCGTGCGCCGATTGTCATGGCACCATTGCACGCCGGGCCACGCTGCGCACCTCGGGCGTGGCCGCTCCTTTGCGGGGCCATGATCGAATGGCCTTAAGTTAAGCTCTAACTGCTGGTCGTGTCAACGGTTGACCCAACACATGAGGGGGTTTTGTCATGAGG
>CBCXVS010000338.1:0-7381 GCA_965178525.1 uncultured bacterium | reverse complement strand
AAAGGTCGATTCGTTTCAGGCTTTTGAGTTTTTATTTCAACAAGTTGTCGCCGAATCACGGGAGGAACTTCGGTCTATTCGGTGACTCGGACGCGGGGATCGAGCCAGGCATAGGCCACGTCCACAACGATATTGATGACCACAATAAAGGCCGCCGAAAAGAACACCACGGCCTGCACCACGGTGTAATCCCGCACAAAAACGGAATCGACTAATAGCCGCCCAATTCCCGGCCAGGCGAAGATGGTTTCGGTGACCACGGCGCCGGAGATCAACTGGGCAAAGTTGACGGCAAATAGGGTAAAGATCGGGATCGAGGCGTTCTTCAGGGCGTGTTTCCAGACCACGATACGCCTCGGCATCCCTTTCGCCCGGATCATCTTGATATAGTCGGAATCCAAGGTGTCGAGCATGCTCGAGCGCACAATGCGCATGTAGGCGGCAACGAAAAGCCAGCCCAGCGTCACCGCTGGCAGGATGATGCCTTTAAGGCCAAGCCGGTCGATGCCGCCGACACTGGGCAATACACGCAGATACACCGTGAACAGCAAGATCAGTAGGATGCCCACCCAGAATACGGGCATGGACTGGCCCAGGATGGCCAGCCCTTTACCCACTTGGTCAAAACGGGAGTCGGGATGCGTCGCCGAGATGGTCCCGAGTACGACCCCCAGAATAATGGAGAATACCATGGCCGTACACGCGAGCTGCAGGATGGCTGGCAGGCGAGCCAAAAACACATCTAAGGCATCGCGTGAATCCCACCGCAGAGATTCGCCAAACCGCCCGGTCAAGATGTTTTGGTTAAACACCACATACTGCTGCCAGACGGGTTTGTTTAAGCCATAGGCGGCGATAATGTACGCCCGGTCTTCCTTCGTGGCATCAGGCGGCACGAGATACGAGATCGGGTCGCCGAGCAGCCGCATCA
This sequence comes from uncultured bacterium, assembly GCA_965178525.1. Classification (GTDB taxonomy): domain Bacteria; phylum Tectomicrobia; class Entotheonellia; order Entotheonellales; family Entotheonellaceae; genus CBCXVS01. The sequence continues at coordinate 6,450 of CBCXVS010000338.1, read as the reverse complement.
GGCAAAAGACCACCAGGGTGACGAGCCACATGGTGACGACGCCCTGTGCCACGCGTTTGACGATGTAGCGCCCCATGGTTACCTTCTGTTCTGGTGTGATGCTCCCAGCTACCCGGCACACCGCCAGCGTGTGCTAATTACCACTCACGACGATACGCTGCAAGTCGAGGAAATGGGCGCCGAACTCGGGCATGGGATGGGCCTGCACCCGGTCGGTATAGCCGTACACGGCACTGGCATCGAACAGCGGAATGATCCAGTTATTGCGGAGCACCTCGTCTTCGATCTTGGCAAGCAGCTCGAGCTGCTTGGCCTCATCCAAGGTCTTGGACAGCTCCGCCACCAGTGCATCGGTCTTATCGTTATACAGCGACCGGAACCCCGAAGACGAGTAGGCGAGTTGCGCCAACAGGATGCCATTTTCCTGGCGGCCCCAGGTCCACTCGTTGATTGGCAGATAAGCCCGTTTGCCGGCATCCTGTTCCGCATAGTACTTGAAGGGATCGTGCTCGATGACCTTGACGTTGACCCCAATGGCCTTCCAATTACTGGCGATAATATCGGTGGCCTCACGCTGATTCGGTCTACCGGGAAATTCCGCAAAGTGCATGGTGGTATCAAAGCCGTTGGGGTAGCCGGCTTCGGCAAGCAGCTTCTTGGCTTTTTCCGGATCATAGGGCTGAGGCTTCTCGGCTTGCTCCCGTCGCCAGCCAAAGGACCCCATGCTGTAGATGGACTCACTGCGGAGGAGAAAGCCGTGCCCCGTGGCCCGAATGGCATCTCGGTCAATGGCCAACATCAGCGCCTCGCGCACTTTGGGTTTCAACGTCGGATCGTTGCCCCATTTGGCCGGATCGGCCTTGCCTTCCTTGAGCGCCATCTCCAGATCAAAGGCCACCTGCATCTTGCCGTTGGCTTTCAGGATCTGCGTCCACAGCGGCCCCTTTTTGGGGTTGATCCCGCGTTGCCCGTCCTCGGAGCGCGGCAAGTTTTTGGCAATGGGATAGGGGAGGTTGAGCGCCATGTCCGCCTGCCCGCTCGTGAGCAGGGTAAAACGCGCCGTCTCATCGGGGATCTTCAGCCACTCCATGATCTTGTGCTGGGGGGGACGCATGTAGGGAAAGTCGCCCCAGAATTCATCCCACCGCTGCAAGACGAGACGGTCGCCCGGGTGGTACTCCTTGATGGCGTAGGGGCCGCAGTCAATGGGCTTGGCGACATATCCCTTATGCCCGACTTTCTGTAAGTACTCGGCGGGCCCGAACCACATCGAATGGTAGTTGTAGCCGCCCAAGATGAGGAGAATACCGGGATCGGGAATCTTGGTTTTGATAAACAGATGATGATCGCCCCGGACCTCGATCGCCTCGGCGCTTTCCTGAATCTTCCGGCCACAAAACTGCCTTTGAATCCCTCAATTTGCCCCAACAGCGCCTGCAGATTGGTCTTGATCGTCTCGGCGTCAACCTTCTCGCCGTTCTGGCACATGGCTTTGGGATTGAGCTTGATGTCAATACCGTCCTCCGTCTGGGACCATTCGAGGGCCATGAACGGCTGCACCTTCATGTTTTCATCACGGGTTCCTAGGCGCATGTTGAGATAGCTTTGGAAGAACGTCGGGTGTGAATACTCCCACGGGTCGAGCAAGTCGCCGCCCCATCCATCCATGGCGATGGTCAACTTGTTCACCGAAGCCGGAGGCGGTTGCGCCACAGCATGTGGCGGCACCATCGATAACGTCAGAAACCACACACACACGATCGCGAGCCAAATCTGGAGCGTACCTATCGGCCAACGTCTCATCACGGCGTCTCCTTATTCTCGTATACCTCGGTTGCAATGTTCGGATACTCGCCCTGCCATGATACCTATACCCGCATGGGATGATCCTATCTATCAAAGAGCGCTTGACGAATCAAGGGCTTTTTCTCAAATCATCCGGTGCGGTTGTCGGAAGACCAGCACCCTGCCATAATCGTGTTCGAGATGCCCTCACGGGAAACGCGGTGCGACACGCTGGGAACAAAACGGACTTTGTGCTATGAGAGGATCGTCAGTCATGGAACGACACCGGACGATGGATCAAGTCGTGGAGGCGTATGCATGGTGGGTCTTACGGTGGCGTTGGCCCATCCTCATCATCACCGTTTTGGCCACGATCCTGGCGGCCAGAGGGGCGGGATTCCTGACATTCTCGACCAACTATCGCGCCTTCTTTAGCCAAGACAATCCGCAACTGACGACGTTTGAAGCCCTGCAGGATATCTACACCAAAAACGATAATATCCTCTTCGTGCTGGCGCCCACGGACGGTCAGGTCTTTACCGGGCCGACCCTCGATGCCGTCGAACACCTTACCCGGGAGGCCTGGAAACTCCCCTACGCCATGCGCGTCGATTCGGTGACCAATTTCCAGCATACGCGGGCTGATGAGGATGACCTCATCGTCGCCGACTTGGTCACGGAGGCGTTAACCCAGTCGCCGGAAGCATTGACCGAAACCCGGCAAATCGCCCTGCGTGAGCCCGTCTTATTCAAACGCCTGATCTCCCCCTCAACGCATGTGACCGGCATCAACGTGACCCTGCAACTGCCGGGCAAAGACCTAGCGGAAGTGACCAACGCTGCCGCCAAAGCCCGGCAACTGGCGGCGGCGATTCGGGACGCCCATCCCGGTGTGGCGATCTATCTGACCGGCGTCACCATGTTGAACAATGCCTTTTCCGAATCCTCGCGCCGGGATATGAGCCAACTGCTGCCCCTGATGTACCTGGCCATGTTGATCATCATGTTTGCGCTCTTGCGCTCGATTAGTGACACGGTGGCGACGTTGCTGGTGATTGGCTTCTCGGCGGCGGGCGCGATGGGGCTCTCCGGGTGGTCGGGGCTGAGCTTGACGGGGCCATCGGCGTAGGCGCCGACCATGATCATGACCCTTGCCGTGGCCGATAGCGTCCATATCCTGGTGATCATGTTGCGTGAGATGCGGCAGGGGCGCGGGAAACATGACGCGCTCGTGGAAAGTTTGCGTCTCAACATGCAGCCGGTGTTCCTCACCAGCCTGACCACCGCCATTGGCTTCTTGAGCATGAATTTTAGTGATGCGCCGCCCTTCCGGCACCTGGGCAACATGACCGCCACCGGCGTGGGGCTGGCTTTTGTGCATTCCGTGCTCTTTCTGCCGGCGCTCATGAGTCTGCTTCCCGTGCGGGTCAAGTCTCGCGGCACCGCCTCATGGGCGGTGATTGACCGCTTGGGTGAGTTTGTCGTGCGGCGGCATCGCGTCCTGCTGTGGGTGTCGGCCCCGGTTGTGCTGGCGCTGGCGCTGTGGATTCCGCGCAACGAGTTGAACGATCAATTCGTGAATTATTTCGATAAAACCATGGCGTTTCGCACCGACACCGATTTTGCCATGGACAATCTGAGCGGGATTTACCAAATCGAGTATTCCCTGGGTGCGGAAGACAGCGGTGGCATCAGTGAGCCCGCCTATCTGGCTATGCTGGAGGCGTTTACCGAGTGGTATCGCGCCCAGCCCGGCGTGGTACACGTCAACACCCTGAGCGATACCATGAAGCGCTTGAACAAGAGCTTGCACGGCGATGCCGCCGACTGGTATCGTCTTCCCGACGAGCGGCAGCTAGCGGCGCAGTACCTCCTCCTGTATGAGATGTCGTTGCCGTACGGCCTCGATCTGAACAACCAGATCACCATCGACAAGTCGGCCACGCGGTTGATCGCGACGCTGACCAGCGTCACGGCGCGGGAACTCCGGGAGATGGCGGCGCGGTCCGAGGCGTGGTTACGCGACCATGCGCCGGCCTCGATGTTCACCCATGGGACCAGCCCCACGGTCATGTTCGCCCACATCTCGGAACGGAACATCAAGAGCATGCTGCGCGGCACGACGGTCGCGCTCGTCCTCATTTCGGCTCTGTTGATCGTGGCGCTGCGCAGCCTGAAATATGGCGCGATCAGCCTGCTCCCCAACCTCGCGCCGGGTATCTTGGCCTTTGGCGTCTGGGGTATCGTGGTGGGCCAGATCAATCTCGGCTTGTCGGTCGTCATGGGCATGACCCTGGGTATTGTCGTGGACGATACCGTGCATTTCTTGAGTAAATACCTGCGCGCGCGGCGCGAACACGGCTTACCGGCTGAAGATGCGGTGCGCTATGCCTTTTCCTCGGTTGGCGCCGCGCTCGTGGTCACCTCCATTATCCTGATGGTTGGCTTTCTCGTGCTCGCCCAATCGTCGTTTCAGATCAACGCGGGCATGGGCAAACTCACCGCCATCACCATTGCCTGCGCCTTACTCGCCGATCTCTTGACCTTGCCCGCCCTCCTGGTTTGGCTCGAAGCGAAAACGCATGCCCCGTCTCTTGCGTCAGAGGAGCATCCCAATGCCTAAACGTTTTCTCTGCCTAACTGTAATCGTCTGCCACGCCCTGGCCGGGCTGGCGCTGTGTCTGCTACCGCTTGCCGTCTCCGCGGAGAGTCCGGAAGCTAAAGGCTTGGCCATTGCCCAGGAAGCGGACCGCCGGGATCTGGGGTTTGAGGACACGGTTGTCAACTTACACATGATTCTCCGCAATGCGCGTGGCCAGACGAGTACACGAGCGCTGGTCATTCGGACGAAAGAAGTCCCGGACGACAGCGATGGCGACAAGGGGTTCGTCATTTTCGAGCAACCACGCGACGTCAAAGGCACGGCGCTGCTCACCCATACGCACGTGGCCAAGCCGGATGACCAATGGCTCTACCTGCCCGCGCTCAAACGGGTGAAGCGCATCTCCTCGGTCAATAAATCCGGACCGTTCGTGGGCAGTGAGTTTGCCTATGAGGATATGGCGTCGCAAGAAGTCGCCAAATATACCTACCGCTATCTGCGTGACGAGCCGTGTGGCGATCTCATGTGCTTTGTAGTGGCGCGGTATCCGGTGTACAAACACTCGGGATACACACGCCAAATTACCTGGATCGATCAGGCCGAGTACCGCGTCCAAAAAGTGGAATTTTACGATCGCAAAGACGCCCTGCTCAAGACGCTGCGCCTCTCCAACTATCCGCAGTATCTCGACACGTGTTGGCGCGCCTTGACCTTAGATATGGAGAATCATCAGACGGGGAAAAGCACCCAGCTCGCCTTTCGCGATTACCGTTTTCGCACCGGGATGAAAGACCGAGATTTTACGCCGGCGATGCTCAAACGTGTGCGGTAACGCCATGAGACGGCGGGGGGGCATGCTACTGCTTCTGCTGCTGGCGGTGGCCATACAGGTCGAGGCGGCGGGAGAGCTTTCCGGCTTTGTCGCGGTTGATCTGCGAGGATTTGCCCATCGTCCGATATTTCCCGAGCCACCCGATCATCCCATCCTGGCTTCCGCGCTCATCCAGCCGGAATATCGTTACACGTGGAATGAGGAGAAGGATCGCCTGACCGCCGTCCTCTTCGCGCGATACGAATATGAGGACAGCCGCCGGCGCCATGTCGACGTGCGCGAGTTGCACTGGCTGCATGCCGGCCCCTCATGGGATGTGTTGTTTGGCGTCGGCAAAGTGTTTTGGGGCGTGGCGGAATCGCGGCATCTGGTGGACATCATCAATCAGACCGATCTGGTCGAGGACCCGGACGGCGAGGACAAGCTGGGACAACCCATGGTGAAATGGTCGCTGCTGCAGGAGTGGGGGACGTTGACCTTCTTTGTCCTGCCGCGGTTTCGGGAACGCACCTTCCCAGGCCGCCGGGGGCGCTTGCGCAGCGCCCTTCCTGTGGATACGAGTCAGCCGGTCTTTGAGTCGTCTCTGGGCGTCTGGCATCCGGACGTTGCCGTGCGCTGGACGCACACCCTGGGAGTGTGGGACATTGGCTTGGCCCATTTCTCCGGGACCAGCCGGGAACCCCGGTTGCGACCGGGACGGGATGACGCTGGCCGCGCCGTCCTGGCGCCCCATTATGACGTCATACACCAGACGAGTCTGGATCTCTAGGTTACCACGGGCAGTTTGCTCGGCAAATTGGAAGTCATCACCCGGGAGGGACACGGCCGGCGCTTTGCCGCCTTGGTGGCCGGGTTTGAATATACCTTTTTCAGCGTACTTGGAACGGCGATGGATCTGGGCGTGCTCACCGAGTACCTGTACGACGGCCAGGGTGACGATGCCCCACGCACCCCGTTTGAAAACGATCTCTTCGTCGGGACACGGCTCGCCTTAAACGATACCCAGGACACGAGCGTCCTGGCCGGTGTCATCGTTGACCTCGATACCCGGGCCACCTTTGTGAACGTGGAAGCCAGTCGCCGTTTCGGCGAGCGCTGGGTGCTGGAACTGGAGGCGCGTGCGTTTGCCCATGTCCCGGCGTCGGACGTGCTCTTTAGTCCGAAGTTCCCCTGGCAGAATAGGCGGAGGGTTAAGTAGATCAACAGGTTGGCCCAATTCAAAAGTCCATTT
>CBCXVS010000337.1:0-7390 GCA_965178525.1 uncultured bacterium | reverse complement strand
GCCAAGTCCGGAACTGGAACAAATGATCGTGCGCCACGATGGTTTCCATCTCACGCAAATAGTTGTAGTTCTTTCTGCAGACAATCGGCGCGTAGGTTGGATACAACCAAGGCGTGGTGGTGTAGAGCGCCATATCGCCCGTGTTGCCGGTCAGCGTCAACAAGAACAAGGTAAACGTGCCCTACACACCACTTTCGATGAAAAGGGGTGGCCCATCGAGGCCAAGTGTTGTCAAATAGTCGCGGCACACATGGGAGAAGGACGCTGGAATGGCAGGGTCTTCATGCACATATGTGGCGAAGCGTTGCCGCATGGTAGCGAGGTCGCAGGCGCGGTCTTCGAGCAGGACGCGATAAATGACGTTCCCCAGGGCGATATGAATCTGACGGCCATCGCCACAGGTATCCGCAAACTTCCGGCCGATCAAAGCCGGCTTTGATTCCCGCCTCTGCACGCCTTGCCGGTGCAGCCACGTCAGTCCCAGTTGGATTAATAACGTATCCCGTAGCAGCGGCACGGGGACCATGTGGGGATGCTGCGCCAGATAGGCGCAAAGCCACTGCAAAAAGGCGCACATTTCCGTCATCATCACCGTGGTCTTGGCTTGCCAGCGCTGCATCTGCTGCGCATTGTCGAAACAGTGCGCGATCTCTATCGGGGGGTCGGATTGCGCGTCGAGATCGTCAAGGTATGCCTGTAGGTCGACCACCTCCCCACCTGCGAATGCTTCCGCTTCATCGAGATGATCGAGACGCACCGGTTCAGGCATGAGGTAAAAGCGCTCGCGTTCCGAGGGCGGGCCCAGCACGTGCAGCGCGGCGGATAGAAACCGCTGGAGCCGGTTGACGGCGTCGATGCGCTCGGTCAACATGTTTACCGCGGTGGTATACCCTTCCTCCAGAATATCAGCAAGGAATTTGCGAAGCGACGAGGCTTCCCCGGCTGCGTCGAGGAGTTCGGTCTCGGCACAACGCCGGAGATCGAGGCGCTCATAGTGTTGCAAGCGCTCCTCGTAATATTGCGCTATGAACGCGGAAAAGGACACCGAGTCACCTCCAAGGTCAAGGCAGATTCACACGGTGGAGACCGAGCATGGACGAACCTGTAGGAGCGGCTTTAGCCGCGATAAACGGTAGGTTGGCCGACGCTGGTTCAGGGTGATTGACGATGCGCAAGAGTATAGACGACTCGACGCCATGGTCAATCTAGATTTGTCAGATTTTGTAGGCATTCCCTGTTCACCCGTTCCTCACAAGTGACACCGCTAGCCGTCCGGCGTCCTATTCCCTGCGCCCTTCTTCATAGAAGTTGACCACCGCCACTTTGACACCATGAGACCCACATGCTAGGGTGACCGCGGTGGGTTGGATTGATCACGGATTGGAGGGAAGTGGAGGGCATGAGGTATGGTCAGCACCAATCGCCGTGCCATGACGCCGCAGGATATCACCCGGATCCGCTGGGTGAGCGATCCGCAGATCTCGCCGGATGGGCAGCGTGTGGCGTTTGTCGTCACGACCCTGTCCGACGAGCGCGATGAATATCTGGCCAATATTTGGGTCGTGGACGCCGCGGGGGGTGAGCCGCGGCGTTTTACCACCGGCCCCGGACGGGATACCACGCCACGCTGGTCGCCGGATGGCCAACGCCTCGCGTTTATCGCCGCACGCGGGCCAAAGGCCCAACCGCAGCTCTATGTCATGCCTGCCGACGGTGGAGAGCCGGCACCGTGCACCGACATGCAGAATGCGGTGGCCGATCCGGTGTGGTCGCCCGATGGGACGCGGCTTGCGTTCGTCTCTCGCGTCGGCGGCTGGCAGGAGCCGGAGGACGAGGAGGAGCGGCGTAAATCGAAGCCGGTGCGGGTGATTAGCATCCTGAAGTACAAGTTCAATGGCCTTGGCTTTACGTATGATCGCCGGCCGCACATCTTTGTTGTCGCCGCTGCGGGTGGCGAGCCCCAGCAGCTCACGCACGGCGATTGGGAGGATGCGAGTCCGGCTTGGTCGCCCGATGGACAGCTTCTGGTTTTTGCCTCTGCGCGCCATACGGATTGGGATTATGATCATGCAGCTGATGCCTGGGTGGTCGCCTCTGAGGGGGGCGAGCCCAAACGCCTGACGGATACGGCCGGCCCGCTGGAGTGTCCGGGCTTCTCGCCGGATGGGCAGATGGTGGCCTATTTGGGGCATCGTTATGTCAACGAATCGGGCCGCAATATACGCGTCTTCACCGTGCCGTTCGCGGGCGGAACGCCACGCTGTCTGACCGCGGATTTTGATGGGCATTGTTCGTCTTTTTCCAGTCTGCCCCGGCCGATTTGGTCGCCGGATGGCGCAGGGCTCTTCGTGTTGGTGGAGGCGCGAGGCGACACGCATGTGTACCGCGTATCGGCTACTGGTGCGGCGGCTCCGGCATGCATCATCGGCGGCGCTCGTCAGGTAACGGGGTTGTCGGCATCGCGTGACGGGACGCGGCTGGCGTTTACGGCGACGGATGCCGTGACGCCTGCGGAGGTGTTCCTATGTCATGGGGATGGTACGGGTGAGCGTCGACTAACCGATCTCAATCGTGACTGGCAGGATGAGGTGGCGCTCTCGACGCCGCAACGTTTGGGTTATCGCCGCGATGGGTTTGACCTCGATTGCTGGGTGATGAAACCGTATGGCTTCACGCCCGGCAAGCGTTACCCGGCGTTGCTCAACATCCATGGCGGGCCGCACATGAAGTACGGCAGTACATTTTTTGATGAGTTTCAAGTGTATGCCGGGGCGGGCTACGCGGTGGTCTACGTCAACCCGCGCGGCAGTCAGGGCTATGGCGAAGCCTTCACCCGATCTGTCATTGGGGACTGGGGTGGCGGGGATTATACGGATGTCATGGCTGGACTCGACGAGGCTTTGCGCGGTTGTGAGTTTATCGATCCACAGCGGTTGGGGGTCATGGGCGGCAGTTATGGCGGCTTTATGACCAGTTGGGCGGTGGGCCATACGCAGCGTTTCAAGGCGGCTTGTTCGGAACGGGCGGTGAATAACACCTACACGCTTTTTGGCACCAGCGATATCGGCCACTCCTTTTCCGAACTCGAGAGCGGCTATCTGCCGTGGGACAATATTCAGTGGTACATCGATCATTCGCCGCTGACGTATGCGAAGGAAATCACCACGCCATTGTTGATCATCCACTCCGAGGATGATTTGCGCTGTTACATGGAGCAGGCCGAGCAACTGTTTATCGCTTTGAAAAAGCAGCGCAAGGAGGTGCTCTTCGTGCGTTTTCCGGATGAGAATCACGAGCTGTCGCGCAACGGCAAACCCCGTCATCGGCTGGAGCGCTTTCGCTTTATCCTGGAGTGGTTTGCCAAGTATCTGCAGCCGGAAGCAGCGAAGTAGGGTGGCTGCAGGCCATCAAAGTTCTCTATACTCTGTCAAGTGTTTTGGTTTCTTTCTCGGTGTCCCCTTGACGCGCGTTCTCTAGGCAGAAGGTAAGGAATCGTATGCTCGATACCGTGACACTTGACAGCATCCGGACGGATGGCGGTACGCAACCGCGCGAATATCTCAATGAGCTGGTTCTCAGTGAATATACGGAAGCCATGGCTGTGGAAGCCGATTTCCCACCCGTGATGGTGTTTTATGATGGCAGTCATTATTGGTTGGCCGATGGCTTCCATCGTTATTTTGCCGCCAAAAAACACGGCATGACCGTTTTGGCCGCCGAGGTGCAAGAGGGCACGCGACGCGACGCCGTCCTGTACGCCACCGGCGCCAACGTGACGCACGGTTTGCGGCGGACCAATGCCGACAAACGGCGGGCGGTGCTGACCTTGCTCCAGGACGAAGAATGGCAGCGTTGGAGTAATCGGGAAATCGCACGCCAGTGCGGGGTGACCCATACGTTTGTGGGCAAATTGCGCCAGGAGCTGGTCGCGAAGGCGCCGGAAACGGCCACGCAGGCAGCGCCAACAGCACCGGGTACGGCGGCGCCGCGCCATACCCCATCCAGCACGACAACCACGGCCACCGCGCCGGACACGGATACGTGGACGCCATTGCCATGGGATGATGCCGACGTGGATGACCGCGTCTAGCCGTCTCGGCGGCATGAAGATGCGTTTGTGGCTCTGTCTACACGAGAGCCGCTACCCCGTACGGACAGCGTCACCGCAACGCCGCCAGAATACGCTGCAAAAGCCGTAGAAGATGATACGCACCGTCCGGAGGCGCGGCAGAATCGTGCACAGAAGGTATCCATCGAGGACATTGCGGCAGCCTCTCAACAGACCTCCGCCGAATGGGTGGCGGAAATGATGGTCTATTGGCTGCTCGATTTAACCGAGCAATACGATGGCATTATCCATACGATCGTGCAGCAGGCTGCGGCACGGCTCGTGCCGCAGTACGAGCGGGCATGCCAGGATGTTGTGGGTCGTGGGTAGTGGATAGTGGTCGGTCAACGCGCTTGCATCACAATGTCGACCAGCGCTAGCTTCCCTTCCTCTTTGACCACGCGCATGGCGCGCTCCAGGGCGGGCCGAATCGCCTCAGGGGTTTCAATAGGCCCTTCGCCGTACAAGCTATAGGCCCGGGCGAGCTGTGCAAAGTCCACGGGAGGCGCGTCGAGCCGAGTACCGATGCCAGCACGTTCTCGGGGCCGTTCCCGGACGCGCGCGATGTTGATGGCATGTTCTTCGGAGTTGTAGTAGGAGCGATTGTTAAACATCACGACGAGTAGAGGCAACTGGTGATGTGCCGCCGTCCACAGGGCGCTGGGCGTATAGAGCAGATCGCCGTCGGCTTGCAGGTTGATACACAATTTCCCACTGCCCTGGTGCGCCAGCACGCCCCCCAACGCCGCGCCCATACCGTAGCCCAAGCCGGCGCCGCCGCTGGACCCGAGATGGCAGCCCGGATGTTCCCACTGCCACAGGCGCCGAGTCCATGCGCCCACAGCATTGTTCACCAGCACCCAGTCTTCGTCCTTGATCACATCCCAGATTCCTGCTACAGCTGTAGACACCGCAATCGGATGCTGCGTGGCGGCATCACGTGCCGTTTGCCGCCACTGCTGACGTAACGTTGTGTGGCGCTGCCCGAGTTGCGTGGCACGAGCCGTGCGCGCGGCGCGATCGGATGTTGCGAGCCGTTCCCGGCACAGGTTCAGAAGGGCGGGGAGTGCGACCGCCGTATTGGCCGTGATCGGGAAGTCGACGGCTGGCAGCCGTTCAAAGTCGGCCGCCCAACTGCGCACGAAGAGATCGCCCATAGTGATATGAATGATTTGGGTGTGGGGCGCGGTCGCCGGTTGAAACAGCCGCGTGGCGCGGTCCACACTCCCAAGGGCACCGAAGAGGTCGAGGACATCAAGGGCGAGAATCACGTCCGCTTGCGGCAGAAGTTCCGCCGCGGCATCGGTCAACTCTAAGGGATGCGTATTCGGAAAATTAAAACGGCCGCCGCGGTCGATGACGGGACATGCCAATAACTCGGCGAGCTGGATCAGACGGTCCACCGCGTCAGGATGCCGTCCCATGAGATCGGCAATGATGACGGGAGCGCTGGCATTGACTAGCAGGTCCGCGGCGCGTTGCAAGGCATCCGGATGCCCTTGCGGCGGCGCTGGGGCGGCGTAGCGTTGTGGCTCGGGAAGCATGATCGGCGACGCCATGACGTCCTCTTGGATGCCGGCGTCATAACAAATGTAGACCGGCCCCTGAGGATCGGTCTGGGTGATGCGCAACGCGCGTAAGAGGGATTCCGGCACGTTGGCCAGCGTGTGGGGTTGATCGTCCCATTTGACATAGTCGCGCACCTAGTTACCCTGGACCAAAGCTGTGTGCACCCAATCGATCCACGGCCGGCGCAAGTCCGTGTCCATCGGCCCGGTGGCGCCGAGCGCGAGTAGGGGGACGCGGTCACACTAGGCATTGAAAATGGCCATGCTGGCATGCTGCAATCCGACGATATTGTGCAGAATCGCGGCCATGGGTGTGCCCGTGGCTTTGGCATAGCCGTGGGCGATGGCGACAGAGATTTCTTCGTGACAGCACTGAATGAACTCCGGCAGATGATTGCCGCCGTAATTCACAATCGAGTCGTGTATGCCGCGAAAGCTGGCGCCCGGATTACAGGCGGCGTATTCGATGCCGCAGGCGCGAAGCATATCGACGATCACGTCCGAGCCGTATTGGGGCTGTCGTTGCGTGGCGAATCCTGTTGCTGGATCACGATGTGCAGGCATAGTGTCCACTCCTCTAGCCTAGGATCGACAGAAGTGGCTATTGTGCCTGCTGCACACCCCTATTGCAAGCAGAGGCGCCTACGTTCTATGATCATGATCATATATCTCTTGTGAGGCGACTCACAGAGTTCGGGAAGCCTTTCATATCAGTTCATCTACACAGCTATAAAGACCTGCGTATAGAAGGGAGAGGGGTGATGGTAAGCCGTTGGGTGGTAGGCATCACGGCGTTGGCCTGGGTATGGGCTTGGGGCAATCTCGCCCAGCCCGTGCTGACCTCCGCTCTGGATTTTGACCTGGTACACGACGATCCCGGAGATGGCATGGAAGCTGCGGAGGCGCCATGGTACCGGTTTGAACCGGGCTATATCCGGCTGCAGCAGGCGCTGGATGTATATCGCCAAATTGCCGCCGATAGGGGCTGGGCGACGATACCCCAAGGGGCCTACCTTACGGCAGGGTGACGACGGCGAGCGGGTGGCCGCGTTGCGCGCCCAGTTGCAAGCGGCCGGCGATTTCAGGGAGCCGCTGCTGCATGAGAGCCCATTGCAGGATGAACGGCCCGCTGCTGCCGACGTGTTTTTTGATGAGGAACTCGATCATGCTGTACGGTCCTGGCAGCGTCGGCATGGCCTGAAAGTGGATGGACTTGTCGGCCCCAAAACCCTGGCTACGCTCAACGTTCCCGTGCAGGAGCGTATACGCCGGATCGAGCGCAATCTGGAGCGCTGGCAGCGTGACGAGCAGGAACGTGGGGAGCGGTACCTCTTGATCAACATCCCGGCCTTTTCTCTGGATGTGATCGAATACGGCCAGTCTGTGATGCGCATGCGGGTCATCGTAGGCAAACCGGAGGAGGACTGGCGCACGCCTGTCTTCCGTGCGACGATGCGATACCTTGTCCTGAGTCCCTATTGGCAGATACCGCCGAACATTGCGGAGAAAGAGATTTTGCCTCGCGTGATCGAGGATCCCACCTATTTAACCCGGAACCGTATGCAGGTGGTACAAGGGTGGGGTAAAGCCACACGTACGATCGATGCATCGGCCATTGACTGGACGACGGTCACGCCGGAATGGCCTTAAGTGAAGCTCTAACTGCTGGTCGTGTCAACGGTTGACCCAACACATGAGGGGGTTTTGTCATGAG
>CBCXVS010000336.1:0-7404 GCA_965178525.1 uncultured bacterium | reverse complement strand
AGAGGAGAGTCGGTCTCAGGCAATCGGCGTAACTGCTTCATCAAGAAAGGAGTTGGCTTAACTTAATGCCATTCGGGTTGAACCTAGTCCCGGTCCCACTCCCAACCTTCGAGGCCATTGACCCGCACGTCCGGATTGGCCTCGTTAAGCGGCAGATCACTGACCAAGCGAAACCGATGGCATAGACCCGTCTCGGTGTCCTCACGGTCGTAGTCCGTCACCCGACCGGCTTGTTCAGCCGCCGCCAGGTGCTCGAACAAACAACCCTGATCGCTCTCTTTGACCCCCACAATATCATGCCAATGGTCATCGGGCAGCGTGCGAAGGTGGGGTGCATTGGAACTCCGGCTAGCTTCGGTGACAATCAGCTTGAGGTCGGGGTGATCTTGACGAAGGTTGGCCATCAAGCGCTTGGCGGCGTGGCGTTCACAGTCATTTTTCTCGGTGTCATCTGGCTTGATGATCGGCTCGGGCATCGGGGGAATCACTTCGCGCTGATCTGGATGAATCAGCACCGCGCCCAACAGGTGGTGGGAAGAGGTAAGAGTGCCGTTTCGGTGGCGCCGCTCTAAACAGGAGGCACAGTGAAGCTCCTGGGAAGAAAAATAACCCGTGCCATCGAGGGCTAAGCGGTAATGTCCCTCGATCCATACCATCTCCTCAAGAACTTTGCCGCGTTGCCGGGCGCTCAAGACATTCTTGAACCGCGGCCGCAGGGACTCGGGGGCGACCGGATCGAGGATGTCGCGCCTTCGGCTATCGCAGGGGACCGTCTCGATGCCGTCGACCTGCTGCAAGTTGTCCTCGTTACGCTCCTGGTCAAAGGCCAGCAACGAGGGCGATTTGAGTGAGAACATAGCAAAGGCGGACATCAGCGCATCGGACCGTGGAATCTTCGGCGTGCCTGGGCGGTGATCGGGAATGTCTGAAAAGCCGGCTCGCAGCCGGTCGAACCGCGCATCCGCGGACAAATGGTTGCGCACTGCGGGAGCACGGGTCACCATCACATCCTCCGACGTCAAACAGGTCGATCAAGCGGATGAGAGGCGAATTATGGCATGAAGGTTGACGAAAGGCCAAACGAGAAATCACGATGATCACTGGGTTTCAGAGAGTTCCGGGAATTGCTGGCTGTAGAGCGCTTCAGCGAGCGCCGCGTTCACCGGGTCCTTGCGCCGTTACAAGCTCGTTAAGAATATCTTCAAAATGCAAAAGCATGCTGGTCGTTAGATCGTCTTGGCCATCTTCCGCCGTTTGCCGCGCCCAAGCCCCATCTGCAAACCGGACAAACACATCGAGCCCCCCGCGCATACCTCTACCGATCATCTGTAAGATATTGACGAGATGATCCGCAGCAAACTGCTTACGTAGACGGTCATTTAAACGGCTCCAACTTGACTGCCCATAAAGCAGCAAGTCTGCATCGTCACGAGCATCAAGGCTCGATTCACGCCACGACTTGGCCACTTCATTCGGGCCAACGCCGGTAAAATTTTGTGCGGCGAAGCTCGAGCCCGCACGACAGAGAAGAGCGGCTAAAAATTTGGTGTCTTGCGGGGTTGGATGCGGACGAGTGAGAAAGATAACTTGACCGATCACGGCGCATTGGCCATGCACAATGTTGACGCCCCGGCCCAAACTCGCCATAGGCAGAACCAAATAGTCCATCCCACTAGAGGGGAAAACGTGCTCGACGGCTGCCGGCAACGAAAAGTGCCCAATCTCGGCGCCTTCTGGAAGCTCATCTACTACGGCCATGGTCTTCGCACCGACCACAGGCAGGGCAAGATCGAGTCGCTGCTTGACCGCGCGCGATTGGACGAAGCTGTTAACCACAATCGCGACGGCGCGACCGGCCACATTTCCATGCCCCATGCGATGCTGTATCGCGCCTTCACGCAACAGGGATTCCGCTATATCCTGTATTCGACGTGTCCGCTCTTCTTCACGTAGCAAGCCAGCCCCACTGAAAAAATACGCATTGCCGTTAGAATCTCGCACCGGACGAAATTCCATTACTATTTTGCCTTGCGAATCATCCGAACGAACGAGAACGATATCGGGACCGGCCTCAATATGATTGCTTGGCGAATCCGGCATCCAACTCGTCGCGCTGGCGAGTACAACGGGCATAGGAGGCGCAGTGGGATTGACATCAGCAGTACCCATCCAAGGCAGATCCCTCAGTAAATTGCGCATATGAAGATCGTGCTGAACAAATTGGATATGCCAGCCTTCACCCTTTCGTGTAAACCGGATGCCGTCCATCATACCGATGATAGGATCAGCGGCCATGGTGCGAACATCTCGGTTTGGCCCAAATATATTTCGCACGGCCGATTCATTACGGATGGCGAGTATGGCCTCTAGATTGCTACTCAACCAGCGATGGGTAAGCAAGATAAACGATGCACACAGCGTCACGCGTATGATGGGTAGCGCCGCCTCATCCCATGCCGATGAAGAGACGCGCGCATAGCGTGGCAACAGCTTGCGGAGTATACGGCACCAACTTTCACACGCGTTATCAAAGGCAGCCCCGTGGGCACGATCATCAACGGCTTTAGCGGCACTATATAAATCCCGAGTATCACGCCCCGTGAGTATGACATCATTGGGCAGGGACACGGCATCGTGAGCGTGAGCAGGACGTGCCTGGTTCTCTTCAAACCGCTCCGGCGTATTCAGCATCTCCACTACGATCTGATCCCATTTGCGCACAAAAGCCGTTACCGTGCGCCAACTTGATGTCTCGATGCGGTCCCGACGAATTTTCAAACGCGTTTTTCGCGTCAGATCCCAAATGATTCGCCCCAAAAGACCGGAGACACTCAAAATCCGCATTTCAAGGGCATATTTCACATCATCCGGTAACGCATCAAAGTGTTTTCGCAAAGCATCGACATGTCCGCCCATCCGTCGCACCTGAGCCGTCCATCCCGTGCCCTGCAGCGCTCTTTCTGATTCATGGGTTGCAACATATCGGTCTGCCTCGGCCATGAATGAATTTTTGTCACCGCTGATCGTTACTGAACGTAAGGATTCGCCATCTAGATAGGCCTGAACGGTGTCGACTTCATCGATCATGACGAGATCAAACGCTTGCGCGACGACCTCAAGATATGTGATGCGGCGACCTGAGGTCTGGACCGGCGCCATGGTCAACAACGCACTGAAGTGACCCACCCAAATCTGTGCATCGACAAGTTTACGTGCAGAGCGATGGAATCCGCACCGGGTAAAAACGGGACACATGAGGTCAACTAATCGTCCGGTTGTCGTCCAGTTGGCATCGCAGTGGATCGAGGTACAGGGTGGCGATGGGAAGAAAGAGCGATTGTTTGGGTTGGCGACGAAACCGCGTAGCGCACACGTCGTGCCATAATCATCCGCAGCGGGTAGCGATAACGCAAATCCACCAGCCGCATCGGCTGCGAACTCTTGCGCAATTTGTCCTGAATGACGGAATCGGCTAGCAAACGATTGGCCGGAAAGGACGGCAGCAAATACACGGTCGTCGTCCGACTCCGACAGTTTTTGGGTATACCATTCGACTTCTTCAACAAACTTGCGAGCGTCACGTACACTTGGGACCGTAACCAAGACAGACTGCCCTCGTAACGCCATGATGATACAAATGATCTTCATGAGCGTTGATTTTCCTACGCCAAGTAGTCCGATGAGGTGGCAAAGACCATCAAAGGTAATGATCTCGGTGGTTTCAAGGCCGTTAGCGCCAGGCCGCTTGATTTCGATTACTCGTAAACGGCGTGTCCAAGAGTCGCCATCTTCCGGATTGCGCCCATCGACGCCACCCATCAAACCCACATAGTGCTCCAATTCATGACGCGAAAATGATAAAGGTTGGCGTTCCACTCGGGGAATCGGCAGGCTCTTAGGTGGAGGCGGCTGACAGGTCGGGGGTTTAATTTCGATGCTTGCAGCTTCACCATTTTAACCATCCATCGTTCATTAGATACGGATGCAAACTCCATGTCAAAGATGGAATCCGCGGCTGGCGTATCTAATGCGAGGAGGCGTGCGGTGAGGGTGCTTTGCAAGACTCCGGGGACAACTTGGAATTTAAGTGTCTCTGGATCAATCCCATAGAAATCTCCCATGGGATAACGCTCGGCGAATTCGATGGCGAGTTGGCGTACAGCTTCGGTGTTGTGAGGCTTTAAGCCGGCTCGGCGTAGGTTGACAAACGCAACCCGCTGATGGCTTCCCGCACCCGAGCTGCGCACCGACAAGTGGCCATTTAAGAATACGGGCGTCAAAGAGAGATCGGTCGTACCCATCCGGTGCAAAATTGCACAAATGTGCTGAATTTTTTCTTTCCACCCCAAACTCCAAAGTCAAAATCTTTCACGGTGCGAATTCCCTGATGACTTCAGACACGGTCTTAAATTCAACTTCCTTATTGATTGGGCCCGTGGCATCAATCAAGATGCGCCGATAGGAGGGACAGCGTTGTTCGAAAACATCCGGGTAGGCAACAATACGTCGGGCATATGCCACCACACATGCCTCAGTTCACCGCCGCGATCAGTTGGAGGGGCCGCGCTAGAGAGCTAGAGGAGGGGGGTCGCTTGAGCGCCTTGAGGAATGCCTATCATCTTGGTTGTGTCACGGTATCAATGAGTGCTAACCGCCGCTCCTGCTTTACCACCTGAATTGCCTTGTCGAGAGCAGGGCGCATCAACTCTAGGTCCACGCTTGGGGTCCTCTCCATACAGGCTGAAGCTTCTCGCCAACATGCCGACGTCTGCCGTACAGCCCTAGACGTTGTCGCATCAAGAGCGTTGCGTCAAACAGTGGGTGATGGGGTTTCATTCTGACGAGCGATACAGCGTGCTAAACTCCGGGGAGAAGGGGGGTGATACCTCCCGACTCCTCCGTTTTTTCGCACGCTTCTATTCTAGAGGCATGCGATAACGATCGCCACCCGCCCCTCCGCATGGCGATCGCGTGTACGCCTGGGCTCACCTGAGGTGCTGATGCACAAACGCGATAATCTGTTCAAACGCTTGTTGGGCACCCGGGGAGTCGAGATTCTTGGTCAAGAAGCCGTCACCTTCGCCCTCAAATATTGATAGATCGACATGGCCGCCAGCCTGACGATACTGCTTCACAAATTCGTCGAGGTCCGGGCGGGGATGCACCTGCTCGTAGTCACGCGACAGGTACAGCACCGGCGGCAACTCCGTCTTTTCCCCACGAGCCAGGGCGCGCGCCGGGGCGGCCTCAGCCATAGCCGCCTCTGTCTGCCAATATTGATCGTGCGGAGGTGAGCCATTGCTTGAACGCCTGAGGAGGATTGGGATTCAGGAGCAGAAAAACACACCCTCCCGTTTCCAGATAGCCCTGCACCATCGCCAGCTCACGGCGTGCGAGCGGTTGTTGGGGCCCGGCAATGATCAGCACCGCGGCATCCTCGGGAATGCGAGGGGTGACGCCAAAGTCGAGCCGCACCTCTTTCCAGGAGATGATGCCGATATGCTTCCCCATCTGCTTCAATGCCCCGTCTCCTCCTCGGTGATGAGTTCAAGGAAGATGTCTTCAAGGCTCATCTCGACGGCTTCCATGGCGAGAAGCGTCCAACCGCCCTGCACGATGGCTTCCGTCATCAGGCGTCGTGGTTCCTGATGCACAGGACCTTGCGCGCGCAGATCGCCGCGCGTGGGCATGAGCGAGCCGGCAATCATCCGCATGGTGGTGGTTTTGCCAGCGGCATTGGGGCCGAGAAAACCAACGATTTCGCCTTGGTCAACATGGAAGCTGATATCGTCAAGTAGCGCATGGTAATCGAGGTGTCATTGACCACCAATACAGTATGTTGAAATGGGGCAATGCGGTCCAGATAAATGGCCACGCCGACGGTGATGCCAAGGAGAGCAACGATGACGGTAACGATCATGAGGGATCGTATTTCGGGGTTGGATCGTATCTTCGGAGCCGGTGCCATGTTCCCGCCAAGATTGCTGAACTTACGCTTCCAGTGGCGTCGCGTCCGGGAGGGGCATTCTACCGCATGTTGTTCTCGGCGTCCACAGTCGTTCTCAACAACGGAGAAGACATGAGATGCCGAGGCGGATGGATCAAATTGAACATTGAGGATGTGACACCCATTCGCACAATTCCCGCCCGCTCACGACGCATCGGACGGTGGCGTGCGACGCTCTAGCTGCTCACGCAACCACTGCTCGCCCTGGCGGCGTAGCAAATCTTCCAATACCTGTTCTTTGCCGATCAGGTCTAATGCCCGCTCCTTGCCGATCAAGTCCAGCAATGCCTGATAGTCCAACCCAATCTGCTCTGGGGTCAACTGCTTCATCTCTAACACCTCCCGCAACTGTTTCACATGCAGTTCCTGCAACTACTGCAAATGTTGCGGATACGCCTCAAAGTGCTCCACCAGAAACGCCACCAAGGCGCGCTCCTGAGGACCTTTGGCTACCAACAACAAGGGCAGCGCCTCGGGCGCAATCGGCAATTGTGTCAAATCGATCAAACAGGTGGGAAAGCCATCCACGCTCCCCAGCCGTATACTGCGGCCCATCGCTTGCGCCTCCGCCAGATAGGCCCCGTCCGAATGAGCAGCAAATCCGCCCGCAGGGGCATATCGCCTAGCCTGATTAATTCATAAATGTCGCGTGAGGGCATTTGAGGAGTCGTTTTCATGCTGCCAAATGCTCGGTGAGTCCTTTAGGGAGGATAGCGATCGAGCCTTCTGCGGTCAAGATGGCCTTTGCTCTCGCCGTGGGACTCCTGCGCCCTATCGTCAGCGTCAAGTCGACGCACGGGGGCCGGGCAGGGTCCACCGCGTGCATTTGTGACCTAGAAGAACGCGCTGAGCCGCGCGGTTAAGGCGCGGACCCGGCGAGATTGGCCATGATCTTGTGGTCAACCGGTTGCAGCGGGAAAGACGTGGGAAATGGCAATCTGATCCGGGTGGCCCCCTCGCGCACCTTCACGGCCACTTTGAGCAAGCGGTTTGGAAGGATATGAAACTAGGCGTTGGCCCACCCCGTCCCAGCTCAGCCCTGGTCAGCGAAGGTCTGAAGCAAGATATAGGCGGCACTATGCAGGATCAAGCGAAACGAGTTGGCGAGAAACGTATGGCAAGAGAGACGATCCGAATGTAAAAAGGTGACGTCGAATCACCCCGAGTTGGGTCTCTAGGGTGCGTAGAAACAACACGCCGCCATCACTCGAGAGGGCGCCCGCATCAAAAGTGGCTTGAACTTTTTTGCCCGAAATATTTGCAAAGCTGAGGGGGGGTTGCGTATGTTGGGTCCCAGCAGTTTCCTTTCTGTCGTTGTGTCCTAGACCGAAGTTCCTCCCGTGATTCGGCGACAACTTGTTGAAATAAAAACTCAAAAGCCTGAAACGAATTGACCT
>CBCXVS010000335.1:3540-7418 GCA_965178525.1 uncultured bacterium | reverse complement strand
AGACCGCTCCCCTCATGACAAAACCCCCTCATGTGTTGGGTCAACCGTTGACACGACCAGCAGTTAGAGCTTAACTTGAGGCCATTCCCGATAATCCGTTGTATGGTGGACCGCTTCATAGGGAGACATACCATGCTCGTGCCTTCATCCGTGTCGGTGTGATCGAGGCGAAAGCGGACACTTTCGCCTTGAAAGGTGATACAAAATGACTCATGTATGCACCTGAGAATAGCAATAACTGTACAGCATTTTGACCAACGCTTCCTGAGTTTGTCAAGTACTTCCTTCCTTGACATCTTGCAAAAGGTTTTCTATAGTATGAGCCTTATATCTTGATGTGGGGCTTACGCTATATCTGGCTACAGTGAAAAACTTGACAGCTTTCGTCACTCCGATCTTTTCTCGTTGAGATCAGCACTTCTTGATAACCATAGGCCATGTATGCTTCCAAAAAACAACCTTGATATACATTCGTGGGATACGGCAAGGTTCCTAAGCTTCCCTGTGGCTTGTCCGGCGAACTTCTCCTGGTTCATCTCACAGGATCAAGGCCTCTGAAGACACAGGAGGTCAGGGCATGTGAGGGGATCAGCACAGCGTAGGCGTGAGAAGAGAGGCGTAGCATGAAAGATCGTGTCGTCGACACGCAACGAAACCCCACGGGACGGCGTCAAGCGCGAGGCGCAAAGCTGGTCTTGCCGTTGTTGCCTGTCCGTGGGATCGTCGTCTTTCCCTACATGGTCCTGCCTTTGTCTGTTGGCCGGGAGGCGTCTCTACGCGCGGTCGAACATGCACTTGAGAACGATCGCCGCCTGCTCCTGGCGGCACAACACCAGGATGCGGTGGAGGAACCCCAACCCGCGGATTTATATCATGTCGGCACGATCGCCACGGTCTTACGCATGGTGACATTCCCCGACGGACGGCTCCGGCTCTTGGTGCAAGGACAGGCCAAAGCGCGCATTCACCGCTTTACGCAATGTCAGCCCCATTTTCGCGCGCATGTTGAGCCTTTGGAAGACGTGAGCGGCCGGCGCATCTCCGCCGTGGAGGTCGAGGCCCTGGTGCATCATACCCGTGAACAACTGGAGCGGCTCTTTACCTTGGGCCATTTGATGCCGCCTGACCTCTTGATCATGGCTGAAAATTTCAAATCGCCTGGATGGCTGGCGGACTTGATTCTGTCCAACCTCGGTTTGGAGGTGCATGAAGCACAGCCGCTCCTGGAGCAGCTCGATCCGGTACTGCGGTTGCGTGCCGTTGGGAAACTCCTCAACCAGGAACTCGAACGGGTGGTCATGCAACATCAGATCCGGTCCAAGGCGCAGGAAAATATGAGCAAAACGCAGCGCGAGTATTTCTTGCGGGAGCAGCTCAAGGCCATCCAACAAGAACTCGGCGAATTGGACGAGCACGCCGAAGACCTTCTCGACCTCAAGACCCGCCTCGGTCTCGCCGACATGCCAGCCGAGGCGGCGCAGGAAAGCCGCAAGCAGCTTGTCCGCCTAGAACGCATGCATCCTGAAGCAGCAGAAGCGAGTATGGTGCGCACCTATCTCGAATGGTTGCTCAACTTGCCCTGGAAAGCGACCACGGCCGATTGCCCGGAGCTGGACAAGGTCCGCCGCGTATTGGATGCCGAACATTATGGTTTGGAGCAAGTCAAAGAGCGCGTGTTGGAGTATCTCGGCGTGCGCAAGCTGCAGCCGCTTATGCCTGGCCCTATTCTGTGTTTTGTGGGGCCCCCGGGAGTTGGTAAAACGTCGCTTGGCCGCTCGATTGCCCAGGCGCTGAAGCGCAAATTCGTGCGGCTCTCACTCGGGGGTATCCGCGATGAGGCGGAAATTCGCGGCCATCGTCGCACGTATGTCGGCTCTCTGCCGGGCCGTATTGTGCAGGGCATGGGGCAGGCCGGCGTGGCCAATCCGGTCTTTCTCTTGGATGAGGTCGATAAAATCGGCGTCGATGGGCATGGCGACCCGGCCGCCGCGCTCCTCGAAGTGCTCGATCCGGAGCAAAATCATGCCTTCAATGACCACTATCTCGGCGTGCCTTTCGACCTGTCGCAAGTGATGTTCATTGCCACGGCGAACCTCACGGATACGATTCCACCCGCCTTGCGCGATCGTCTAGAAATCATCCGTCTGGCGGGCTATACGGATGACGAAAAACGCCATATCGCGCATCGCTATTTACTGCCGCGGCAACTGCAGGCGCACGGCATTGAGGCGCGTCACTTACGCTTGTCGGACGCCACCTTAACGCAGATGATCACCGGTTATACGCGCGAAGCCGGCGTGCGGCATCTCGATCGTAACCTCGCCATGATCTGCCGCAAAATCGCTCGTACTATCGCGGAAGGGCAGGACAAAACCTTCCACGTACACCGCGGCAATTTGCACCGCTATCTGGGCGTGCGTCCGTATTTCCCGGAGGCGGAACAGCAACACGACGAAGTTGGGGTGGCGCTCGGGCTGGCGTGGGCGGAAAGTGGGGGCGAAGTCATCCACGTGGAGGCGACCACAATGGCGGGCAAGGGGCAGTTGGTACTCACCGGGCAACTGGGCGAGGTGATGCAAGAGTCTGCCCGTGCCGCGCTCAGCTACGCTCGGGCGCGGGCGCACAAGCTGGGCATCGCCAAAGACGTGTTTCGCCAGCACGATCTCCATATCCATGTGCCGGCTGGTGCGATTCCAAAGGATGGACCGTCCGCCGGTATCACCATGGCGACCGCCCTGATTTCGGCCTTGACGGCCACACCGGTCATGCACACCGTGGCCATGACCGGCGAAATCACCCTGCGGGGGCGGGTGCTTCCCATTGGGGGCGTGAAGGAAAAAGTGCTGGCCGCGCAGCGTGCCGGTGTGCCGTGTGTGCTGCTGCCGCAAGGGAATCGCAAGGATTTGGAAGACATTCCGGCAAAGACACGCCGACAGTTGCGCTTGATTTTCGTGGAGACCATGGATGAGGTGCTAGCGGCGGCGCTGGCGCCACGCTAGAGCGGAGAGTTGACAGTTGATCACTTTCAGCCCCGCGTTCAAGGTAGAGCCAAGAGGCAGAAGGGTCTATCATTGGATTTGTAGGTGACGACTCGCCCTCCCCTCGGGTAGTATGGTCGTAGACGGGCGTGTGGCTCTTGGGGTCAGGGGCCTGTCTCAACAGGTTCACCACGACTTGAAATGCCGCCCCCACTCCGCAAACAGATCGGCAAACTCGCTGGCGTACGGCCACGGCCGCTCGCCCTGGTAATACACCAACGGCACAATCGGGCGCAGTTCACGCTGATCCGGGTGAGCCTGAAAGCTGGCGTCCCAAATGCCGCAGCAATACTTCAGGAGCCGAAAACGCTTCGAGTAACCGCTCGGCTGTTGGACGAGCCGTTTCGCGCTCGGGATTACCCGCATAAAAACCCGCTAACGTCGCCTCTTCAGCTGCTAGCTGACGACGTACTACGAATTCCAATAGCGTCAAGACCCGCAGGGCGATCGATAGCAACCGAATCAGCTCGGTGACATGGTCATTTCGTTGCACATACATCGGCCTGCACACAAATTCCATACCGATTTTATCGCTAACGTATTATACAATACCTTCGCCAAAACGGGTGATGGGTAGGGCGGCTACATTCCGTGTAGAATATGGATTCCCCAATCCGACTCTACACACAAGGAGTGCCGCCCATGCCTGATATTATGGTTGTTTTAGCTTGCTTAAGCCAGTGCCTTGCCCCCACCACACGTCGCCAACTGGGACGCGTCATCGAGGCGATGCTCTCGATCAGCGGTCGCGTGACCATGAAAGGGTTGTCGCGCTGGAGCAATAACGGGGGCAGTTATCGGACGATCCAACGCATTTTCAATACGAGTTTGAACTGGCTT
>CBCXVS010000335.1:0-3530 GCA_965178525.1 uncultured bacterium | reverse complement strand
CACTGGTTGGACTCGGATGATGTCGTCTTGGTGAGCGGTGATCATGTGGTGGTGACCAAATCGGGCAAGACCCCCTACGGCTTAGACCGGTTTTTTTCGTCGCTCTATGGCAAAGCGGTACCGGCTCTGTGTTTTCTGAGTTTGTCCTTGATCAGCGTCAAGCACCGCACCTCTTACCCGGTGGTGACCGAACAAGTTGATAAGCCCTTGGAGACATCGGATCAAGCGCCGACCAAGAAAGAGACTGGTGGATCACGAGGGCGTCCCAAAGGGAGCCGGAATCGCAATCGTCGCGAGGTGGAGCTCTGCCCATCCCTTTGTTTTATTCAAAAGCCTATCAAGAGGCTCCTGGCGTCGATCGGAGATGCTTTCAAGGCCGTCTATTTTATATTTGATGGTGAGTTAGGTCACCATAATGCGCTGCAAATGGTGAGACAAGTGGGTCTGCATTTGATCTCGAAACTTCGGAATCATTCGGCTCTTTATGTTCCTGATGATGGTCCGTATTCGGGTCGGGGTCGGCGCCGCCAATATGGCCCGAAGCTAGATGATCAGAATATTCCGTCTGAGTACTTGAAGTCGATGTCAATTGACAAAGAGATTGAGACTCAGACTTACTAGATGTCTCTCTGGCATAAGAAGTTTGCTGATTTACTAAATATTGTCGTGATCGTGAAAACGAATCTGAAAACTAACAAAAGGGCTCATGTGGTGCTCTTCAGTAGTGATGTAAGCCTGGGGTACGAGAAAGTGATCGACTACTATCGGTTGCGCTTCCAATTAGAGTTCAATTTTAGAGATGCAAAACAATATTGGGGTCTCGAAGATTTCATGAGTGTGAAGGAACGTCCGGTTTATCATAGTGCTAATCTGGCGATGTTCATGGTCAATCTGTCCCAGACCTGGATTCGCCCCATGCGGGATCGGTGGCCTGCCTGCAGCGTTAATGACCTCAACGCCTGGTTCCGTGGCCGCCAATACGTCATTGAAACGTTAACATGGCTTCCGGAACCGCCCGATTCCATTTTGATTGATCAGGTGGTGGCCCAAATGGCTGAGCTCGGGCGGATTAACCATGCTGTCAACCTCTCTTAACTGGCGACGGTATTGGCTATACTTTTGATTTCCTATGATCCCCTAGTGTTTCTTGGTCCAATATGCGATAAAATCTGCAGGCCACGTCTACCGGGCGATCTGAAACATAGAGGAGAAAAGCCGATGATCCAGCTCAAGAGACTCGGGCATGTCCTATTTCGTGTGGCGGACCTCGAACGGTCCAAGGCGTTTTATTCCGATATCTTAGGGTTCGAGATCGTCGAAGAGGACCCGGCACATGGCGGGGTCTTTATGACCCTTGGGGAAGATGGCCACACTATCGATCTGATGCCCGCGGAAAACACCGAACCGCCGGCACCGCCGGACCGTAAGCAGCCCGGTCTGCAGCACATTGCCTTTCAGGTCGAGAGTTACGAGGCGCTCAAAGACGCGTATTTCACCCTGCAGGAGCATGGCGTCGAGATCACGCGCGCCATGGATCACGTGAGTCAGCAGAGCGTCTATTTTAACGATCCGGACGGCAATGGCCTGGAAATTTACTACGAGCTGCCCAATGCCCTGGAGATGTTTCGCCAGGGCCGTGAAGATCGGGATGAGCCGATAACGTTTACGCGCTAAGTACTGCGCACCGCCATTGAGGAAACCATATTGCAAGTCGTATCTAAGAGATTCGGCAAATTGTGTCCCTTGTTACGTATCGCGGTACGAAGAAGCGAGAGAACGTGGCGAAAACTATTTACCTGGCGAACCCATACGGATTTTCCGCGCAGCAGCGGCGGCGCTTGTTACCGGAGTTGATCTGCATTCTCGAAGCCCTGGGAGCTGAGGTCTGGGAGCCTTTTGCGCGCAATAATCAGGTCGATCGCGCCACCGCAGGGTGGGCGTATCAAATCGGGCAATGCGATGTCCGGGACGTGCGGGCATGTCACGCCATCTTTGCTGTTGTGAACGGGACGCCGCCCGACGAAGGCGTTATGGTGGAGCTGGGCATGGCGATCGCGCTTGGGAAAAAGACCTTCCTGTTTCGGGACGATTTCAGGCGCTGCACGGATTGTGAGCCGTATCCGCTGAATCTGATGCTGTTTACGGGATTGCCCGAAACCGGCTGGGAAGATTTTTATTATACGAGTGTTGAGGAGATCAGCTCCCCGGCCAAGGCGCTGGTGCGGTGGCTCAACGGCTGGTTGCCTTAAAGCCGTCCACACACGGTAAGCAGAGTAGGAGGGAATTCATGGCACGAACATATCGGCTAATTTCCAGCGATGGACACCTGGAGGTGCCGCCCGAACGCTGGTCGCACCGGGTGCCCGAGAAATATCGGGACCGGGCGCCACGTAGCGTCCGGCTGCCGGATGGCGGCGATGCCATTCTGGTAGAGGGGCAACCGCTTCAAGAAGCGAATTTTCTTGACTTGCGAGCGGGTCGGGCGGAGGGACAGTGGCAACCATTCGGCATCAAAGTCGAGGACGCGGCGGGGACGGGGCCGCCCGAGCAACGGGTGCAAGAACAGGACGCCGATGGCTTGGACGCTGAGGTGCTGTTTACGGCCATGGTCGCCGGGCCCGTGCTCTGGCGCAATATCAGTCACGATGAGGTGTACAAAGCGATGATCCGCGCCTACAACGATTGGCTCGCCAAGGATTACTGCACCGTGGCGCCGGACCGGCTCATTGGATTGGGCGTCATCCCTTGGACGAATGTGGATGATGCGATTGCGGAGCTAGAGTACTGTGCCAAGCTTGGCCTTAAGGGGGTCGTGCTGGGAGTTTTTCCTAGTGCCAAAGGTTATCCCACACCGGAAGACGACCGCTTTTGGGCGGCTGCGGTCGATATGCAGATGCCCCTAACCGTGCATGTGGCGTTCGATCGCACCGGACCACGAGCGTCCCAGCCGACTTTTAAATACCCCGATGAGCGGCCAGAGGTCATGAGCCGCATCCGCCGGCCGTTCCTCGAATGGGTGTCCAATTTCGGCTTGCGGCCCGCCGTGACGGTGTCGCAACTAGTCCTTTCCGGGGTTTTCGACCGCTTCCCTCAGCTCAACATTTTCATGGCGGAAACCCGTCTGGGCTGGGTGCCGTTTTGGTTGGAAAGTGCCGATTTGTGGTACGGACGCCACTGTGACTGGGCGGAACAACATCTTGGCTTCAAGCGCCTCAAACGGCTCCCCAGTGAGTATGTCAAGGACCATATCTACTGGAGTGTACAGTACGAACGCGTGGCCATAGAGCTGCGGCATCACGTGGGGGTAGACAAAATTATGTTTGCCACCGATTTCCCGCATATCGAGTGTGAATGGCCTAATAGCCGGTCTTTTCTCGAGAAACTCTATGCCGACGTGCCGTTGGAGGAGCGTGATCGTATCTTCGCGGGGAATGTTGTGGCGTATTTTCGCCTCAATCCCACGAAATAACTGACTCCGAACAGGCGCACCACTCCCGTTCAGGCTCAAATCTGTCTTAAAACGGGTAGAG